>NZ_JBEXUR010000004.1:111497-342131 GCF_040614415.1 Micromonospora sp. NPDC005979 | reverse complement strand
CCAATACACTCTTTCCCTACCGCCGCTCTTCCGATCTGCCCCGCGCCCCGCGCCCCGCGCCCCGCGCCCCGCGCCCCGCGCCCCGCGCCCAAGATCCTCACAACATCGGGGAAGGTGCTGCATCCGCCACGCGGGAAGCAGCAACATCGGTGTAGTTGCGCAGATCTTGCCGGGACCGGTCGGCCGATCAGTCCCACCCGGGGGGGCGAGCGGCGGCCGCCAGCCGAAGATCGTTTCCGAACCATGTTGTAGTGGCCTCGGTGCCTCGCCGAGGCCACGACAACGATGATCGAGCACGATCTTGGCGGATCGGGACCGGTCAGTGCCGCGACTCGGCCCACCGGGGGTCGCGGCCGAGGTAGGAGAGCAGCGTGGTCACGTCGTCGGCTTCCGCGCCCGGGTCGAGCGCCGCCGCGTACGCGCCGTAGGCCCGCAGCGGCTCGACGATCTGCCGCGCGACCTCGAACAGGGGGCGGGCCAGGTCGTCGTGGAGCGGGGACGGCTGACCGGTGGCCACCGCGATGTCCCAGGCGTGCACCGCCGCGTCGAGAGCGGCGGCGACGCCAGCCGTGTGGGCCGGCAGCGCGCCGTGCGGCAGGGGCGTCGGTACCTGCGGATCCTCGTCGGCGACGCCCTGCCAGGCGCGGGCGGAGGCGTCGAGGGCGGCGTACAGGCCGGTCAGCTTGTCCCCCTCGATCCGCCCGGAGGGCGCGAACGGGTCCTCCTCCGGCCCCGATCCGCCGGTGATCGCGGCGACGTACGCGAGCTGGTCGCCGGTCGCGTGCTGGAGCACCTGGGTGACCGTCCACCGATCGCAGGGGGTGGACAGGTCCCAGGCCTCGGCCGGGATTCCCTCGGCGGTGGTCCGCAGCGCTTGGCGCGCCTCGTCGAGCACGATCCGCCACTGTCCAGTTGCCGTCTCGTTCATTGTCCCGACCCTCTCGCTGGTCCGCCGAGTTCCCTCGCGAAACGGAACGTTCCGCTCCGTTCTAAACTCAGCTTAGCAGACCGGAACGATCCGTTCCACAAGAGATTTCACCTCTAACACGTCGAGCGCGGCGCCCCGGAGGGCACCGCGCTCGAACGAAGAAAGTCGGGAGTTCGGGTCAGACGTTGAAGCCGAGGGAACGGAGCTGGTCCCGACCCTCGTCGGTGATCTTGTCCGGGCCCCACGGCGGGAGCCAGACCCAGTTGATCCGGATGTCGTTGACCAGACCGCCACCGGGGCCGGTGGTGAGGGCCTGCCGGGCCTGGTCCTCGATCACGTCGGTCAGCGGGCACGCCGCCGAGGTGAGCGTCATGTCCAGGGTCGCGACGTTCTCGTCGTCGACGTGCACCCCGTACACCAGGCCCAGGTCGACCACGTTGATCCCCAACTCCGGGTCGACGACGTCCTTCATCGCCTCCTCGATGTCGGCGATCATGGCCTTGCTGACGCCGCCCGCCGGGGCGGCGGCGTCGCCACTCACCGCGTCGGTCTGCGCCGTGACGGTGTCGCCGGCCTCCGGCGTCGCCGCAGTAGCCGTATCCTCGCTGCTCATGCCTTCACCTCCGGGCTCACGCCCACACCGGCGCGTGCCGCGGCGTCCTTGAACGCCATCCACGGCAGCAGCGCGCACTTGACCCGGGCGGGATAGCGGGCTACGCCCGCGAAAGCGACCCCGTCACCGAGTACGTCCTCGTCCGGCGTGACCTGGCCACGTCCGGACATCAACTCGACGAACGCCTCGTGCACCTCGAATGCTTCCCCGGCGCCCCGACCGCGCAGCAGTTCGTGCAGGACGCTCGCCGAGGCCTGGCTGATCGAGCAGCCCATGCCGTCGTACGAGATGTCGTGCAGAACGGTGCCGTCGGTGGCCACCCGGACGGTGACCTCGTCGCCGCAGGTCGGGTTGACGTGGTGCGCCTCGGCGACCTGGTCGCCCGGGTCGTCGGCGTCACGCAGGCCCCGGCCGTGCGGGTGCTTGTAGTGATCCAGGATGATCTCCTGGTAGAGCTGGTCGAGCTGCACCATCAGTCGAACACCTTCCGTACCTGCTCCAGACCGCCCACCAGGGCGTCGATCTCCCCGGTGGTGGTGTAGAGGTAGAACGACGCCCGGGTCATCGCCGGGACGCCGAACCGGCTGCACACCGGCTTCGCGCAGTGGTGACCCACCCGCACCTGCACGCCCAGCGAGTCGAGCACCTGGCCCACGTCGTGGGGGTGCACGTCACCCAGGGCGAACGAGATGGTGCCGCCCCGGCCGATCGGCACGGTCGGGCCGAAGATCCGCAGGTCGGGCACCGAGCCGAGGGCGTCCAGCGCGTACGCCGTCAGCTCCTTCTCGTGCCACTGGATCGCCGGCATGCCGATGCCGGTGAGGTAGTCGACCGCCGCGCCGAGCGCGACCGCCTCGGCGATCGGCGGGGTGCCCGCCTCGAAGCGGGCCGGCGGCGCGGCGAACGTCGACCGGGCCATGGTGACGGTCTCGATCATCGAGCCGCCGCCCATCACCGGCGGCATGGCCGCCAGCAGCTCGCCCCGGCCCCAGAGCACGCCGATGCCGGTCGGACCGAGCATCTTGTGCCCGGTGAACACGATGTAGTCGGCGTCCAGGTCGACCACGTCGATGGGCAGGTGCGGCACGGACTGGGAGCAGTCCAGCAGCAGCAGCGCGCCCACCTCGCGCACCCGCGCGGTGATCCGGGAGGTGGCGTTGACGGTGCCGAGGATGTTCGACATGTGCACCAGCGAGACGATCTTCGTCCGTTCGGTGATCAGGTCTTCCAGGCCCGACTCGTCGAGCCGGCCCTGCTCGGTGACCCCGAACCAGCGCAGGGTCGCGCCGGTGCGCTCGCAGAGCAGCTGCCACGGGACGATGTTCGAGTGGTGCTCCATCTCGGAGATCACCACCTCGTCCCCGGGGCCGAGCCGGAACCGCGGGTCGCCGTCCGGACGCAGCGAGGCGTTGGAGAAGGCGTACGCCACGATGTTGATCGCCTCGGTGGAGTTCTTGGTGAACACCACCTCGTCGACGCTCGGCGCGTTGATGAACGCGGCGAGCTTGGCCCGCGCCCCCTCGTACGCCTCGGTGGCCTCGGTGCCCAGCGTGTGCACCGAGCGCGAGACGTTGGCGTTGTGCCGCGCGTAGTGCTCGTCGAGCACGTCGAGCACCTGACGGGGTTTGTGCGAGGTGTTGGCGCTGTCGAGGTAGACCAGCGGGTGCCCGTTGATTTCCCGATCGAGGATCGGGAAGTCGGCGCGCACCCGGGCCACGTCGAAACGCGGCACGTCGTCGTACTGCGGCATCCCCTCGGGGATCGCGATGCTGGTCATCTCGGCAGCGCCTCTCCCGCTCAGGCCTTGGCCGTGCCGGCCCCGGCGGCGTACCGCTCGTAACCCTCGGCCTCGAGCTTGTCGGCCAGCTCCGGGCCGCCCTGCTCGACGATCCGGCCGGCCACGAAGACGTGCACGTGGTCCGGCTTGATGTAGCGCAGGATCCGCGTGTAGTGGGTGATCAGCAGCACGCCGGTGTCGCCGGTGTCGCGGACCCGGTTGACGCCCTCGCTGACCACGCGCAGCGCGTCCACGTCGAGACCCGAGTCGGTCTCGTCGAGGATGGCGATCTTCGGCTTGAGCAGCTCCAACTGGACGATCTCGTGCCGCTTCTTCTCACCGCCGGAGAAGCCCTCGTTGACGTTGCGCTGGGCGAACGCCGGGTCCATCTGGAGGCGCTCCATCGCACCCCGCAGCTCGCCGCCCCAGGTACGCAGCTTCGGCGCCTCACCGTCGATGGCGGTCTTCGCGGTGCGCAGGAAGTTCGCCACCGAGACGCCGGGCACCTCGACCGGGTACTGCATGGCCAGGAAGAGGCCGGCGCGGGCCCGCTCGTCGACCGTCATGGCGAGGACGTCCTCGCCGTCGAGGGTCACCGAGCCGCCGGTGATCTCGTACTTGGGGTGACCGGCGATCGAGTACGCCAGGGTGGACTTGCCGGAGCCGTTGGGGCCCATGATGGCGTGGGTCTCACCGGACTTCACGGTCAGGTCGACGCCGGCCAGGATCGGCTTGAGCTCACCCTCGGGCAGCTTGACCGACACCTTCAGGTCGCGGATCTCCAGGGTGCTCATTATCGGGTCACTCCATTACTCGGCGTCAGGCTCAGGTAGATGTCGCCGTCGCGGACTTCGACGGGGTAGACGGGTACGGGTTCGGTGGCGGGCAGGCCGGTGGGCGTGCCGGTGCGCAGGTCGAAGCGCGAGCCGTGCAACCAGCACTCCAGCGTGCAGCCGTCGACCTCACCCTCGGAGAGGGCGACCGCGGCGTGCGAGCACTCGTCGTAGGCGGCGTAGAACTGGCCGTCCTCGGCGTGCACCAGCGCGATCGGCGTGCCGTCGACGTCCGCTCTGATGGCGGTGCCCTTCGGCACGTCCTCGGTGGAGCAGATCCGGATCATCAGGCGCCGGCCTTCGCCAGCCGGGCCTCGATCGCGTCGCCCAGGCGCTCGCGCAGCGCCTCGACCGGAATCTTGTTGATCACCTCGGCGAAGAAGCCGCGGACCACCAGGCGACGGGCCTCACCCTCCGGGATACCCCGGGCCATCAGGTAGAACAACTGCTCGTCGTCGAAGCGGCCGGTCGCGCTGGCATGGCCCGCGCCGGCGATCTCGCCGGTCTCGATCTCCAGATTGGGTACGGAGTCCGCGCGCGCGCCGTCGGTGAGCAGCAGGTTCCGGTTGATCTCGTACGTGTCGGTGCCGGTCGCCTCGGCCTGGATCAGCACGTCGCCGACCCAGACGGTGTGCGCGTCCGCGCCCTGCAACGCGCCCCGGTAGCCGACGTAGCTGCGGCAGTCCGGCACGTTGTGGTCGACGAGCTGCCGGTGCTCCAGGTGCTGGCCGCCGTCGGCGAAGTAGACGCCGTACAGCTCGGCCTCGCCACCCCGACCGGTGTACTCGACCGAGGTGAACTGCCGGACCAGGTCGCCGCCCAGGGACACCTGGATGTGGATGACCTTGGCGTCCCGGCCCAGCTTGACCTTCAGGTGCTGGGCCTGGACCGCGTCGTCGGCCCAGTCGGCGACGGTGACCAGGGTCAGCTTCGCGCCGTCGCCCACGGCCACCTCGACGTTGTCGGCCAGGGTGGCCGATCCGACGTGCTCCAGCACCAGGGTCGCCTCGGCGAAGCGGCCGATCTCGACGAACGTGTGCCCGAACGCCGGCTGCCCCGCGCCCGTGCCGACCACCCGCAGGCCCACCGACTGGCCGAGCACCACGTCCGGGGCCACCCGCACCAACAGGGCATCGGCGGCGGCGCCGTACGCCAGCGCGCTGACCCGGTCGACCGGGGTGAGCACACTGCCGATCCGCTCGTCGTCGCGGCCGACCCGGCTGATGGCCACGCCCTCGGGCAGGTCGCCGTACTCGTGCCGGACCGTGCCGGTCTCGGCCGGCACGTCGCCCGAGAGGCCGCGGAGGCGCTTGAGCGGGGTGAAGCGCCAGTCCTCCTCCAGGCCGGTGAGGGCCGGGAAGTCGGCGACGTCGTACGAGCGCAGCGCCTGCGACTTGGTGCTGGGCGGCGGCGCGGAAGCCTGGGTAGTCATGTCTTCCTTGGTCTGTCTGTTCCGTGACGGCGAGGTTGGGCTTCGTGCGGGCGGGCCGGCGTCGCCGGCCCGCCCGCGGGGAACGGCGGCGTCAGCCGACCGCGCCCTCCATCTGGAGTTCGATGAGCCGGTTCAGCTCCAGGGCGTACTCCATCGGGAGTTCCTTGGCGATCGGCTCGATGAAGCCGCGCACGATCATCGCCATCGCCTCGTCCTCGCTCAGACCCCGGCTCATCAGGTAGAAGAGCTGGTCGTCGCTGATCTTGGAGACGGTCGCCTCGTGCCCCATCGACACGTCGTCCTCGCGGATGTCGACGTACGGGTACGTGTCGGAGCGGGAGATGGTGTCGACCAGCAGCGCGTCGCACTTGACCGTGCTGCGGCTGTGGTGCGAGCCCTCCAGCACCTGCACCAGGCCCCGGTACGAGGTCCGGCCGCCACCACGGGCGATCGACTTCGACACGATGGTGCTGCTCGTGTGCGGAGCCGCGTGCACCATCTTGGCGCCGGCGTCCTGGTGCTGACCCTCGCCGGCCATCGCCACCGAGAGCACCTCGCCCTTGGCGTGCTCGCCGGTCATGTAGACCGCCGGGTACTTCATGGTCACCTTGGAGCCGATGTTGCCGTCGACCCACTCCATGGTCGCGCCCTCGTGACAGACGGCGCGCTTGGTCACCAGGTTGTAGACGTTGTTCGACCAGTTCTGGATGGTCGTGTAGCGGCAGCGCGCGTTCTTCTTCACGATGATCTCCACGACCGCGCTGTGCAGCGAGTCGGAGGAGTAGAGGGGCGCGGTGCAGCCCTCGACGTAGTGCACGTACGCGCCCTCGTCGACGATGATCAGCGTCCGCTCGAACTGGCCCATGTTCTCCGTGTTGATCCGGAAGTAGGCCTGCAGCGGGATCTCCACGTGCACGCCCTTCGGCACGTAGATGAACGAGCCACCGGACCACACGGAGGTGTTCAGGGCGGCGAACTTGTTGTCGCCGACCGGGATCACCGTGCCGAAGTACTCCTTGAAGACGTCCTCGTGCTCGCGCAGGGCGGTGTCGGTGTCCAGGAAGAGGACGCCCTGCTCCTCAAGGTCCTCACGGATCTTGTGGTAGACGACCTCCGACTCGTACTGCGCCGCGACACCCGCGACCAGCCGCTGCTTCTCCGCCTCCGGGATGCCCAGCCGGTCGTACGTGTTCTTGATGTCCTCGGGCAGATCCTCCCAGCTGGTGGCCTGCTTCTCGGTGGACCGCACGAAGTACTTGATGTTGTCGAAGTCGATGCCGGTGAGGTCCGCGCCCCAGGCCGGCATCGGCTTGCGGCCGAACAGCCGCAGGCCCTTCAGGCGCAGGTCGAGCATCCAGGCCGGCTCGTTCTTCTTGGCCGAGATGTCCCGCACCACCGCCTCGTTGATGCCGCGCTGGGCGACCGCCCCGGCGGCGTCCGGGTCGGACCAGCCGTACTCGTAGCGACCCAGGGCGGCGAGCTGCTCTTCCTGGGTCAGGGGCTGGACGATCTGCTCGGTCATCTATCTGTCCTCACAGTGGTGACGGGATTACCGGATGGAGCACGGCCCGGCTGGGTCGGGATGTGCGTGGTGCACACCCCGTCGCCGTGCGCGATGGTGGCCAGGCGCTGTACGTGGGTGCCGACCAGACGGGAGATGACCGCGGTCTCGGCCTCGCACAGTTGGGGAAACTCGGCGGCCACGTGCGCCACCGGGCAGTGGTGCTGACAGAGCTGGCCGCCGGAGGCGATCGTGGTCGCGTTGGCAGCGTAACCCTCGGCGGTCAGCGCTCCGGCGAGTGCCTCAGCACGCGCGAGAGGGTCGTCGCCGGCGTCCTCCATGGCGGCACGACAGCGCGACTCGAGCGCGGACACCTGCTCAGTGGCGAACGCCTCGACCGCGTCCGAGCCACCGCTACGGGCGATCCAGCGCAGCGCGGCGGTGGCCATGTTGTCGTAGTGGTGCGTGCCACAGCGAACCCGGGCAGCCTCGGTCAGCATGAAGACCTTGGCCGGACGTCCGCGACCGCGGCTGCCCTGCACGGTCTGTTCGCGGGCGTAGACGTCACCGTCGGCGAGCATCGCGTCCAGGTGCCGGCGGATAGCCGCCGGGCTGAGCCCGAGGGCCACGCCGAGCTGCGCGGCGGTGGTGGCCCCCCGCTCCAGCAACAGATGGGTGACCCGGTCCCGGGTCGAGGTCTCGGTCGCCGTGGCGGCGCTGAGCGGCGTCGACGTGCTCACGACGGGGGCGGACGCGGACGCACCGGCGGCCGGAGCGGCCGTCGGCTGCTGCCCGGAGAGCGCCGCCACGTTTTTCACAACGCCAACGTTACGTAATTACCCGGAGGGTCGCAAACCCGGGCCCCGGTGATCCGAACCACCGAGCCGACGGAGTCGGACGGACCTCGATCACTACGGTGCGTAGGATTTGCGCCGTGAACCGAATCGTCCGTCCGGTATCCGGCGTCCTGCTGCGCCGCCTCGCGCTCGCCTCGATCATCGCGAACGTGGCCATCGTCGTCACCGGCGGGGCGGTCCGGCTGACCGCGTCGGGCCTCGGCTGCCCCACCTGGCCCCGGTGCACCGACGACTCGTACGTCACGACGCCCGAGATGGGCGTCTACGGGGTGATCGAGTTCAGCAACCGGATGCTGACCTTCGCGGTCGGCCTCATCGCGCTGGCCACCGTGCTGGCGGTGCTGACCCACCGGCCCCGCCGACCCGGGCTCCTGGCGCTGGCCATCGCCGTGTTCCTGGGCATCCCCGCCCAGGCGGTGGTCGGCGGCATCACGGTCCTCACCAACCTCAACCCGTGGGTGGTCGGGCTGCACTTCCTCGCCTCGATGGCGGTGATCGCCGCCGCGTACGCCCTCTGGCGGCGGATCGGCGACCCGGACGGCCCGACGGTCGCCGCGGTGCCCACTCCCCTGCGCGCGCTCGCCCGGATCACCACCGGCGTCACCGTCGCGGTACTGGTGATCGGCACCTGGGTCACCGGCAGCGGCCCACACGCCGGCGACCACGGCGCGGCCCGCAACGGCCTGGACCCGGAGGCGATCTCCCAGGTCCACGCCGACGGGGTCTTCCTGTTGATCGGCCTGTCGGTGGCGCTCATCTTCGCGTTCCGCGCGGTGGACGCGCGGCGGGCCACCCGGGCCGCCATCGTCCTGGTGGCGGTGGAGCTGGGTCAGGGGCTCATCGGCTTCGTGCAGTACTTCACCCACGTGCCGGCGCTCCTGGTCGGCGCGCACATGCTCGGCTCGTGCCTGGTGCTGCTGGCCGCCCTCGCGGTCCAGTGGTCCACCCGCGAACGCCACCCGGTCCCCCCGACACCCCAGCCCACCCCAGCAACGAAGACCGAACCCGTCCCCGCCACCGCCTGACCCCCTGCGCGCCCGCACCCCGTGCAAGATCCGCGCAACTTCGGGGATGTTGCTGCTTCCGAGACGCGAGAGACAGCAACATCCCCGAAGTTGCGCGGATCTTGACGACGTTCGAGGGATGAGGGCGAGGACGGGCGGGCGTAGCGATAGACCCGGCGCGGCGACGGGGGCGCTCCGCAGGGCTCATGGTCACGCTCGAACCAGGATGTAGTGGCATCGACGTGTCCGCGATACCACTACATCCTGGATGCAGCACGATCTCGCGAGCGGCGCCGTCGTCGAGGCGGTGGTGTGCCAGCCGCCGACGTCGAGGCACCGCCGCATCGGCGCCCCCGCGCAGCATTCGCGCACCCCGAGGGCCGTCGCCGCCTCGGCACGACGCGGCACGGCGAAACGCCACGCCACGCCACGGCATGGCACCGCGCGGCACGGCACGGCGCGCCACAGCACCCCGACGCGGCACGCCACGCCACAGCACCCCGACGCGGCACGCCACGCCACAGCACCCCGACGCGGCACGCCACGCCACGGCACGACGCGGCACGGCAACCCGCCGCGCATCTCGTAGGGACCCGCCGGAACGGCGCCCTACCCGGACGGGGTCAGGCCGGCCGGGTCAGGTGGGCGGCGATCGCGGCGGCCAGGCGCTCGGCGGCGTTCTCGGCGTACCCCAGGAAGAGCGACGGCTCGGTGAGCTCCAACTCGACCAGGACCGGGTCGCCGGCCGGGCCGGAGATCAGGTCCACACGGGCGTAGAGCAGCTGCCGGGTGCCGCCGGGGACCGCCGCGAGGGTCCGGTCCGCGACGGCCAACTGCTCGACCCCGGCGGTACGGGCGCTGATCTCCTCGGCCTTGTACAGCTCGTCCGGACCGAGGTCGGGGCCGGTCAACATGGGGCCCTTGCGGATGGCGTGGCTGAACGCGAGACCGTGCGGGCCGGCCAGGAAGAGCAGCGCGGTCTCGCCCTCGATGTCGACGGCGCTCAGGTACGGCTGGACCATCGTCGTCCGGCCGGCGGCCGAGAGGCGACGCACGTGCGCCTCGGCCAGGGCCCGGTGCTCCGGGTCGGCCAGGTCGTAACGGCCGGTGTCCTGGCTACCCGAGCTGACCGCCGGTTTGATCACGTACTCGCCGGTGTCGGCGGGCGGCGACCAACTCCCGCCCGGCTCGACCCAGGCGGTCGGCACGGTGGGTACGCCTGCTTCGCTCAGCTCTCCGAGGTAGCGCTTGTCGGTGTTCCACCGCACCACGTCGCCGGGGTTGAGCAGGGTGGGCACGGTGGCGGCCCAGGCGACGAACTCGTCGCGGCGCAGCGCGTAGTCCCACGGCGAGCGGAGCACGACCAGGTCGTACGCGGACCAGTCGACGTCCGGGTCGTCCCAGACCGCCGCTTCGGCGGTGATCCCCCGCTTGGCGAGCGGGTCGAGGACGAGGCGGTCGTCGGGGTCGAGGTCGACGAGGCGGGAGCAGGTAACGAGAGCGACCCGGGGTTCCCCCCGGGTCGACTGGTGGTGGTTGGTCAATTCAGCTATCTATCTCAGCGGGCCATCGTGCGCCGGGCCATCGACCGCCAGAGGTCGTTGCTCGGTCGCATCTGGTCCATCAGTTCACGCTCCCAGGCGTTCTCGACGGTGACTCCCGCCTTGGCGCACGCCTCCCGGGCCGTGACGGTGTCCTCGGCGAACTGGTCGCCCCACTCACCGTCGGCGCCCACGAGGACGATCCGTGCGCCGCGCTTACCGACGTACTCGATGACGGCCTTCGCACCGCCGTGCTCGGCGGCGAACGACTTGAGACCCGCGACCAGACCCTGGGGGGCCTGCTCGCCGGAGGTCTGCTCGGCCGTCAGCGTCGTATCGGAACCATCTGCCATGACGCGAAGCCTAAGCAGAGTTCCACTCGCGCGGGCGAGAACCATGAAGCTTTTGTGATGCCAATTACCTACAGGTTTGAGGAGGAGCACAGACTCTTTGTCCGCTTAAATCAGGACTTTCCCGCCTCAATTTCCGGAGCAAACCAGGCTGCAACTCCCGCAGGTTGAGCCGATCCGGCTCATGCCGAAAGTTACTCCCATGTGACGTTAAACCGGGACAACTCATCCACGATGGTGACTGTTCACAGGATTGGCGGCGAAACCCGGGCCCGCGCGCCGGGCGGCGTCAGATCAGCGCGTCGAGCGCGACGGCCACGAACACGATCGTCAGGTACGTCGTCGACCAGTGGAAAAGCCGCATCGGCTTGACCGCCTCGCCGCGCGTCGCCCGCCGGCAGAGCTTGTGCGCCTCGATGATGAAGATGGCGCCCACCACCAGGGTCGGCACGCCGTAGATCGCGCTGAGCCCCAGCGGCCAGACCGCCAGGGAGGTGAGCACCGTGAGCCAGGCGAAGATCAGGATCTCGGCGTTCACCCGACGGATCGAGGCCACCACGGGCAGCATCGGGATGCCGGCGCGGGCGTAGTCGTCCTTGTACTTCATGGCGAGCGGGTAGAAGTGCGGCATCTGCCAGAAGAAGACCACCGCGAACAGCGCCCAGGCCGCCGGGGCGAGCCCACCGGTGACCGCCGCCCAGCCGATGAGCACCGGCGCCGCGCCGCAGGCCCCACCCCAGAACGTGTTCGTCGGGGTGGAGCGCTTGAGCCACATGGTGTAGACGACGTCGTAGTAGACGATCGCGGCGAGCGTCAGCCCCGCGGCGAGCAGATTGGTGAACGCCGCCATCAGGACGATCGAGACCGCCGCCAGCACCAGACCGAAGACCAGCGCGTTACGGGGCGACACGGTGTGGGCCGGCAGCGGACGCCGCTTGGTCCGCCGCATCAACTGGTCGATGTCGCGGTCGATGTAGCAGTTGAGGACGCTGGCCGCCCCCGCCGCGAGCGAACCACCGACGAGCACGACAGCCATCAGCCACAGCGACGGCAGGCCGCCCTCGGCGAGCATCATCGCCGGGACGGTGGTGACCAACAGCAGTTCGACGATGCGCGGCTTGGTCAGCGCCACGTACGACGACACGATCGCGCGCACGTCCCGCCGCGCCACCGGACCCTCGGCCGCCCGCGCCGGGGGCTGCCCGGCGGGGTTGCTCGCGGGGCGCTCGGTGATCATGCTCACGGATTGCCACCTTCCGGCATCGGCACGGGGAGATCGGATCGGCGGGGCCCGCTCGGGCACCGCACACCGACCCACACACTACGCGTCGTCGTTTTGGCTGCCCGGCCGACCCGACAACGGTGCGGGCCGTCACACCCCCGGGTTGAACGACCTGGGCCGCCGTCACGTACCGCACACCATGCGAGATCCCCGGGCGGACGTTTAGTCACGCTCGATAAGGTCACCAGTGAGGGTTCCGCCCATCTGCCGAGGAGCACAACCATCGTGGCTGCCAACCGACCCGAGCACTCCGCACTCAACTGGTCCGAACTCGATCGCCGGGCCGTCGACACCGTCCGCGTGCTGGCCATGGATGCCGTGGAGAAATCCGGCAACGGCCACCCGGGCACCGCGATGAGCCTCGCGCCCGCGGCCTATCTTCTCTTCAACCGGGTCATGCGGCACAACCCGGCCGACCCGAACTGGCCCGGCCGGGACCGGTTCGTACTCTCCGCCGGCCACTCCAGCCTGACGCTCTACATCCAGCTCTTCCTGTCCGGCTACCCGCTGAGCCTGGACGACCTGAAGTCGCTGCGCCAGTGGGGCTCGATGACCCCGGGCCACCCGGAGCACGGCCACACGCCGGGCGTCGAGACCACCACCGGCCCGCTCGGGCAGGGTCTGGGCAACGCCGTCGGCATGGCCATGGCGGCCCGCCGCGAGCGGGGCCTGTTCGACCCGGAGGCCGAGCCGGGCACGTCGGTCTTCGACCACAACATCTGGTGCATCGCCTCCGACGGCGACATCGAGGAGGGCATCAGCCACGAGGCCAGCGCCCTCGCCGGCCACCAGCAACTGGGCAGCCTCACGCTGATCTACGACGACAACGAGATCTCGATCGAGGACGACACCCGGATCGCCAAGAGCGAGGACGTGGCGGCCCGCTACGAGGCGTACGGCTGGCACGTGCAGACCGTCGACTGGCGCAGCGGCGACGCGGACCAGGGCGACTACCACGAGAACGTCGAGGCGCTGTACGACGCGCTGGTGGCCGCCAAGGCGGAGACCACCCGCCCCTCGTTCATCGCGCTGCGCACCATCATCGGTTGGCCCGCGCCCAACAAGCAGAACACCGGCAAGATCCACGGCTCGGCGCTCGGCGCCGACGAGGTCAAGGCCACCAAGCGCATCCTCGGCTTCGACCCGGAGCAGACCTTCCAGGTCGACGAGGAGGTGTTGGGTCACGCCCGCACGGTGATGGGTCGCGGCTCGGACGCCGAGCAGGAGTGGACCACGTCGTTCGACGCCTGGAAGAAGGCCAACCCCGAGCGCACCGCGCTCTACGAGCGGCTCGCCGGCCGGGTGCTGCCGGACGGCTGGACCGACGCGCTGCCGGTCTTCCCGGCAGACGCCAAGGGTGTGGCCACCCGGGCCGCGTCCGGCAAGGTGCTGGAGGCGCTCGCGCCGGTGCTGCCGGAGCTGTGGGGCGGCTCGGCCGACCTGGCCGAGAGCAACAACACCACCATGAAGGGCGAGCCGTCCTTCATTCCGGCGGAGCACGCCACCAAGGACTTCCCGGGCGACGAGTACGGCCGCACGCTGCACTTCGGCATCCGTGAGCACGCCATGGGCGCGATCCTGAACGGCATCGCCCTGCACGGCGGCACCCGCCCGTACGGCGGCACGTTCCTGGTGTTCAGCGACTACATGCGCCCCTCGGTACGGCTGGCCGCGCTGATGAAGCTGCCGGTGACGTACGTCTGGACGCACGACTCGATCGGTCTGGGCGAGGACGGCCCGACCCACCAGCCGGTGGAGCACCTGACCGCGCTGCGCGCCATCCCGGGCCTTGACGTGGTCCGCCCGGCGGACGGCAACGAGACGGTGTGGGCCTGGCGGCAGGCGCTGGAGCACACCGACCGGCCGACCGCGCTGGCGCTGAGCCGCCAGGCCCTGCCGACGCTGGACCGGGAGGTTCTGGGCGATGCGTCAGGTGTGGCCAAGGGTGGCTACGTGCTGGCCGAGGCGTCCAACGGCAAGCCCCAGGTGATCATCGTCGGCACCGGGTCCGAGGTGCAGCTCGCCCTGACCGCCCGGGAGCGGCTGGAGGCCGACGGCACCCCGACCCGGGTGGTTTCGATGCCCTGCCAGGAGTGGTTCTACGAGCAGGATGAGGCGTACCGGGAGTCGGTGCTCCCGCGCGGGGTAAAGGCACGGGTGAGCGTGGAGGCGGGCATCGCGATGTCCTGGCGCGGGATCGTCGGTGACTTCGGCGAGAGCGTCAGCATCGAGCACTACGGCGCGAGCGCCCCGCACACCGTGCTCTTCGAGCAGTTCGGGTTCACCCCCGACCGGATCGTGGCGGCGGCGCACGCCTCGCTGGCCCGGGTGGGCGACATCACCGGTTTCACCACCGGCAACTGAGGGAGCGTGGACGGCATGACCGACAAGCTGAATGAGCTCACCGCCGCAGGTGTGGCGGTCTGGCTCGACGATCTCTCCCGGGTGCGTCTGAGCTCCGGCGGGCTGGACCAGCTCCGCCGCGAGAAGCACGTGGCCGGGGTCACCACCAACCCGACGATCTTCGCAAAGGCGCTCAGCGACGCCGACGAGTACAACTGGCAGCTTCGCGACCTGGCCACCCGTGGCGTGGACGTCGAGGAGGCCGTACGGATGCTCACCACGTACGACGTACGGTGGGCGTGCGACGTGATGCGCCCGTCGTACGACGGCAGCGCCGGCGTGGACGGCCGGGTCTCGATCGAGGTGGACCCGCGCAGCGCGCACGACGCCGACAAGACGGTCGCCGAGGCCAAGGCGCTGTGGTGGCTGGTCGACCGGCCCAACCTCTTCATCAAGATCCCGGCCACCGAGGAGGGCCTGTCGGCGATCGCCGACACGCTCGCCGAGGGGATCAGCGTCAACGTGACGCTGATCTTCGGTCTGGACCGCTACTCGGCGGTGATGGAGGCGTTCCTGGCCGGTCTGGAGCGGGCCAAGGCCAACGGTCACGACCTGTCGACCATCGGCTCGGTCGCGTCGTTCTTCGTCTCCCGCGTCGACTCCGAGGTCGACAAGAGGCTCGAGAAGATCGGCTCGGACGAGGCCAAGGCACTGCGTGGCAAGGCCGCCGTGGCCAACGCGCAGCTCGCGTACGAGCGGTACACCGAGGTCTTCTCCTCGGACCGCTGGAAGGCACTCGAGGCCGCCGGCGCGCACCCGCAGCGGCCGCTGTGGGCCTCCACCTCGACGAAGAACCCGGACTACCGGGACGTCATCTACGTCGAGGAGTTGATCGCCCCCGGAACGGTCAACACCATGCCGGAGTCGGTCATCCACGCGTACGCCGATCACGGCGAGACCCGCGGCGACACCGTCACCGGCTCCTACGACGCGGCCCGGAAGGTCTTCGCGGACCTGGAGTCGGTCGGGGTGGACATGGCGGATGTGATCGCCACCCTGGAGCGCGAGGGCGTGGAGAAGTTCGAGGCGAGCTGGCAGGAGCTGCTCGACGGCGTCAGCAAGTCGCTGAAGGCCGCGGCGAAGGGCCAGGGTGCGCCGAACAAGGCCGCCGAGGGCAACGCCAAGGCCGCCGAGAAGGCCGGTGGCGCGTGAGCGAGCCGATCAGCACCCAGCGAAGTGGAGTGGCGGCATGAGTGACCTTCTTGCCGGGCCGGCGGAGGCCGCCGCCGGGCTCGCCGTCTACGGCGCGGACGCGGTCGACAAGTCCGCGCCCGCCTCGACCCGGGAGGCGCTGGTCAAGGCCGGCGTCCCCGGGCGGCTGGCAGCCAAGGACACGACCCTGTGGGGTTCGGACGCCGAGGCCGAGGCGAAGATCCGGCTCGGTTGGGTGGACACCCACCAGCGCAGCCGGGAGCTGCTGGCGCAGCTCGCCGAGCTGAAGGCGGAGCTGGCCGACCTGGACCACGTCGTGCTCGCCGGCATGGGCGGCTCGTCGCTCGCCCCCGAGGTGATCACGCAGACCCTGGGCCGGCCGTTGACCGTGCTGGACACGACCGATCCGGGCCAGGTCCGGGCGGCCCTCGGTGACCGGCTGGAACGCACGGTGGTGGTGGTCGCCAGCAAGTCCGGCTCGACGGTGGAGACCGACAGCCACCGCCGCGCGTACTGGCAGGCGTTCCTGGACGCCGGGATGACCGAGGCGGAGGCCGGCCGGCACTTCGTCATCGTCACCGACCCGGGCTCGCCGTTGGAGGCCACCGCGGCCGAGATGGGCGCGTTCACCGTGCTCGCCGACCCGAACGTGGGCGGCCGGTACTCGGCGCTGACCGCGTTCGGGCTGGTGCCGTCCGCGCTGGCCGGCGTCGACGTGTCGGAGCTGATCGACCAGGCCGACGCGTTGGCCCGGTCGCTCGGCGCCGACACCGACAACCCGGCGCTGGCGCTGGGCGCCGCGCTGGGCGCCGCCGCCACGCTGGCCCGCGACAAGGTCGCCCTGGTGTCCGACGGCACCGGCATCGACGGTCTGGGCGACTGGGCCGAGCAGCTCATCGCCGAGTCGACCGGCAAGTCCGGCGTGGGCATCCTGCCGGTGGTCGTGGAGTCACCGCAGAGCCCCGGCGCGACCGGCCCCGACGTGCTGACCGTCAGCTACGGCGGCGCGCTGGCCGCCGGTGACGTGCCCGGCGGTGGCGCCGACCCGGACGTGGCCGTCAACGGCCCGCTCGGCGCGCAGTTCCTGGCCTGGGAGTACGCCACCGCAGTGGCCGGCGTGGTGCTCGGCATCGACCCGTTCAACCAGCCGAACGTCACCGAGTCCAAGGAGAACACCAACAAGATCCTGGCCTCGGGGCTGCCGACGGAGAAGCCGTCGTTCACCGAGGGCGCGATCGAGGTGTACGCGCCGCAGGGCGCCCCGGGCGACCTGGCCGGGGTGCTGCGGTGGCTGCTCGACGGGCTGGGCGACGACGGTTACCTGGCGGTGATGGCGTACCTCGACCGGTTCGCGGACGCCGACACGGCCGGGTTGCGGCCGCTGCTGGCCGGCGCGTCCGGCCGGCCGGTCACCTTCGGTTGGGGGCCGCGGTTCCTGCACTCCACCGGCCAGTACCACAAGGGCGGCCCGCAGGTGGGCAGCTACCTCCAGGTGACCGGCGCGGTCGCGGAGGACCTGGACGTGCCGGGCAAGCCGTACACCTTCGGCGAGTTGCAGGCGGCGCAGGCCGCCGGCGACCGGCAGGCCCTCGCCGGCCGGGAGCGGCCGGTGCTGCGACTGCACCTGACCGACCGGGCCGCCGGGGTCGCCCAACTGCTCGACGCGGCCGGTCAGCTGCGCACGTGAGGATGGACGACGTGACCCAAGGCGTGAACCCGCTACGCGACCCGCAGGACCGCCGGTTGCCCCGGATCCCCGAGCCGTGCGCTCTGGTGATCTTCGGGGTGACCGGCGACCTGGCCCGCAAGAAGCTGCTGCCCGCGGTCTACGACCTGGCGAACCGGGGGCTGCTGCCGCCCGGTTTCGTGGTGCTCGGCTTCGCGCGCCGCGACTGGGGCGACGGCGACTTCGAGACCCTGGCCTGCGAGGCGGCCAAGAAGCACGCCCGTACGCCGTGGCGGGACGAGGTCTGGGCACGGCTGGCCGGCAACATCAAGTTCGTGGGCGGCTCGTTCGACGACGACGCCGCCTTCGACCAGCTCTCCTCGACCTTGGACGACCTGCGCCAGACCCACGGCATCGCCGGTAACGCGGCGTTCTACTTCTCCATCCCCCCGGCCGCGTTCCCCGTCGTGCTCAAGCAGTTGGCCCGCACCGGGATGGCCGACAACGACAAGTCCGGCGGTTGGCGGCGGGTCGTGGTGGAGAAGCCGTTCGGCAACGATCTGCCGTCGGCGAAGGCGCTCAACGACCTGGTCGACGACGTGTTCACCCGGCAGGACGTCTTCCGGATCGACCACTACCTGGGCAAGGAGACCGTCCAGAACATCCTGGCCCTGCGGTTCGCGAACAACCTGTTCGAGCCGCTGTGGAACTCCAAGTACGTCGACTCGGTGCAGATCACCATGGCCGAGGACGTCGGCATCGGCACCCGGGCCGGCTTCTACGACACCGTCGGCACCGCCCGCGACGTCTTGCAGAACCACCTGCTCCAACTCCTGGCCCTGGTGGCGATGGAGGAGCCGACCAGTTTCGACGCGGACGAGATCCGCGCCGAGAAGCTGAAGGTGCTCAAGGCGATCACCCTGCCGAAGGACGTGGCCCGGGACACCGTTCGGGGCCAGTACCTGCCGGGCTGGGTCGGCGGCGAGCGCGCGGTCGGCTACCGGGAGGAGCAGGACGTCCCCGCCGACTCCACCACGGAGACGTACGTGGCGGTGCGCCTCGGCATCCAGAACCGACGCTGGGCCGAGGTGCCGTTCTACATCCGGGCCGGCAAGCGACTCCCCCGGCGGGTCACCGAGGTCGCCATCATGTTCAAGAAGGCGCCGCACCTGCCGTTCAACGACGCCGACATGGAGTCGCTGGGCAACAACCAGTTGGTCATCCGGGTGCAGCCGGACGAGGGCGTGGTACTCAAGTTCGGCTCGAAGGTCCCGGGCACCACCATGGAGGTCCGCGACATCGCCATGGACTTCCAGTACGGCGAGGCGTTCACCGAGTCCAGCCCGGAGGCGTACGAGCGGCTCGTCCTGGACGTGCTGATCGGGGACCGCACCCTGTTCCCGGACGCCGCCGAGGTCGAGCAGAGCTGGCAGGTCATCGACCCGCTGGAGCACGCCTGGGCGGGCACCACGCCGGAGCCGTACCGGGCCGGCGAGTGGGGTCCACGGGCGGCTGACGAGATGCTGGCCCGTGAGGGCCGCGCTTGGAGAAGAGCATGATCGGGCTGTGGGACACCACCGGCAACGAGGTGGTCAAGGCGCTGGCCGCCGAACGGCGCAGCGCCGGTGGTGTGGCCAGCGGCATGGCGCTCACCCTCATCGTGGTGGTGGACGAGAAGCGCGTACGCGAGGCGGAGGCGGCGGCGACCATCGCCGCCGCCGCCCACCCGTGCCGGCTGGTGGTCGTGGTCCGCTCCGACATCGAGCGGGAACGAAACCGGCTGGACGCGGAGATCGTGGTCGGCGGTCGCCTCGGCCCGTGCGAGGCGGTGGTCACCCGGATGTACGGGCGGCTCGCCCTGCACGCCGAGTCGGTGGTCATGCCGCTGCTGGTGCCGGACGTACCGGTGGTCACCTGGTGGCACGGTGAGCCGCCCGCGGAGATCGCCACCGACTTCCTCGGTGTGGTCGCCGACCGGCGGATCACCGACTCCGCGCAGGCCGCCGACCCGGTGGAGGCGCTGCGCCAGCGGGCCCGGGACTACGCCCCGGGCGACACCGACCTGGCGTGGACGCGGATCACCCCGTGGCGGACCCTGGTGGCCGGGGCGTTCGACACCACCAGCGAGCAGGTCACCGAGGCGACCGTCGTCGCGCCACCCAGCGACCCGACGGCGGCGCTGATGGTCGGTTGGCTGTCCAGCCGGCTCGGCATCACCCCGCGCCGGGTGGACACCGACGAGTTCCCCCGTATGCGCGAGGTGCAGTTGACCTGCGCCAACGGCGACAAGCTGACGCTGACCCGCGAGGACAGCCTGGCGGTGTTCCGGCGGACCGGTCAGGAGGATCGGGCGCTGCCGCTGGTCCGTCGGCCGCTCGGCGACGAGCTGGCCGAGGAGCTGCGCCGCCTCGACGCCGACCAGGTGTACGCGGAGGCGTTGGGCGCGACCGCCGGCCTGCGCGGTCTGGAGCAGCGCCCGCCGCAGCGGGTGCACGTCTGGAAGGATCCGGCCACGGCCCAGCGCGCCGAGGCCGGGGTCACCGCGCACGCCGGCACGAGCGGCGAGAGCTGAGCGGTACGACACCGGCAGGGCCGGGACGAAACGTCCCGGCCCCGCACCGCCACCTCCGGACGCTCGGCGTCCGGGTACGACGCGACAGCGACCGCCCAGCGGTCCGGAAACGAAGGCACAAACCATGAGTGAGGCGAGTGTCGCCGTCCACGCCGACGCCGATCTGCTGGCGCAGGCCGTGGCGGCCCGACTGCTGGTGAAGGTGCTCGACGCCCAGGCCGACCGGGGTGAGGCCGCGGTGGTCCTCACCGGTGGTCGGGTCGCCGCCGCCGTCTACCGGGCGGTGGCGCAGCTGCCGGCCCGCGACGCGGTCGACTGGTCCCGGGTCGACGTGTGGTGGGGCGACGAGCGGTTCCTGCCGTCCGGCGACCCGGAGCGCAACGAGACCCAGGCCCGGGCCGCCCTGCTGGACTCGGTGCCGCTGGACCCGGCCCGGGTGCACGCCATGCCGGCCTCCGACGGCCCGGCCGGCAACGACCCCGAGGCGGCCGCCGCCGCGTACGCCGAGGAGCTGGCCCGCGCCGCCCGGCCGGGGCACGCCGCGCTGCCGCACTTCGACGTGCTGATGCTCGGTGTGGGCGAGGACGGGCACGTCGCCTCGGTCTTCCCGGAGCACCCGGTGCACCACGACACGCGGCCGGTCAGCGCGGTGCGGGGCAGCCCGAAGCCGCCGCCGGTGCGGACCACCCTCACTCTCGGGGCGATCAACACCGCCGAGGAGGTCTGGCTCGTGGCCGCCGGCGCCGACAAGGCACGCGCGGTGGGCATGGCTCTGGCCGGCGCGGGGCCGGTGCAGCTCCCGGCCGCCGGGGTGCACGGCGTGGACCGTACCCGCTGGTTGCTGGACCGCGCGGCCGCCGCGGACGTGCCCGCCCGCTTCCGCAGCCTGCGCTAAGTGAAAGGAAGGGCCCCTTATTAACGCCTGGCGTTAATAAGGGGCCCTTCCTTTCACTCGCCGCGTCGGCGGCGCAGCGCGGCGAGGGCCTCGGCCAGCAACGCCTCGCCCTCCTCGGCGGTACGCCGCTCCTTCACGTACGCCAGGTGGCTCTTGTAGGGCTCGGGGCGGACGCGTCCGGGCGGGTTCTCGGCATCCAGGCCGGCGGGGAGCCCACAGCGGGGGCAGTCCCACAGCGGCGGCGCCGTGGCGTCGGCCGCGATCCGGATGTCGGTCTGGTGGTCGTTGCGGCACCAGTAGGTGACGGCCTGTCGGGGGGCCGGCTGGTGCCGCTCGTCCGGGCGCATGGGCGCGGACCCGACGCGGGCGCCACGGATGACATTGCCACTGGGCACGGCTGCTCGCTCCTGTCGTCGGAGGGGACCCGCCGCCGTCTTCGATGGGCGGCGGGCGACGCGGTGGTGCAGCGGAGAAAAGACTGCGCGCGGTCCGTCGAGTGACGGACCGCGCGCAGATTGTACGACTTGGCGGGCTTGCTCAGGTGCCGCTGTTCATCTGGAGACGGAGCCAGAGACCCAGCCCGACGATCGCCGCGAACCAGACGACACCCACCAGAACGGTGTAACGATCGAGGTTCTTCTCGGCCACCGAGGAGCCGGCGAGGCTGGAGCTGACACCGCCGCCGAACATGCTCGACAACCCGCCACCCTTACCGCGGTGCAGCAGGATGAGCAGGGTGAGCAGAACGCTCGTGATGACCAGCAACACGATCAACGTGTATGCGAACCAGATCGGCATGGCTGGGGGCAGTCCTCTCGTAGCGATCCTCGCCCGGACAGGTCGGGCACTCCGGCACCGGCCGGTGGACGGGCGGTGTCCAGAATAGCGAGCGATCAGCGAGCGATGTGCTCGGGGAACCGGCAGATCTGCGCGAATTCCTCCGCGTCCAGGCTCGCGCCACCCACCAGGCCGCCGTCCACGTCCGGCTGGGCCATGATCGAGGCGACGTTCGACGCCTTGACCGAGCCGCCGTAGAGGACCCGGACGGCGTCGGCGGTCTCGGCGTCGAAGCGCTCCGCCAACCGCTGACGGACCGCGCCGCAGACCTCCTGGGCGTCCTCCGGCGTGGCCGTCTTGCCGGTGCCGATCGCCCAGACCGGCTCGTACGCGATGACGACCTGGCGTACCTGCTCGGGCGTGAGCCCGGCGAGGCCCCCGTCGAGCTGGTCGGAGCAGTGCGCCACGTGGGTGCCCTGCTCGCGCACGTCCAGCCCCTCCCCCACGCAGAGGATGGGGGTCAGGCCGTGCGTGAGCGCCGCCTTCACCTTCGCGTTGACGACCGAGTCGTCCTCGTGGTGGTAGGCCCGCCGCTCGGAGTGCCCGACCACCACGTACGTGCAGCCGAGCTTGGCCAGCATCGGCCCGGAGATGTCACCGGTGTACGCGCCGGAGGCGTGCGGGGACAGGTCCTGCCCACCGTAGCCGATCAGCAGCTTGTCGCCGTCCACCGCCGTCTGCACGGTGCGCAGGTCGGTGAAGGGCGGCAGCACGACCGTCTCGACCTCGGTGAGCTGCTTCTCGGTGAGGCTCGCGGCCAGCTTCTGCACGAGCAGGTTGGCCTCGAGGTGGTTGAGGTTCATCTTCCAGTTGCCGGCCATCAGCGGCCGGCGGGTCGTGCTCGCCATGCTCAGTTCTCCAGGGCCGCGATGCCGGGGAGGGTCTTGCCCTCCAGGTACTCCAGGGAGGCGCCGCCACCGGTGGAGATGTGACCGAAGCTCGACTCGTCCAGGCCCAACGCCCGGACGGCCGCCGCGCTGTCACCGCCGCCGACGACGCTGAACGCGTCGGCCTTGGTGATCGCCTCGGCGATGCCCCGGGTGCCCGCCGCGAAGGCGGCCATCTCGAACACGCCCATCGGCCCGTTCCAGAAGATCGTCTTGGCCTGCGACAGGGCGGCGGCGAAGCCGGCGACCGTCTCCGGGCCGACGTCCAGGCCGAGCCGGTGGCTCGGGATGCCGTCGACGCGGACCGTGTCGTGCGCGGCGTCCGGGGCGAACGCGTCCGCCACCACCACGTCGACCGGGAGCATGATCTTGCCGTCGGCCCGCTCCAGCAGGTTGCGGCAGGTCTCGACCATGTCCTTCTCCAGCAGCGAGGTGCCCACCTCCAGGCCCTGGGCCTTGAGGAAGGTGAAGCACATTCCGCCACCGATGAGCAGCCGGTCGACCGTCGGCAGCAGCGCCTCGATCACAGCCAGCTTGTCGGAGACCTTGGACCCGCCGAGCACCACCACGTACGGCCGCTCGGGCTCGCTGGTCAGCTTGGAGAGCACCTCGACCTCGCGCAGCACCAGCCGGCCGGCCACGTGCGGCAGTCGCGCCGGCACGTCGTACACGCTGGCGTGCTTGCGGTGCACGGCGCCGAACGCGTCGTCGACGTACGCGTCGCCGAACGCGGCGAGCTGGTCGGCGAACGCGCCCCGCTCGGCCTCGTCCTTGCTGGTCTCACCGGCGTTGAAGCGCAGGTTCTCCAGCAGGGCGACCTGGCCGTCGGCCAGGTCGGCGACGGTGGAACGGGCGGAGTCACCGACGGTGTCGGTGGCGAAGCGCACCGGCGCGCCCAGCAGCTCACCAAGCCGCCCGGCGACCGGGCTCAGGCTGAACTGCGGGTCGGGCGCGCCCTTCGGGCGGCCCAGGTGCGAGCAGACGACCACCTTCGCGCCGGCCTCGACCAGCGCGCCCAGGGTCGGCAGCACCGCGCGGATGCGCCCGTCATCAGTGATCGCGCCGGACTGCTTGTCGAGCGGGACGTTCAGGTCGGCGCGCACCAGCACGCGCCGACCCGACACCCCCTCGGCGAGCAGGTCGTCGAGGGTCCGGAGGGCACTCACAGAGCTAGCCTTCCGTTCGCGACTGTGGGGCTCGCAAGCTCACTCCTCGCGCTCACAGTGAGGTACCGACCAGCTTGACGAGGTCGACGAGGCGGTTCGAGTAGCCCCACTCGTTGTCGTACCAGCCGACGACCTTGACCTGGTTGCCGATGACCTTGGTCAGCGGCGCGTCGAAGATGCACGACGCCGGGTCGGTGACGATGTCGGAGGAGACGATCGGGTCCTCGTTGTAGACCAGGATGCCCTTGAGCGGGCCCTCCGCGGCGGCCTTCAGCGCGGCGTTGACCTCGTCCACGGTGGTCTCCCGGCCGACCTCGACGGTCAGGTCGGTGGCCGAGCCGGTCGGGATCGGCACCCGCAGCGCGTACCCGTCGAGCTTGCCCTTCAGCTCCGGCAGCACCAGGCCGATGGCCTTCGCGGCGCCGGTGGAGGTCGGGACGATGTTCAGCGCGGCGGCGCGCGCCCGGCGCAGGTCCTTGTGCGGCGCGTCCTGGAGGTTCTGGTCCTGGGTGTACGCGTGGATCGTCGTCATCAGACCCTTGGTGATGCCGAACGTGTCCTGCAGGACCTTCGCCATCGGCGCGAGGCAGTTCGTCGTGCACGAGGCGTTGGAGATGATGGTGTGCTTCGCCGGGTCGTAGGTGTCGTGGTTGACACCCATGACCACGGTGACGTCCTCGTTCTTCGCCGGGGCGGAGATGATGACCTTCTTGGCGCCGCCGTCGATGTGCGCCTTGGCCTTGGTGCCGTCGGTGAAGAAGCCCGTCGACTCGATGACGACGTCCGCGCCGACCTCGCCCCACGGCAGCGCCGCCGGGTCCTTCTCGGCGAACGCCTTGATGGTCTTGCCACCGACGGTGATCTCGTCGGCGGTGGCCTTCACCTCGTACGGCAGGCGACCCAGGATGCTGTCGTACTTGAGCAGGTGGGCGAGCGTGCCGTTGTCGGTCAGGTCGTTGACCGCCACGACCTCGATGTCGGCGTCGGACGCCAGCACTGCCCGGAAGAAGTTACGGCCGATTCGGCCAAAGCCGTTGATGCCAACCCGGATGGTCACAGGTCCCATCTCCTCGCGTTCTGGTCCGCCGGCTTGACTCAACGGGCCGGCGGGAATGGTGTGCGCCGACCGTTGGAGCCGGCCGTCGACGGTTCATCTCGGCCACCCCGCCGCGCGGTCTGAGGACCTGACCGCCCGAGGCGGTGGGCACGACGAGAGGTGCCGATGTCGGCCCCCTTGCCGTACTCAGCGACCCTATCCGAGCGTGCGGGACCACGCTGCGCCGGGTCGTGCTCCCGGCGCACCGTACGGGCCCACCGTCCTATCAGACCACGAGCATGTCGGGCGTGACGGCTGCTTCCGTATCCGGGATGCCGAGGTCCCGGGCCCGCTTGTCGGCCAGCGCCAGCAGGCGGCGGATCCGCCCGGCGATGGCGTCCTTGGTCAGCGGCGGGTCGGCCAGCGCGCCCAACTCCTCCAGCGACGCCTGCCGGTGCTCCAGGCGCAACCGTCCCGCGTCGGTGAGGTGGTTGGGCGCCTCGTCGGCCAGGATCTCCAGCGCCCGGGTGACCCGGGCGGCGGCGGCCACCGCGGCGCGCGCGGAGCGGCGCAGGTTCGCGTCGTCGAAGTTGGCCAGGCGGTTGGCGGTGGCCCGCACCTCCCGGCGTACCCGACGTTCCTCCCAGGCCAGCACGCTGGAGTGCGCGCCGATGCGGGTGAGCAGCGCGGCGATCGCGTCGCCGTCCTTGACGACCACCCGGTCCACCCCGCGTACCTCACGGTTCTTGGCCGTGATGCCGATCCGGCGGGCCGCGCCGACCAGCGCGAGCGCCGACTCCGGCCCGGGGCAGGTGATCTCCAACGCGCTGGAGCGGCCGGGCTCGGTGAGCGAGCCGTGTGCCATGAACGCGCCCCGCCACGCCGAGACCGCGCAGCAGACGTTCGCCGCCACCACGTGCGGGGGCAGCCCCCGCACCGGCCGGCCGCGCACGTCCAGCAGGCCGGTCTGCCGCGCGAGCGCCTCGCCGTCCTTGACCACCCGGACGATGAAGTGGCTGCCCTTGCGCAGCCCGCCGGAGGCGAGCACGTGGATCTCGCTCGGGTAGCCGTAGACCTCGGCGATCTCCCGGCGCAGCCGACGCGCCACCGCGCCGGTGTCCAGCTCCGCCTCCACCACCACCCGGCCGGAGACGATGTGCAGCCCTCCGGCGAAGCGCAGCAACGCGGCCATCTCCGCCCGCCGACAGCAGGGCTTGGGCACGTCGACCCGACTCAGCTCGTCCTTGACCGCAGCCGTCATCGCCATTGTGCGTCCCCTCACGGACCTGTTCCGGCGTGTCGCCGGTGATTACGTACGTGTCTAACGATCGGCGCCCAGGACAGGCACCAGCGCGGCGCCCAGGGCAGCCGGATCATGGCGGGGAGTGCCGTCGGTGACGGCGACGGGGGCGAGGACCAGGCGGGCACCCAGCGATTCTGCCGCACGTTCGACCGGTTCCGGGTCACCCACCGCCTTGGCGTCCGCCAGCACGAGATCCACCTTCAGCTCGGGCAGGTACCAGTGCAGCGCCGCCAGATGATCGGCGACCGAGAGGCCGAGGGTCTCCTTCTCCGCGGCCAGGTTCAGCGTGACCAGGCGCCGGGCCGAGCTGGACACGATCGCGTCGGCCAACTGCGGCACCAGCAGGTGCGGCAGGACGCTCGTGTACCAACTGCCCGGCCCGAAGATCAACCAGTCCGCCGCGCCGATCGCGGCCAGGGCCTCGGCGCAGGCAGCCGGGGCGGCCGGCGTCAGGCGCAGCGACTCGACCCGCCCGGTCGTGACCGCCACCTGGTGCTGACCGCGCACGGTCCGCACCTCGTCCGGAGCGTCCGGGTCGACCCCGCGCACCCGCGCCTCGATGTCGACCGGCTGGCGCGACATCGGCAGCACCCGCCCGACCGCGCCGAGCATCGCCCCGGCGTGCTCCAGCGCCGCCACCGGGTCGCCGAGCAGCTCCATGAGGCCGGAGAGCACCAGGTTGCCCACCGCGTGCCCGGCCAGGCCGTCCGCGCGGGCCGCGTCACCCGCCGCCGGGTCCGCGTCTGTCGGCTTTCCGGCAACCGGGTCCGCGCCCACGCCGGGCGCGTCGCGCGCCGCCGGGGCCGCGTGCGCTCGGGCCGCCGGGCCCGCGTCGACGCCGGGCGCGTCGCGCGCCGCCGGGGCCGCTTCGGTCCCGGCATGCCGGGGTACGCGGACCGCCTGCGCCGCCGCGAAGCGGTGCTGGAAGAGACCGGCGCTGCGTCGGGTGGCCGGATGGTCGCCGGCCAGCGCGACCAGGGCCTGCCGCAGGTCACCCGGGGGCAGACCACCCCGCTCGGCGCGCAACCGGCCACTGGAGCCGCCGTCGTCGCCGACCGTCACCACGGCGGTGATGTCCAGGTCGAGTTCGGGGGCGCAGTGCCGCAGCGCGCGCAGCGACGCCGACAGGCCGTGCCCGCCGCCGAACGCCACCACCCGGCGCGTCGTCATTCCCGCCCCAGGTCGCGGTGCTGGGCGTTCGCCGCCAGCCCCGACTGACGCAGCCGGCCGGCCAGCTCCTCGGCGATGGCCACGCTGCGGTGCTTGCCGCCGGTGCAGCCAACGGCCACCGTCAGGTACCGCTTGCCCTCCCGCTCGAACCCCGTGGTGGTGGCGTTGACCAGGTCGGCGTACGAGGCGACGAAGGCGTCCGCGCCCTCCTGCCCCAGCACGTACGCGCTGACCGCCTCCTCCCGCCCGGTGTGCTCGCGCAGCTCCGGCACCCAGTACGGGTTGGGCAGGAACCGGGCGTCCAGCACGAAGTCGGCGTCCGGCGGCAGGCCGTACTTGAAGCCGAACGAGAGCACGGTCACCCGCAACCGGCGGGCGTCCTCGCCGCCGAACAGCTCCTCGATGCGCCGGCGGAGCTGGTTGACGTTGAGGTGGCTGGTGTCGATGATCACGTCGGCCTGGTCGCGGGCCTCCTCCAGCAGCCCGCGCTCGACGGCGATACCGTCGGCGAGCCGTCCGTCACCCTGCAACGGGTGCGAACGCCGGACACTCTCGAAGCGTCGGATCAGCACCTCGTCGTCGGCGTCGACGAACACCACCCGGGGCGAGAAGCCGCGCTCCTTCAGCTCCCGGATCGCCCCGGCCAGGTCGGTGGAGAAGGCGCGCGAGCGCACGTCCAGGACCATCGCCGTACGCCGGGCGGCCCCACCGGCCTTGAACGCCAGCTCGGCCATGTCGAGCATGAGCGCCTGCGGCAGGTTGTCCACGACGTAGTAGCCGACGTTCTCCAATGCGCGGGCGACGGTGCTGCGGCCGCCACCGGACAGCCCGGTGACCACCACCAGGGTGGTCTCCGACTCGGCCGTCGGCTGCCCGTCACCGGCAGTGTGCGCCTCGCTCACCCGTACCCCCAAGACGTGGCGCCGCGGCCGCCGTCGGCCGCGATTGGTCAATCAGCGACTCTATCCCGCCGGTCGGGGTGGGCACGGGCACGGATGGCGGGTCGGAGATTTGCCAGTGGTGCAAGCCTCCTTCGGCGACGGGACGATCAGAGTCGTGGCTCGCGCCGCAGAGCGGTCACGAACGACGACCAGGCGTCCCGGCCGAAGACGAGCGCCGGGCCGCCCGGGTCCTTGGAGTCCCGCACCGCCAGCCCGCCGGAGAGCACGGCCACCTCGACGCAGTTCGAACCGCTTGCGCTGCTCCGGCTGCCCTTGCGCCACTTGCCCGCGGGAGTGTCCGGAGCCGCCATCGGTCAAACCCCTCGAGTACCGGTCAGTAGTCAGCCGCCACCCGTGCCAGAAAGGCAGCCGACTCGTCAGGGTCGAGCGCCTTGGCCATGAGGTGATCGAACATGAGTCTATATCGGGCGACGTGCCTCTCCTCTTCGAGCAGGAGGGTGCTGGAGTCGTTGTCGAGATAGACGACGGTTGGGTCCAGGGTCGGATCGGCATAGTCGAGCAGCGTGAACGGGCCGCCCATTCCCGCGTGCGCGCCAGCGGCGAACGGCAGGATCTGGATCTCGACAGTGGGGAGCTCACATGCCTCGATCAGGCGGGCGAGCTGCGCTCGCATGACGTCCTGGCCACCGACGACGCGACGGACAGCCGCCTCATCAAGCACCATCCACAGCTTCGGCGGTACGTCTCGCGAAAGCATGACCTTGCGGCCGAGTCGGGCTGCCACCCGCCGATCGGTCTCGTCCTGGTCGGCGGTGCTGCGGCCCGCTCTGACGATGGCGCGGACATACTCCTCCGTCTGCAACAGGCCGGGAACGTACAGACACTCGAACGCGCTGATCGAGGTCGCCTCCGCCTCGAAGCCGACGTAGTCGTCCGGCAGCACGTCGCCGTACGCGCTCCACCATCCCTTCTGGCGCGACTGCCGGAGCAGCGCGGTCAGCGACTCCCGCTCGTCCCCTGACGCGTCGTAGAGGTCGAGCAACGGGGGCAGGTCCTTGGGCATCACCCGCGAGTGTCCGAGTTCGAAGCGGATCACCTTGGTCCGGTGCCAGCCGAGGATCTTGGCGACCTCCTCGGCGGTGTGGCCGGTGCGGTCCCGCAGGCGGCGCAACTCGCGCCGCAGCCGGCGGGCCCTGATCGTCGGACTGGGCACCTGCGCCATCGCCACCTCCACTCTGAGTGATCGATTATCACCGAGGAGTGAGCTTGGTTCAAGCGCTTGTCTCGAAGAAATCACGACGTTGCATTTCAGGCTCAATTGGTCCAGTCTCGTGGTGAGCATCCACTACGGAGAGGCAGGGGATCGTGACGGACAATCAATCGTCTCGCGGGGAGCAGGAGTCAATGCAACCCCGCGACGTCCAGGACGACCTGACCGCTCTGCTCGACCGGGCCGACGTGTCCGAGCGGGTCCGAGCCGCCGTCGCGGTCGCGTTGGCGAAGCCGGAGGCCGTGTCGTCGTACCTCATCGCTCTGGGTCCGGCGGAGCGCGAGCGGCCGGCGGGCCGGCGCTGGACGCTGCACCTGTCCTACCTGGCGACCGACCTGATGGAGGCCCGCGACCAGGCCGTCGTCTACACGGAGGGGTTGACGACCCTGCGCCCCGAGGTGGCCGCCGGGGCCGCGCTGCTGTCCCGGGCCGACGCCTGGCACCACGTCGAGCCGGTGTTCTGCGGCCGGAGCGGCCCCGACAACGAGGTGTGCATGGACGTCAACGGACACCCCGGCTTCCACAGCGCGGCGGGCATCGGCGGGCTCTGCTGGGGCGATGGGGACGGCACGCCGGGGCAGTGACTGTTGCGGTGCGCCGACGCGCCGGCCGCCGTGCGGGCGATGCTGTCGGGGAGGGCTCGTAGACTCCCCGGATGGCTTCCCCGACCGACCTGCGTACCGACGACGCGCTGGCGGCGCTGCGCCGGGTGTTCGGCTACGACGCCTTCCGCGGCTTCCAGCAGCAGGTCATCGACCATGTCGTCGCCGGCGGCGACGCGCTGGTGCTGATGCCCACCGGTGGTGGCAAATCGCTGTGCTACCAGATCCCGGCCCTGGTCCGCGACGGCGTCGCGGTCGTCGTGTCGCCGCTGATCGCGCTCATGCAGGACCAGGTGGACGCGCTCACCGCGGTCGGCGTACGCGCCGGTTTCCTCAACTCGACGCAGACCCTCGACGCCCGCCGCCGGGTCGAGGCGGCCTTCGTCGCCGGCGAGCTGGACCTGCTCTACCTGGCGCCGGAGGCGCTCGGCGTCCGGTCCACGCTCGCCCTGCTGGACCGGGGGCGCATCTCCCTGTTCGCGATCGACGAGGCGCACTGCGTGTCGCAGTGGGGGCACGACTTCCGGCCCGACTACCTGGCCCTGTCGATGCTGCACGAGCGGTGGCCGCAGGTCCCCCGCATCGCGCTGACCGCCACCGCGACGAGCGCCACCCGCCGCGAGATCGCCACCCGGCTGGGCCTCGACGACGCGCGACACTTCGTGGCCAGCTTCGACCGGCCCAACATCCAGTACCGGATCGTGCCCAAGCGGGAGCCCCGCAAGCAGCTCCTCGCCCTGCTGCGCGACGAGCACCCCGGCGACGCGGGCATCGTCTACTGCCTGTCCCGCGCCTCGGTGGACAAGACCGCCGAGTTCCTGACCGCCAACGGGATCGCCGCGCTGCCCTACCACGCGGGCCTCGACGCGGCGACCCGCGCCGCCAACCAACACCGCTTCCTGCGCGAGGACGGGCTGGTCATGGTGGCCACCATCGCGTTCGGCATGGGCATCGACAAGCCCGACGTGCGCTTCGTGGCCCACCTCGACCTGCCCAAGTCGGTCGAGGGCTACTACCAGGAGACCGGCCGCGCCGGCCGCGACGGGCTGCCGTCCACCGCCTGGCTGGCGTACGGCCTGCAGGACGTGGTGCAGCAACGCAAGATGATCGAGACGTCCGACGGCGACCTCGCGCACCGCCGCAACCTCGCCGCGCACCTGGACGCGATGCTCGCGCTCTGCGAGACGGTCCGGTGCCGCCGGGTGCAGCTACTCGAATACTTCGGCGAGAGCGACACCTCGGCCTGCGGCAACTGCGACACCTGCCTCAACCCACCGGAGTCCTGGGACGGCACGGTCGCCGCCCAGAAGCTGCTGTCCACCGTGTTCCGCCTCGACCGCGAACGCAACCAGCGGTTCGGCGCCGGGCACTGCGTCGACATCCTGCTCGGCAAGCAGACCGACAAGATCAGCCAGTACGGCCACGACTCGCTGACCGTCTTCGGTATCGGCACGGAGTTGAGCGAGGCCGAGTGGCGGGGCGTGGTCCGGCAACTCCTCGCCGAGGGGCTGCTCGCCGTCGAGGGCGACTACGGCACGCTCGCGCTGACCGAGGCGAGCGCCGACGTGCTGGGCCGTCGCCGTACCGTCACCATGCGCCGCGAACCGGAGAAGCCGGCGTCGAGCCGCTCGTCCAAGCCGCGCGGCTCGTCCACCGTGGTGGCCGAGCTGACCCCGGCCGCCGCGTCCCTCTTCGAACGGCTGCGCGCCTGGCGGGCGGCCAGCGCCAAGGAGCAGGGCGTTCCGGCGTACGTCATCTTCCACGACGCGACGCTGCGCCAGATCGCGAGCGACGAGCCCACCTCGCTGGCCGAACTGTCCCGCGTCAACGGCGTCGGCGAGAACAAACTCGCCAAGTACGGCGAGCAGATCCTGGCCGTCCTCGCTGGCGAGTGACCTTATGCCGAAAGGGCCGGACCCCGTGGGGTCCGGCCCTTTGCGGTGTGGTTGTCAGCTGGTGGCGTAGCCGCGGGTGGCGATCCAGTCCGCGAGGTGCTCGACGGTGATCTGGTAGGAGGCGGTGTCCGGGTTGGCGGAGTCGGCGATCGTGACGACGTTGCCGTTGTCGCGGTAGCCGGTCACGCTGATGTAGTGCCCGCCCTCGTAGGAGTGGGTGTTGCCGTCGGTGTCGGTGCTGGTGCCGGCGATGTTGGCGACCACGGCCCGGCCGTCGTCGACGGTCTTGACCACGTCGGCGCGCAGCGTGTCGGTCTGCTTGGCGTCGGCGTCAGGGCTGCTGATCTCCACCGACCGGTAGGCGTCGGCCTTGCCGGTCTCCTTGTTCAGCACCGGCGTGATGTCGTTAATCGAGTTGGTGCCGGCCTCGGTGGTGCCCATCTCCTTGGCCATGGCGTCCACGTCGATGTTCTTACCCTGCACGCTCAGGGCGTTACGGGTAGCGGCGGGGCCGCAGTAGTAGAAGTTCGGCTGCGCCTCGTAACGCACGCCGAGCTCCCGCTCACCGTGACCCTTACGGTCCGACTGGGTCTGGGTGGTGGGCTTGGCGTCGGACATGGCGTACGCGGCGGTCACCGGACCGGCGATCGCTCCACCGGTGAAGGCGAGGCCAGCGGCGGTCAGGGCGGTCTTACGAATCAGATCGGTACGCATGATGGCGTGCTCCTCTGCTTCATTCGGGGGATATGCACTCGGCACACGGGGGTGTGCTGTGCGGAGAGAGTTCTTGGGGATCGGCCCGGCGGCCCGGCGGGGCCTGCTCGGGGGTGTCCCGGAGGGTGGTGCAACGGTCCGGGCCGGGGGATCATTCCCGCCGGCGGACCCGGATCGGCCGGTGGTGCTCGGCCGTGCGGGGAGTGTAACGACACCGGCCCGGGGGGTGTTCCCGGCGGCGGCTGCCGTGAGCCGGGGTGGCGATGCTCGGTGATGCGAACGGGTGTAACGACGCCGACCCGGCGGGTGTTCCCGGCGGCCACCCGGTGACCCGGAGGGCGCGGCGGCGTGCCAGGTGTAACGACCCCGCCCGGCCGCCGATTCCGCCGACGGGGTGCGACCCGTCACGGCACCCACGCCCGAACAGGACAAACCTCCGAGGCGCGACAGACCATCGGGCGCGCCACCGGTGATGATCGACTCGACATCGCCGACGTGGCGGCATCCGCGCACAGAGGATGCCCCCACACCGGTGACCCGGAGTCGATCAAGGGGCGGGCACGACGGACCGCGAGTGCCCAAGCGCCGCCCGACCGCCGAAACCGGACAAATCCGACCCACGGCCTGGGCGGATCCGATGACCGGCGCACTTTCGGGGATATTGCTGCGTCAGCCGGTTGTGAGGCAGCAATATCCCCGAAAGTGCTCCCTCACCGACCAGGGCACATCAGCCCGCCTGAGGTCTGGGACGGCGCATTCGGGCAAGATCGTGCTCGATCCAGGAAAGAGGGCCCTCGCCGTGCGGTCGAGGCCACTACAACCAGGATCGAGCGCGATCACGGGGTTGCGACGCCGGGCACTCCGCATTCAGGTGGGTGGGCAAGCAGTTGCTCACGGACGACACCGCGGGCGGAGGTGCCGAGCAGCGGCCAGGGCCGGCAAAGTGCCGCTTCGCCCCGGTGACCCCACCATGCCGGCCTGGCGGGACGGACCCGGACGGTCGCCTATATCAGGCATGTCGCCCACATGGCGCGGGGTAGGAGCATCCGCACCTCGGGGCGAGTTGGTGATCCACACGACTTCGGCGATAGCGCGCTATCCCAGCCAGTTGATAGCCCGATATCGCCGAACTCGAGTCGATCATGGCGAAGGCAAGCCCTCGACCGCAGGTTCAGAGGCAGAAGTCGCCCCCGCGACGGAGGTCGCCCCCGCAGGGGGTGCGCTCCCCGCATCGGAGGCCACCCCCGCGACGGAGGTCGCCCCCGCAGGGGCTGCGCTCCTCGCGTCGGAGGTCGCCTCCGCGCCGGTGTCGGCCGGCGCCCCCGTGTCCAGGGCGGTCAGGATCGCCTCGGCGGTACGACGGCCGACCCCGGGTACCTCGGTGATCTCGTCGACGGTTGCCGTGGAGAGCCGCTTGAGCGAGCCGAAGTGCCGTAGCAGCGCCTTGCGGCGTACCTCACCCAGGCCGGGGACATTATCCAGCGCCGACTCGGTCATCCGCTTGGAGCGTCGCTGGCGGTGGAACGTGATGGCGAAGCGGTGCGCCTCGTCGCGGACGCGTTGCAGCAGGTAGAGGCCCTCGGAGGTGCGCGGCAGGATGACCGGGAACTCGTCGTCCGGGAGCCACACCTCCTCCAGCCGCTTGGCGAGGCCGCACAGGGCCACGTCGTCGATGCCCAGGTCGGCGAGGGCCTGCGCGGCGGCCGCGACCTGCGGGGCGCCACCATCGACGACGACCAGCTGCGGCGGGTACGCGAACTTTCGGGGCCGGCCGGTGGTCGGGTCGATCAGGACGCCGACCTGCGGGTCGACCGGGTCCACCGGAGTGGCCGGGTCGTCGGCCGACTCCACGCCCACCTCGCCCGTCTCGGCGCGCGCGTCGAGGTAGCGGGCGAAGCGGCGACGCAGCACCTCGGACATCGCGGACAAATCGTCGGTGGCGCCCCGGACGATGAACCGCCGGTACTCGCTCTTGCGGGGCAACCCGTCCTCGAAGACCACCATGCTGGCCACCACGTCGGTGCCCTGGATCTGGGAGATGTCGAAGCACTCGATGCGCAACGGCGAGGTGCGCATGCCCAGCGCCTCGCTGATCTCGTCGAGCGCCTTGCCGCGGGTGGTCAGGTCGCCGGAGCGTTTGAGCTTGTGCCGGGCCAGCGCGTCCTTGGCGTTGCGCTCGACCGTCTCGAGCAGGGTGCGCTTGTCGCCGCGCTGCGGCACGCGCAACGTCACCCGGCTGCCCCGGTGGCCGGTGAGCCAGTCGGCGAGCGCGTCGGCGTCCGCCGGCAGCTCGGGCACCAGAAGCTCACGGGGTACGTCCGCCTCGCCGTGCTCGCCGCCGTACACCTGGGTGCAGAAATGGTGCACCAGGTCGCCGGTGGTGAGGTCCTCGGTCTTCTCGACCACCCAGCCACGCTGGCCGCGGACCCGGCCGTCGCGGACGTGGAAGACCTGCACGGCCGCTTCGAGGGGGTCGTCGGCGAACGCGACCACGTCGGCGTCGGTGCCGTCGCCGAGCACGACGGTCTGCTTCTCCATGGCCCGACGCAGGGCGGCCACGTCGTCGCGCAGGCGGGCGGCCCGTTCGAACTCCAACGCCTCGCTGGCCTCGGTCATCTCGCGTTCGATCTTGCGGACCATGGTGTCGGTGCGGCCGGCCATGAAGTCGCAGAACCCGTCGACGATGGCCCGGTGCTCGTCGGCCGAGACGGTGCCGACGCACGGGGCCGAGCACTTCCCGATGTAGCCCAGGAGGCAGGGGCGGCCGACCTGGCCGGCCCGCTTGAACACGCCGGCCGAGCAGGTCCGCGCGGGGAACACCCGCAGCAGCAGGTCGAGGGTCTCGCGGATGGCCCAGGCATGCGAGTACGGCCCGAAGTAGCGCACACCCTTGCGTTTCGCGCCGCGCATCACCTGGAGTCGCGGGTACTCCTCGTCGAGGGTGACGGCCAGATAGGGGTACGACTTGTCGTCGCGGTAACGGACGTTGAACCGGGGATCGTACTGCTTGATCCAGGTGAACTCCTGCTGGAGCGCCTCGACCTCGGTGCCGACGGTGATCCAGTCCACCGACTCGGCGGTGGTGACCATCTGTCGGGTGCGCTCGTGCAGGTTCCAGACGTCGCCGAAGTAGGAGTTGAGCCGGCTGCGCAGGTTCTTCGCCTTGCCGACGTAGATCACCCGGCCGGTGCCGTCGCGGAAGCGGTAGACCCCCGGTGACTCCGGGATGGTGCCGGGCGCGGGACGGTAGGTCGAGGGGTCAGCCACGCCAACAAGCCTAGTCCGCACCCCCGACACGCCACCGCAGGCGCGTGATCCACCCCGGCTTCCCGGAAGTCGGGGTGTCGGAGCCCCGCAGACACCCCGACTTCCGGAAATGCGAGTTGATCAATGGCCGGCCGGCGCGACCGGCGCGCCCAGGTGGGTCAGGCCAGGGAGATCTGGTCGCCGGTGACCTTGATGTCCTTCGGCGGCAGCGGCTTCTTCGCCGGACCGGCCTTCACCGAGCCGTCCTCGATCGAGAACTTGCTGCCGTGGCAGGTGCAGTTGATGGTGCCGCCGTCGACGTTCGAGACGGGGCAGTTCTGGTGCGTACAGATCGGGCTGAAGCCCTTGAACTGGCCGGCCGCGGGCTGGGTGATCACCACGCCCTCGGCGGCGAGGATCTTGCCGCCACCGACCGGGATGTCGGCGGTGGTGGCCAGCGACTGGGCGTTCTGCCGGTCGCCGCCGCCGGCGTCCCCGGTGCTGGGCACGGCGGGTCCACCGCTGGTGGGTGAGCCGCTGCCGCTGCCGTCGTCGCTGCCGCAGGCAGCCAGGACGACGGCAGCGCCGACCGCCCCGACGCCGGTGAGCAGGGTACGACGGGTCTGCGTACCCGGTCCGGTCAGCGCCTGATCGTCGCTCATGCCTCGCCTCTCTCTCGCCCAGTGCGCCGGTCCGAAAGCCGGCCACACTTCCTTTCACGCGCAACTGTGCCGGATAGTTCACCCCGGCATCTGGGCGACCCCGGCAAAAGGGGCGGGTCGTCATCCGACCCGCCCCGAAGAGATGCGGGAAGTCAGCGCGCGCCGGCCGGCACCTTGCGGGTCGCCCGCGTCTTGGTCGCGCCGTTGGCCTTGGCGGCCCGGGTGGTGGCCGCCGCCGCACCCTTGGCCTCGCCGTCGAGCTTGAGCACCTGGCGCAGGAACTCGCCGGTGTGGCTCTCGGCCACCTCGGCGACCTCCTCCGGGGTGCCGGTGGCGAGCACCATGCCGCCCCGGTGACCGCCCTCGGGGCCCATGTCGATGAGCCAGTCGGCTGTCTTGATCACGTCGAGGTTGTGCTCGATGGTGATCACGGTGTTGCCCTTGTCGACCAGGCCCTCCAGCACCATCAGCAGCTTGCGGATGTCCTCGAAGTGCAGACCGGTGGTCGGCTCGTCGAGCACGTAGACCGTGCGCCCGGTGGAGCGCTTCTGCAGCTCGGACGCGAGCTTGACCCGCTGCGCCTCACCACCGGAGAGCGTCGGCGCGGGCTGCCCGAGGCGGACGTAGCCGAGGCCGACGTCGACGAGGGTCTTGAGGTGCCGGTGGATGGCGGGGATGGCCGAGAAGAACTCGGCGGCCTCCTCGATCGGCATCTCCAGCACGTCCGAGACGGTCTTGCCCTTGTAGTGCACCTCCAGGGTCTCCCGGTTGTACCGGGCGCCCTTGCAGACCTCGCAGGGGACGTACACGTCGGGCAGGAAGTTCATCTCGATCTTGATGGTGCCGTCGCCGGAGCACGCCTCGCAGCGGCCACCCTTAACGTTGAACGAGAACCGGCCCGGCCCGTACCCCCGGACCTTGGCCTCGGTGGTCTCGGCGAAGAGCTTGCGGACGTGGTCCCAGACGCCCGTGTAGGTGGCCGGGTTGGAGCGCGGCGTACGGCCGATCGGCGACTGGTCCACGCCGACGACCTTGTCGACGTGCTCCAGCCCGGAGACCCGGGTGTGCCGGCCGGGCACCAGGCGGGCGCCGTTGATCTGGTTGGCCAGCACCGCGTAGAGGATGTCGTTGACCAGCGTCGACTTGCCCGAGCCGCTGACGCCGGTGACCGCGATGAGCTGGCCCAGCGGGAACGAGACGGTCAGGTTGCGCAGGTTGTGCTCGCGCGCGCCGTGCACCACCAGCTCGCGGTCCTTGGTCTGCGGACGGCGGGCCGTCGGCGTCGGGATCGACCGCCGACCGGACAGGTACGCCCCGGTGATCGACTCCTTGTTCTTCAACAGCGCCGGCACCGAGCCGCTGTGCACAATCTTGCCGCCGTGCTCGCCCGCGCCGGGGCCGATGTCGACGATCCAGTCGGCGACCCGGATGGTGTCCTCGTCGTGCTCCACCACGATCAGCGTGTTGCCCAGCCCGCGCAGCCGGATCAGCGTCTCGATGAGCCGGTGGTTGTCACGCTGGTGCAGCCCGATCGACGGCTCGTCGAGCACGTAGAGCACCCCGACCAGGCCCGAGCCGATCTGGGTGGCCAGCCGGATGCGCTGCGCCTCACCACCGGAGAGCGTGCCGGCCGGCCGGTCGAGCGAGAGGTAGTCCAGGCCGACGTCGAGCAGGAACCGCAGCCGGGCGTTGATCTCCTTGAGGACGCGCTCGGCGATCAGCTTCTGCCGGTCGGTCAGCTCGATGCCGGCGAGCAGATCGGCGCACTCCCCCACGGACAGGTTGCAGACCTCGGCGATGCTCTTGCCCGCCAGGGTGACGGCGAGCACCTCGGGCTTGAGCCGGGCGCCCCCGCAGGCCGCGCACGGCACGTCGCGCATGTAGCCCTCGTACTTGTCGCGGGACCACTCGGACTCGGTGTCGGAGTGCCGGCGCTCGATCCACTGCACCACGCCCTCGAAGCCGGTGTAGTAGGAGCGCTCACGGCCGTACTTGTTGCGGTAACGCACGTGCACCTGGTCGTCGGAGCCGTGCAGGATCGTCTTCTGCGCCCGCGCCGGCAGGGCACGCCACGGGGTGTCGACGTCGAAGTGCTGCGCCTCGCCGAGGGCCTCCAGCAGGCGCAGGAAGTATTCCAGGTTGTGCCCGGTGGACCAGGGCTGGATGGCGCCCTCGCGCAGGCTGCGCTCCGGGTCGGGAACCAGCAGCTCCGGGTCGACCTCCTTCTTGGTGCCCAGGCCGGTGCACTCCGGGCAGGCGCCGTACGGCGCGTTGAAGGAGAAGACCCGGGGCTCGAGATCCTCGATGGCCAGCGGGTGGTCGTTGGGGCAGGCCAGGTGCTCCGAGTAGCGGCGCTCCCGCTCCGGGTCGTCCTCCGGCAGGTCGACGAAGTCGAGCAGCACCAGACCGCTGGACAGGCCCAGCGCGGCCTCGACCGAGTCGGTCAGCCGCTGCTTGGCGCTCGGCTTGACGGTGAGCCGGTCGATCACCACCTCGATGGTGTGCTTCTCCTGCTTCTTGAGCTTGGGCGGCTCGGTCAGCGGGTGGACCACGCCGTCGACGCGGGCCCGGGCGTAACCCTTGGCCTGCAGCTCGGCGAAGAGGTCGACGTACTCGCCCTTGCGGCCCCGGATGACCGGCGCGAGCACCATGAACTTGGTGCCCTCGGCCATCGCGAGGACCCGGTCGACGATCTGCTGCGGGCTCTGCTTGGAGATCCGCTCGCCACAGACCGGGCAGTGCGGCTCGCCGATGCGGGCGAAGAGCAGCCGCAGGTAGTCGTAGACCTCGGTGATGGTGCCGACGGTGGAGCGCGGGTTACGCGAGGTGGACTTCTGGTCGATCGAGACGGCCGGGCTCAGCCCCTCGATGAAGTCGACGTCGGGCTTGTCCATCTGACCGAGGAACTGCCGGGCGTACGACGACAGCGACTCCACGTAGCGCCGCTGCCCCTCGGCGAAGATCGTGTCGAAGGCCAGGCTCGACTTGCCCGACCCGGACAGCCCGGTGAACACGATGAGAGCGTCCCGGGGCAGGTCGAGACTGACGTCACGCAGGTTGTGCTCGCGCGCGCCACGGATGATGAGTCGGTCGGCCACGGTACGTGTACTCCCGGGTGAAGGTGAAGCGGAGGGTCTGTCCCGCTCTGTGCTGGTTCCGAGCGGTCGTAGCTGCTCATGAGCGGTCGGTACGGGCGCGGAAAACACGCCTCGGCAACTCTAGCCCCGAGGTACGACAGTTTCCCCCGCCCGCACATTCCCCCAGCTCAGCCCGGTCGGCCGCGCGGGCAGCGAGCCTTCGACACCGGCCTCTGCCGCCGGGCAGGTACCCGGCGGCAGAGGCCCGGTCAGTAACCCCCGGGCGACGGTGGGCGGGCCGCCCGGCGTCGCGCCGAGCGCCAGCCGCCGCGTCGCTCGGCGGCGAGACGGGCCGCACGCCGCCGGCTCTCGTGCGCCACCTCGCCCTGGAGCCGCCGCCAGCTCTCCCAACGGCGGGCGGACAGCTCACCGCTGTGCAGCGCGTCCCGGACCGCGCAGGCCGGCTCGCCGTCGTGCCGGCAGTCGGCGTACCGGCAACCCTCGGCCAGCCCCGCGATGTCGGCGAACGCCCGGTCCAGCCCGGCCACGCCGTCGAGGAGACCGACCGCGCGTACGCCCGGCGTGTCGATCACCGCGCCGCCGCCCGGGATGGGCACCAGGGCCCGCCAGGTGGTGGTGTGCCGGCCCTTGCCGTCGACCCGGCGGATCGCCTGGGTCGGCATCATCACCGCGCCGGCGAGCGCGTTGACCAGGCTCGACTTGCCCGCGCCGGACGGCCCGAGCAGCCCCAGCGTGCGACCCGGCGCGACCTCGGCGCGCAGCGGCGCCAGCCCGGTGCCGTGCTCGGCGCTGACCGGCAGCACCGGCACGCCGGGCGCGACGGCGGCGAGTTGGCGGGCGAGCGCGGCCGGGTCGGCCGCGAGGTCGGACTTGGTCAGCACCACGAGCGGCCGGGCCCCGGACTCGTGGACCAGGGACAGCAGCCGCTCGATGCGGGCCACGTCCGGCTCCGGGTGCACCGGCTCCACCACGGCGGCCGTGTCGAGGTTCGCGGCCAGCACCTGGCCGCTGGCGTCCTTGCCGGCGGTACGGCGGATCAGCGCGGCTCGCCGGGGCAGCACGGCCCCCACGGTGATCCGGCGGTCCGGCCAGTGTGTGAGCAGCACCCAGTCTCCCGCGCAGGGCAGCGCGGACGGGTCCTGGGCCGCGGCGGCCAGCACGGCCGGGCCGAGGCTGGCGCGGACCGGGCCGTCGACGGTGAGCACCGTGCAGACTCCCCGGTCCACCCGGGCCACCCGGCCCGGGTGGCGCTCGCCACGTCGGGCGGCGTACGACGCCCGGTCGGCGTCCCAGCCGAGGGCGGTCAGATCGATGGTCATGGCATCCTCATCGGTGTCGAGCTGGTGATGGCGGAACACGCGTGCCACGTCCGGCATGAACTCCACCTCCGTCCGACGTCCGAGTGCCGCATGTGACGCCGACGGTAGGGCGCGACGCGCCGCGCCGAAAGCGATTTCCACGACGACGGCGCGGCGCCCGCCCGCTAGGGTCGACGCGTGCGCACCGCCGCGCCGCCCGCGCGACGCCACCGCACGGCCGCCGAGCACCTCCTGGACCCGGAATGGATGTCGACACGTCATGACCTACAGCGGAGATGTCACCCACGGCGGCCCGCCGGCGGTCCGGGAGTTGGCCGGGCTCACGATCAGCAAGCTGTCGGTCGGCCCGATGGACAACAACGCCTATCTGCTGCGGTGCTCCGGCACCGGCGACCAGGTGTTGATCGACGCCGCCAACGAGGCGCCCCGGCTGCTGGAGCTGATCGGTGACGACGGCCTGACCTCCGTGGTCACCACCCACCAGCACATGGACCACTGGGTGGCGCTGGAGGAGGTGGTCGCCAAGACCGGCGCGCGGGCCCTGGTGCACGCCGACGACGCGTCCGGGCTGCCGATCGAGGCGGAACACCTGGCCGAGGGCGACACCGTCGCGGTGGGTGACTGCGCGCTGGAGGTCATCCACATCAAGGGGCACACGCCCGGGTCGATCGCCCTGCTCTACCGCGATCCGGCCGGCGCCGCCCACCTCTTCACCGGCGACAGTCTCTTTCCCGGCGGCGTGGGCAACACGGACAAGGACCCGCAGCGCTTCGCCGCGTTGATCGACGACGTCGAGCACAAGCTGTTCGACCAACTGCCGGACGACACCTGGTTCTACCCGGGCCACGGCAAGGACAGCACCCTGGGCGCCGAACGCCCGTCCCTCCCCCAGTGGCGAACCCGAGGCTGGTAACCCACCCCACTCAGGCCACCCACGAGAGCCCGATCGAGCCACTTCACCGGGTCACCCAACGCTGACCGAGAACCACTGAAGGTCACACCAGCACCGGCAGACCGCGACCCTGCCGGCGGACCGGAACCACGACGAGGGCGGGGGCCTGCCGTGCCCGGCGCAGGGATCAAGCCTGACCGCCCGGAGCCGGGCACGGCAGGCCCCCGCCCCCCACCGCAACCACTGAGCCAACAACAAGCTCAACCAGCCAGAGCGAACAGCCGCCGCCGCGCCCCCAGCAACACGACGGTGGCCAGCACCAACCCCACCCCCATGGTCACCAGCAACGGACTGGGCGCGCCCGGCAGCAGCGCGGCCAGCGACCGTGACGCGATGCCCAGCGCCAGGTAGAGACCGGCCCAGGCCGCCGCGCCGAGGGCCGCACAGCCGAGGAACCGCCGGTACGACATCCGCAGTCCGCCGGCGGCCAGCGGCAGCAGGGCGTTGAACACCGGCAGGAACGGCGCGACCATCACCATCCGCCCGCCGCCACGGCTGAGGATCCCCTCGGCCGCGCTCCAGCGCGACTCGCCGATCCAGCCTCCGACGCGACTGCGGCGCAGGGGTTCGGCGTACCGGCGACCGATCAGGAAGCTCAGCGACCAGCCGGCCAGGCATCCGGCGAGCACCGCCGCGAAGGTGGCCAGCCCGGTGGCCGGGCGGCCCACCCCGACCGCGGCCAGGATCGCCACGTCGCCGGGGACGAGGACGCCGAGCAGCGGTACGGCGTCGAAGAGCATCACCAACCCGAGTACGCCCATCAGCACCAGGATGGGCAGCTCTCCGACCTGGGCCAGCCAATGCGTCATGCCTCGTACGCTATGGCCGTCGTGCCACCGTGGACATCCGGTCGCAGCCCTTACCGCCCCCTGGTGTCGACCTCGGGGTCACCCCTGAGATGGCCGGCGGGTCAGGCGGGTCGCAGCACCCGCACCCGGCGCGGCGACGGGTCCACCGACGGCTCGGTGGTGGGCACCGGGTAGTCGGCCAGCACCAGCAGCCCGTCGACCGGCAGGTGCCCCCGGCCGGGGTCTCCGACCAGCACCTCCGCGCCGGAGGCGACGGCCCGTCGCAGGAACGGCAGCATCCGGGCGGCCATCGGACGGCTGTAGAAGACGTCCCCGGCGACCACCAGGTCCGCGTCGGCGCTGTCGCGGTCGAGCAGGTCGTCGCCGTTGACGTCGACGGTGACCCGGTTGGCGCGGGCGTTGACCGTGACGGCCGCCACAGCGTACGGGTCGATGTCGTTGGCGACGACGTCGGCGGCGCCGGCCAGCGCGGCGGCGATGCCCACGAGTCCCGAACCGGCGGCGAGGTCGAGGACGCGACGCCCGGCGGCCAGCTCGGGGTGGTCCAGCAGGTGCCGGGCCAGGGCCTGGCCGCCGGCCCAGGCGGAGGCCCAGTACGGCGGCGTCAGGGGGTGTCCGGCGAGTGCCTCCATCCGGGCCCACCAGACGATCGCGTCCTCGGCGAGGTGCAGGCGCACCTCCGGGACGAACGGGGTGGGGACCAGCCGGAGCCGGTCCAGACCGACGCCGGGCGCGTCGATCTCGCGCTCCAGCTCGGACAGCGCGGCGGCTGCGGGACCCCTCATCGGCGCAAGCATGCCCCACGACGAAGCGGTCGGGGCGGCTTTGGCACGCGGGCGACGCGGAGTGTTCATCTGAGTTCGAGAAAAGACCTACGGCACTTCGGCCGGCGGATCGGGGTTTTGCCCGTTACTGTCGAACAGGTACGGGCGACCATCGGCCTCGAGGCCGGTGGTCCGCCGCTTTGAACAGGGAGAGATGCATGGCAACCGGCACGGTTAAGTGGTTCAACTCGGAAAAGGGCTTCGGCTTCATCGAGCAGGATGGTGGAGGGCCGGACGTGTTCGTCCACTACTCCGCCATCGCGACGAGCGGCTACCGGGAGCTCAACGAGGGCCAGAAGGTCGAGTTCGAGGTGACCCAGGGCCAGAAGGGCCCGCAGGCGGACAACGTCCGCCCGATGTAGCTCCGTGCCGGTGACGGCGGTCGGTTCCCGGCCGCCGTCGCAGTGCACTCACGACGCTGCCGGGGCGGCGGGCAGGTCCCGCCGCCGCCGGAGCGGTCCAATCAGCAGAATCAACGGGGTCAGCGCCAACCAGGCCGTCATCACGGTCACAGCGGTGCCGACGCCGTAACGCGCGCCTATCCCGCCGGCCACCACGGCGGCCAGCGGGATGGTGCCGTAGTTGAGCAGATGCATGCTCACCGTCACGCGCCCCAGCAGGTGGTGCGGCGTGTACGTCTGCCGGAACGCGCCCTTGACCACGTTGCCGATGGCGACCCCGAGGCCGATCAGCACGCCGCCGAGCGCCGGCCAGATCAGCCCGACTCCCGGGCCGGCCAACGGGATGAGCAGGGCGGGCGGGCCGGTGAGCGCCGCGCCGATGAGCATGGCCCGCGCGGTGCCACAGCGCCGGGCGAGGGCGGTGGCCAGCAGCGCGCCGATGATCCCGCCGATGCTCATCACCCCGACCAGGACGCCGACCAGCCCCGGCGCGAGTCGTAGCTCGCGGACCAGGAAGACGACCAGGACCGCCTGGTAGCCGGTCAGGCCGATGTTGCTGGCCGCCCCCATGAGCGTCAGGACCCGCAGGTACGGGTCACGAATGACGAAGCGCAGCCCCTCGGCCATGTCCCGCCGCAGCGACCGGGAACGGTCCTTACGGACGGGACGAGGCTCGGCGGTGCGGATGCGCAGCAGGAACAGCGCGGAGAGCAGGAACGTCAGGGCGTCCAGCAGCAACGCGGCGACCGCTCCGGCGAGTTGGGCGATCAGGCCGGCGATGCCGGGCCCGACGACGTAGCTCACCGTCTGGGTGGCCTGGAGCTTGGCGTTTCCCTCGGGCAGTTGCTCGGGTCGCAGCAGCACCGGCAGGTAGACCTGGTCGGCGGTCTCGAAGAAGACTCGCGCCACGCCCGCGCCGAGCGCCACCAGCAGCAGTTGCGCGACGGTGAGGCGACCCAGCAGGGCGGCCACCGGCACGCTGAGGAAGGCGACCGCGCAGATCAGGTCGCAGACCACCATGAGCGGCCGGCGTGGCAACCGGTCCACCCACGCGCCGGCCGGCAGGCCGATCAGCAGCCAGGGCAGCCAGGCGGCGGCGGTGAGGACCGCGACCTGGAAGGTGCTGGCGTCGAGCACGGCGACCGCCACCAGCGGGAGCGCGACAACGGTGACGTTGCTGCCGATGCTGCTGACCGTCTGGCCGGCCCAGAGCAGGCGGAAGTCGCGGTGGCGCAGCAGCCCACCGACCGGTCGGACCGGCGCGGGACCGGTGCGGGTGGCCGCCGTCACGGCCGGGCCGGCACGCCGTGGGCGAACACGAACACCGGCTGGCGCTCGGCGCCGTCGTCGGGCAGCTCGCGGTCGCCCCACCGGGTCAGCACGGCGACGATCTCACTGCTGAGCTCTTCCAGCTCGGCCGGTGTGAGGTGCATCCACCGGTCCAAGGAGAATGGTCCATTCCCCCAGACGGCCTGCTCGGTCTCCTCGGCGGCGTGCCAGGCGCGGGCCAGCGCGACGTGCCGGTCGAGGTTGAGAGAGGTGGCGGCGTCGGCGACGGCACGGTCGGCGGGATCGGTGTCGAAGTCGGTCGTGGACCAGCGCACCGTCCGACTGGCCAGTTGCCACCAGCGTTCGCGGCGGTCCCGGGCCAGTTCGGGGGCTTCGGTGACCAGGTCGGCGGCGGCGAGCACCTTGAGGTGGTGGCTGACGTTCGCCGGCGCCTGGTCGGTGCGGTCGGCGAGCATGCCGACGGTGGACGGCCCGTGCACCTTGAACACGTCCATGAGTCGGCGGCGCAGCGGGTGTGCCATGGCCGCGAGGACCCGCGAGTCGGTGACCTGGCGTACGTCGGGCTTCTCCATACCGGCAGCATGACATCGGCAAGAGATATTGCGCAACTGTTATTGCTCAACATTCGTTGCGAACCGTCGGACGGGTGGGGGCGGCCCGGTGGGGTCGGGCCGCCTCCCGTTTCAGGCGACGAGCCGGCGGGCCAACTCGTCCGCGACCTGCTTGGCGATGGTGGGTGGGATCGCCGCGGCGATCTTCTCCGGCGTCAGCCCGGCCAACACGCCCGCAACGATCGCCGCCTCGTCGGTGACGTCCTTCCCGGCCAGCGCGTTGAGCGTGGTCTGCAGGTCGGTGAGCTGCTTCGTCATCGCCTGCAGGTTCCAGTTGCCGGCGACCGGGGCACCGGTGTCGTCCCGACCCTCCGCCAATCGGGTGTAGATCTGTCCGATCGGGTTGCGGCCGTCCAGCACGGTCAGGTTCTTGTGGACGGTGGCCAGCCAGTTGTGCTCTTCGGGGGTCATGTCGTCGTCCTCCAGGAGTCCGATGGAGCTGAGGTAGCGGCGGAACAGGGGCCGCTGGTCACGGCCCGCCTTGATGGCGTCGCGGAAGAAGCTGAAGTGGGTGTGCCAGCGGTGCGAGCTGTCGCCGCTGGTGCGTTTGCCGAGCCGGTCCCACCGCTTCACGGTCGTACCGTCGGGGCTGTAGATGATTTCGCGGATGTCCCGGGTGTCGGCGGCGTTCGCGACGCACTGGCCCACACACCACACCGAGAAGCTGGCCAGGGTGTGCCGACCGCCACCGGAGAGGACGTCGAACTCGCCGACGTCGATCGCCGCCGCGTCCAGGGTCAGTCCGGACCGGTCCCGGGGTGACTCGACCACCGAGTAGTCGTTCGGCACCACCCGGTCCGAGCCGCAGTGATAGCCACCCCGGTGGGCCGGGTCGCCGACGATGCCGACCTCCGCCGGATCGAGGTCGTCCGGGCCGGGCGCGTTGTCGAGGTGGGTGAGGAGCAGACGTCGAAGGTCCAACAAATTGTCCGGGGCCCGCGTCATGGGGTCCCCCTTTCGGCTGGGGCGGGGACCGGACACGACGTCACACCGCGTACGCGGTGTTGGGCTGTGGGCGAGCCCGGTCTGGTGCTGCACGGCGCCGGGCGTTGACCCAACCATAGCCCGCATTTCCGATGAATGCCCAGCTCAGAGGCGCTCTGTTCAGATTGGAGGCGAAGCCGGGGCAGAGTGGACGATCGGCAACAGCAGCGCCGAGGGGTGGGCCGGACCAGAAAGCACCTGCCGCCAACCGGCACGCAGCGTCACCGCCGTACCGAGCGGTTCGCCGGTGCCGGGGTTGCGTGCCCAGCGCGGATGGGCGCCACCGGCGACCTGCACCCGCAGCCGGTGCCCGGTGGCGAACCGGTACGCGGTCGGCCAGAGCGTCACCGGCACCCGCAGCACCCCGGACGAGTCGGTGGGGAAGCGTTCGGGTGTCACCCGCACCAGACCGTCGCACACGTTCCACGACCGACCGCGCCGGTCCACATCGCACAGCCGCACGAAGACGTCCAGGTGTGGCAGTTCGCTGCGGACGTGCAGCTCGGCGCGGACCGGGCCGATCACCTCGACCGGCTCGACGAGCGGCGCGCTGGTGTAGGTCAGCATGTCGGGGCGGGCTTCGACCTGCCGGTTGTCCACCGGACCGGCTCGCTGGGCGACCAGCAACGGCCCACCCAGCGACGGAGTGGGGTCGGCCGGGTCGTACCGGAACTCGTCGGCCGTCGACGCGACCGGGGGACGTGCCGCCAGCTCACCGCCCGGATGCAGGTGCCAGGCGGTCTGGACGGTCGGCGGTGGCCAGTCCGGCAGGTCCCGCCAGCCGCCGCCGGGACCACCCACGTGCAACCGGACGGGGGCGGCGCGGGGCGAGGGCTCGTCGTCCGGTGGCCCGTCGAGGTGCTCGTCGAGCCAGGTCAACCCCTCCCGCAGGGCCGCCACGAACAGCCCGGGGCTGCCGTGGGTCCAGGGACCGATCACCAATCGCGGTCGAGCGCCGGTGGCGCGCAGGGTGGCGTAGTCGTCGAGTTGGGCGGGCAGGAAGATGTCGTGCCAGCCGGTGACCATGACCACCGGCGCCCGCACCCGGGCCACCCGGTCGGCGAAGACCCGCTCGCGCCAGTACGCCGCTTCCGGGGTGTGGTGGCGCAGCCACTCCTGAAAGAACGGGATGCTGACACCGGTGGCCACCCGGTCGGCGTCCGCGAGCGGCAGATGGTCGAGCGCGGCGGCCAGCCGGGGCTGGCCACGCTTGAGTTCCCACTGCCGGGCCAGCCACGGCACGGTCTGGGCGTGCAGCAGCTCGGCCCAGGTCAGCACGGTGTCGAGGGCGAACGACTCCCCCGCGTAGGTCGAGTCCCGGGTGGCCGAGGCGGTCACCACCGCGACCATCGCGCGCAGCTCGTCGCCGGCGTCGGCGGCCAGCGCCCACTGGGCGAACCCTTGGTAGCTGACGCCGAACATGCCGAGCGCGCCGGACCACCAGGCCTGGCGGCGCAGCCAGTCGAGGGTGTCGACCCCGTCGTCGCGCTCGTGGACCAGCGGGGCGAAGGTGCCGCCCGAGCCGCCGGTGCCCCGGCAGGACTGGATCACGGCGTGCCGCCCCCGCGCGGCGAGCAACCGGCCGAGCAGCCGCAAGGGACCACCCCGGCCGTACGGGGTGCGGATCAGCACGGCCGGCGCGGAGGCGCGGTGCGGCGCGTAGTGGTCGGTGCGGAGCATCACGCCGTCCCGGGCGCGGACCGGGATGTCCCGGGTGACCCGGACCGGGCCGGGACGCGTCACGGGCAGCCGCAGCGCGGCGGCGGCGAGGCGGGCGACGAGCCGGCCGGGCACGCTCAGCCCGTCGTCCGGTGGGGCGCCCCGGGCCGGGCGGCACGGACCGCCTCACGGTGCGCCCGCAGCGACTCGCCCATCTCGGCCAGGAACCGGTGCACCACCTCCAGCTCGTCGTCGTCGAAGCGGTCCATCACGGTGTCGGTGCGGGCGCCCAGCGGCCGGAAGAACTCCATCGCGAGGGCGGCGCCCTGGTCGGCGTAGTGCAGCAGCACCTTGCGCCGGTCGGTGGTGTCCCGGTCGCGGCGGATGTGCCCGGCCCGTTCCAGGCGGTCGATCAGGGCGGTGACCGAGCCGGAGGACAGGTTGAGCTGCTCACCGAGGCGGCCGGGGGTGATCGGGTCGCCGAACAGTTCGGCGTCCATGACGGCGATCAGCGCGTTCAGGTCGGTCGGGTTGAGGCCGTGCAGGTTGGCGAAGGCGTGACCGACGTGCTGAGCGTCCACCGCGTACCGCCGGAGGTTGTTGGTGATCTCGGCGACCAGCTGCTCGCGGCGCGTGTCGCGCCGCCGGTACATGCCGTGAGTCGCCACGTCGCGCCGCTTCTCCCCGTCGTCGGTCTCCCGGGTTGCAGCATAGAGCAGCCGCCGATAATCTCGGCCATCAAGATACTTGGCTTTCGAAAGACCTAGGGGTCAGCGATGTCCGTCTTCAGCAGGGTCGCGCGGGGTCGACTGGCCGCCTGGCTGACCGTCGCCGCCGCGCTCGTCGTCGCCGCGGTCGTCTTCGGTGTCCCGCGGCCGGACAACCCGGCGCCGGTCTCCGCCACCGGCCTGGACGCCACGTGGCAGTCGACCCAGGTGCAACGCCTCCAGGACCAACTGCCCACCAGCGACGTCCAACCGGCCATCGTGGTCGTCAGCCGCGCGGGCGGCGGGGCGCTGAGCGACGCCGACCGGGCCGCCCTGGCCTCCCGCTCCGACGACCTGGGCCGATTCGCGGTGGGCGGCCGGGTGAGCCCCCCACAGGTCTCCCCGGACGGTACGGTCGCCCTCGTCGCCGTCCCGCTGGACACCTCCGGTGGTCAGGAGGAGGTCACCGCACGGGTCGCCGAGCTGCGCGACGCGCTGTCGGACCTGCCCGACCCGCTGGCCGCCGAGGTCACCGGCGCCCCCGCCCTCACCGCCGACCTGTCGTCGGTCTTCGAGGGCGCCGACGTCACCCTGCTCGCGGTGACCGCCGCCGTGGTCGCCCTGCTGCTGCTGGTCACGTACCGCAGTCCGTTCCTGTGGATCGTGCCGCTGGTCGTCGTCGCCGCGACCGAACAACTCACCCTGCGCGCGGTGGACACGATCGTGCCGGCCGTCGGCATCAACCTCCAGCAGGGCCAGGTCACCGGCATCGCCAGCGTGCTGGTGTTCGGCGCGGCCACCGACTACGCCCTGCTGCTCATCGCCCGCTACCGGGAGGAGTTGCGGCGCGAGCAGGACCGCTTCGCGGCGATGCGGGCCGCGCTGCGCCGTACCGCCGAGCCGATCCTGGCCAGCGGCGGCACCGTGGTGCTCGGTGTGCTCACCCTGCTGCTCAGCGAGCAGGAAACGAACCGGGCACTGGCCGTGGCCTGCGCCACCGGTGTGGTCTTCGCCATGCTCTCGGCCCTGTTCGTGCTCCCCGCCGTGCTGGTGCTCTTCGGTCGCGGGCTGTTCTGGCCGTTCGTACCCCGGGTCGGCGGCCCGGCCCGGGAGGGCCGACTCTGGGGCCGGCTCGGCGAGGTGGTGCGACGCCGGCCGGTGGTGGTCGCGGCGCTGTCCACCGTGCTGCTCGGCGGACTGGCCCTCGGTGGGCTCGGGATCCGCACCGGCCTGTCCGAGACCGAGCAGTTCCGGGCCGCGCCCGAGGCGGTGACCGGCGCGCAGACCCTGGCCCGCGCGTTCCCCGCCGGCAGCACCCAGCCGGTGGCGGTGCTCACCACCCCGGCGGCGGTACGGGCGGTCACCGACGCCGCCGCCGCCGTACCCGGCGTCGCCTCGGCGCGACCGGGGGACGCCGGCCAGGCCGTCGCCCAGGTCGACGTGGTGCTGGACGCCGAGCCCGGCACGCCCGCCTCGGACCGCGCGATCGAGGCGCTGCGCGACGCGGTCGCCGCCGTTCCCGACTCCGCTCCCCCGGCCGTCAGCGGCGTCGAGCCGCCCGCCGGGGCGATCGTGGGCGGCTCGGTGGCCGCGACGTACGACTCCGACGAGGCCAACGACCGAGACCTGCGGCTCATCCTGCCGATCATCCTGCTGCTGGTCGGCGCGGTGCTGGTGCTGCTGCTGCGGGGCCTGGTCGCGCCGGTGCTGCTGGTGCTCACCGTGATCGCCTCGTTCTTCGCCAGCCTCGGCGCGGCGTGGCTGCTCTTCGACCACGTGCTGGACTTCCCGGCGTTGGACAGCGGCGTGCTGCTGCTCGCCTTCGTGTTCCTGGTGGCGCTCGGTGTGGACTACAACATCTTCCTGGTCACGCGGGCGCGCGAGGACGCCCGCAGCGCCGGCACCCGCGACGGCATGCTCTCCGCGCTGCGGGTCACCGGAGGTGTCATCACGAGCGCCGGGGTGCTGCTGGCGGCGGTGTTCGCCGTGCTGGGCGTGCTGCCGCTGATCACGCTGACGCAGATCGGCATCATCGTGTGCGTCGGCGTGCTGCTGGACACGCTGCTGGTCCGCACGGTCCTGGTGCCGGCGCTGGCGTTCCTGCTCGGTGACCGCTTCTGGTGGCCGGGCCGCGTCGACGCCCGCCCGGAGGTCGACGCCCCGACGACGCCCGAGCCGGTGACGGCGCGGGATTGACCGCCCACGCGACGGGGTCGGGCCCCGTCAACGTGCTCAGTAGCCCAGGCAGACGCACTCGGTCATCAGCGCCCGCACGTTGCGCACGTACGACGGGTTCGGGATGGCCAGCGGCTCGCCCTCCTGCGCCACCGCCCCGTGCCCGAAGTTGTACGCGGCGATGACCGCGTTGAGCAGGCAGGAGTCCAGTTCGGCGGTGCACAGGTCCGCGTCGAGCCGGAAGTCGGACTCGAAGTACATGTCGCCGATGTACTTGGTCAGCCAGGCCAGGTAGTTGGCGCCCAGGTACGCGTTGTCCTGGTAGGCGGCGATGTCGTAGCTCTGGTCGAAGCGCTGGTTCATCCAGGTCGCGGTGGCCGGCATGACCTGCATCAGCCCGACACCGCCGTCGCAGGCGTAGATGTTGGACTGCCAGCCGCTCTCCTGCCAGGCCGTGGCCTTGAGCAGGTTGAGCGGGATCTTGAGGTCGGGGGCGGAGCTGGGCCAGTAGGTGCGGCCGGCGGCCGCGGACAGCGCCGCCTTCACGTCGGCACGGCTCGCCTGCGTGCCCTTGTAGCTGGGCTTGCAGGACGAGGGCGCGGGCTTCGGTGGGGCCGGCGGGACCTTCGTCTCGGTGGGCGCCTTGGCGACCACCCGCGGCTTCGTGGGCGGCGACGTACGCGTCGGCTTCTTCGACGGCTTCGGGGAGGCCGACGCGCTGCGACTCGGGGCGGCGCCCATCGCCGCCACTCCGCTCGGGGAGGGGCTCGCCTCGACGGACGGCTCGTCGACCGGCTCGTCGGTCGGCGCGTCGGTGACCGAGACGGGGGCGGCGGCCTGGTCCTGCGGACGTTCCCCCTTGCCGGCGCACCCCACGGTGCCACCGGCGAGCAGGAGGCCGGCGAGCACGAGCGCGCCCACCCGACCGGCTCGTTGACGCATGGTGATCCTCCCCCGTCGAACAGTCGCCGCAGATTAGCAAGGTTCGACGGGCCGGGGTTGCCCCTGCGACGGGCGGACCGGACCGCTCGACGGCTCCCGTCCGCCGACCGCACGGTCCCGGGTGGCCCAGGCGACCATGAACACCACCGTCCACAGCACGCCGAGCAGCACCGCCGCCGCCGTACCGCTCGCCGTGTCCAGGCCCAGATAGAGCCGGGCGACGCCGACCCCCAGCACGCCCGCAGCGGCGGCCGTCCACGCGGCCACCGCCACCGGCCAGCGCGCGTTGCGCGACACCAACCAGGCGAGGGTGCAGAGGCTCGCCGCGACCACGGCGTTCTGGGTCGGGAACGGGACGGCCTCGTGCCCACCCGGGCCGCCGTGCGTGCCGGTCAACTCGGCCACCCCGGCCAGCACCACCAGCGGCACGAACGCGCCGACCGTGCCCACCACGCTCAGCAGGTCGGTACGCAGCGGGCGGCGACGCCACGCCAGTACCGCCGCCACCATCGCCACCAGCACAATCAGCGCCCACCCCCGTACCAGTGACACCACGACCAGGGTGGCGTCGGCGGCGCCCGGAGTACGGCGGGCGGTGAACCAGACGTCGATCGCCCCGTCGAGGGCCGCCAGTCCGCTGTTGCGCACCACCACGGCGAGCAGACCGGCGATGGCCAGCCCGGCGGCGAAGAGCAGCAGCAGCCCGACGGCCAGGTTGAGCAGCAGCGTCCAGGTCGGCCCGATCCGCATGGCCACCAGGAAGAACAGCACCCCGTAGCGGGCGCTGAGCCAGCGCACCGGCGGCAGCGCGGCGACCCGCGACAGCAGCGCGCGTGCCGGGTCGGGGTTGCGGCCGAGCCACCGGCCGGCGAGCACCACCCCCAGCAGTCCCGCCAGCAACGCCAGTGCCGCGCCGGTGGCCCGGCCGAGCACCCGGGAAACCGTGTCGTACGACTCACCGGCGAGGTGGCCGAGCAGGATCGAGCCGCCCACCCAGGTCACCACCCCGGCCAGGTTCCAGACGGCGAACCGCCGGTACGGCATGCCGGCCGCACCGGCCAACCGGGGCACCAGGGTGCGGGCGAAGGCCACCCACCGCGCGGCGAACACGCCCCGCCCACCCAGGCGGGCGAGCATCGCGTCGGCCCTGCTCCAGCGCCCGGGGCCGACCCGGTGACCCAGCCCGGCGCGCAGCCGGGGGCCGTAGCGCCGACCGGCCCGGAACGCCAGCGCGTCGCCGGCCAACGCCGAGACGATCATCGCGAGCAACGCCGGCCCGAGGCGCAAGGTACCGTTGTAGGTGAGGAAGCCGACGAGCAGCAGGGTAGCCTCACCCGGCACCAGCAGGCCGAAGATCACCGCGGTCTCGCCCGCCACGATCAGCGCGGCGACCAGGTAGATCCACAGGGTGGGCAGACCTTGCACCCAGGTCAGCAGGTCGTGCACTCAGGCCCCCGGGACACGGGAGCCAGCATGCCAGCCGGGGGAACCACCGGCACAGCGGTTTCACCATAGATCAGGGGCACCTGGGGGTGACCCCGACGCAGCCTGCGCGAGCGCAGGCGGAAGGATAGAGGGTATGCAGCTTCGCACCGACCTCCGCAACGTCGCCATCATCGCTCACGTCGACCACGGCAAGACCACCCTGGTCGACGCCATGTTGCGGCAGGCCGGCGCGTACGGCGCACGAGGCGAGACGACCGAGCGGGTGATGGACTCCGGCGACTTGGAGCGGGAGAAGGGCATCACGATCCTGGCCAAGAACACCGGCGTGCGGTACCTGCCCGCCGATGGTTCGGACCCGGTCACCATCAACATCATCGACACCCCGGGCCACGCCGACTTCGGCGGCGAGGTCGAGCGCGGCCTGACCATGGTCGACGGCGTGGTGCTGCTCGTCGACGCCAGTGAGGGCCCCCTCCCGCAGACCCGCTTCGTGCTGCGCAAGGCGCTGCGGGCCCGGATGCCGATCATCCTGGTGATCAACAAGGTGGACCGTCCGGACGCCCGGATCAAGGAGGTCGTGGACGACACCTACGAGCTCTTCCTCGACCTGGACGCCGACGAGGAGCAGATCGACTTCCCGATCGTCTACGCCTGCGCCCGGGACGGCATCGCCTCCCTGACCCAGCCGGCCGACGGCTCGGTGCCCGACGACAGCGACTCCCTGGAGCCGCTGTTCCGCACCCTGCTGGACACCATCCCGGCCCCCGCGTACGAGGACGACGCACCCCTGCAGGCGCACGTCACCAACCTCGACGCGTCGCCGTTCCTCGGCCGGCTCGCGCTGTGCCGCGTCCGACAGGGCACCATCAGCAAGGGCCAGACCGTGGCCTGGTGCCGCACCGACGGCAGCACCCAGCGGGTCCGCATCTCCGAGATGCTGATGACCGAGGGCCTGGAGCGCAAGCCGGCCGAGACCGCCGGTCCGGGCGACATCATCGCCGTCGCCGGCATCCCGGAGATCATGATCGGTGAGACGCTCGCCGACGTGGAGAACCCGGTGGCGCTGCCGCTGATCACCGTCGACGAGCCGGCCATCTCGATGACCATCGGCACCAACACCTCGCCGCTGGTCGGCAAGGTCAAGGGCTCCAAGGTCACCGCCCGCATGGTCAAGGACCGGCTCGACAAGGAGCTGGTCGGCAACGTGTCGCTGCGGGTCCTGCCGACCGAGCGGCCGGACGCCTGGGAGGTGCAGGGCCGCGGCGAGCTGGCGCTGGCCATCCTGGTCGAGCAGATGCGCCGGGAGAGCTACGAGCTGACCGTCGGCAAGCCGCAGGTCGTCACCCGGGAGATCGACGGCAAGACCTGCGAGCCGGTCGAGCGGCTGACCATCGACGCGCCGGAGGAGTACCTGGGCGCGATCACCCAGCTCCTCGCGACCCGCAAGGGCCGGATGGAGCAGCTGGTCAACCACGGCACCGGCTGGATCCGGATGGAGTGGCTGGTGCCGGCGCGCGGCCTGATCGGCTTCCGCACCGAGTTCCTGACCGACACCCGGGGCACCGGCATCCTGCACCACGTCTTCGAATCGTACGAGCCGTGGTTCGGCGAGCTGCGCACCCGCAACAACGGCTCACTGGTCGCCGACCGCTCCGGCGTGGTCACCGCCTTCGCGATGATCAACCTGCAGGAGCGCGGCCAGATGTTCGTCGAGCCGACCACCGAGGTGTACGAGGGCATGATCGTCGGCGAGAACTCCCGCTCCGACGACATGGACGTCAACATCACCAAGGAGAAGAAGCTCACCAACATGCGGGCCTCGACCTCCGACGAGACCGAGAAGCTGATCCCGCCACGCAAGCTCTCGCTGGAGCAGGCGCTGGAGTTCTGCCGCGAGGACGAGTGCGTCGAGGTCACCCCGACCGCGGTGCGCATCCGCAAGGTGGTGCTCGACCAGCAGCAGCGCGGCCGGGCCGCCGCCCGCCGCAAGCACGCCGGCTGACCTACACCGGCAAAGGGCGCGTCGGCCGCTTGCGGCCGGCGCGCCCTCGCGCTCCCCCGCCGGGGTACGTCCACCCGACGCCGTCCTCCTCGACTACGGTCACCGGCATGACCTGGGATGATCTCGACGCCCTCCTGGACGCGGTGCCGGGCACCGTCTCGGCGTACGTGGGTCGACTCGACGCGCCCCCGAGCTGGACCCGCCACGCCCACGCCGGCCACTACGCCGCCAGCACCATGAAGGTGGCGGTGCTCGCGGCGCTGCACCGCTCCGCCGAGGCCGGCACGCTCGACCTGGACGCCGACGTCCCGGTGGTCAACGAGTTCGACTCGGCCCAGCCCGGCGCGCCCCGGTTCTCCTGCGCCCCGCACTACGACAACGACGACGCGGTCTGGGAACGGCTCGGCCACCCGGCGTCGCTGCGCTGGCTGGCCGAGCGAATGATCGTGCGGTCCAGCAACCTGGCCACCAACCTGGTCATCGGTCACGTCGGGCTGCCCGCGGTGGCGCAGGTGTGGGCCCTCGCCGACGCCCGCGACAGCGTCACCGGCCGCGGCATCGAGGACTTCGCGGCCCGCGACGCCGGCATCACCAACACCGTCACCGCCGCCGACCTGGCCGCCCTGCTGGGCGGGCTGGCCAGCGGCGTCACGACCCCCGGCCGTCTCGCCTCGCCGGCCGGGTGCGCCGCCATGCTGGACGTGCTGCTCGCGCAGGAACACCGCGAGGACCTGGCCGCCGGCCTGCCCGAGGGCACCCGCATCGCGCTGAAGAACGGTTGGGTACGCGGTGTGCGCCACGGCGTCGGCGTGGTGCTGCCCGACGACGCCCCGCCGTACGTGATCGCCGTGTGCACCACCACCGACCTGCCCGACGGCGACGACGACGCCTGCGAACTCCTCGCCCGCGTCTCGGCCCAGGCCTGGGCGGCTCGCCACCGCCTCTGAGCCCGACGGGCCTCACTCCAGCAGGTTGGCCCGCAGCGCCCCGACGATCTCGTCGGTCAACCCCAACCCGTCGCGCAGGTACCCGTCGAACGAGCCGTGCACCCGGCGGACCTCCTGATAGGCGGCGTCGAGGTACGCGGGGCGGACCTCCAGCACCGGCAGCACCGCGTCGACGTCCAACGCGGGCCGCTGGCGGCGCATCGCCTCGACGATCACCGCGCGCAGACTCTCGGTCAGCGCGTTGTTGCGCAGGTAGTCGGCCCGGATCGACGTCTCGTCCACCCCGAGGGCGGTGAGCAGGATGACGGTGAGCCAGCCGGTGCGGTCCTTGCCGGCCGAGCAGTGGTACACCAGCGGCAGGTTCTCCGGACGGGCGGCGAGGCGTACCGCCGCGCCGAAGTTGCGCCGGGCCGACTCGCCGGTGACGAACCACCGGTAGATCTCGGTCATCGCCCCCGCCGTGCCCTGCCGGGCCAACTCGGCGTACGCGTCCAGGTCGTGCCCGAGCAGCACCGCCGAGACGTACGTGAAGACCGGGTGCGCCGGGTCGTGCACCGGCAGGTGCGCCACCCTCGGCTCGCCGGGCAGCCGGTCGGGCGGCGCGACGTCGATCTCCGTGCCGTCGCGCAGGTCGACCACGTAGGCCGGCGCGAGTGTCGCGAGCACCGGCAGGTCGGCGTCGGTGAGCCGGCCCAGCGCCGGGGTGCGGACGAGCTGGCCGACGCGCACTCTGCGACCACCCGCGCCGACCAGGCCGCCCAGGTCACGGGCGTTCGGCGCGCCCACCAGTTGCCAGTCCCGTACGACCATCCGGCCCGCCCTCCCGCCGTGTTCCTGCGTATAGGGTGCCCCACATGACGATCTCGGCGGTACGCACCCACCGGGTTTCTGCCCCCTTACACACCCCGTTCGTCACCGCGCTGCGCCGCACCACCACGGTGGACACGTTGATCGTCGAGCTGGTCGACGCCGACGGTCGGTCCGGCTTCGGCGAGGCGCCGCAGGTGTGGCAGGTCACCGGCGCCTCGGTCGCCGGGGCCGAGGCCTGCGTCCGCGAACTGCTCGGTCCGCTGCTCTCCGGACGCGACCCGGACGACCTGGTGGCCCGCTGCGCCGAGGTGCAGCGGGCGGTGGTGGGCAACGAGGCGGCGAAGGCGGCGGTGGACGTCGCGCTGCACGACCTGGCGGCGCGGCGTTTGGGCGTACCCCTGGCGCGGTTGCTCGGCGGCACGACCCTGCGGGTCCCGACGGACGTCACCCTCGCCGCGGGCGACGCGGTCGACCTGGCGGCGGCTGCGCGCCAGCGGCGGGCGGACGGCTTCGGCGTGCTGAAGCTCAAGGTCGGCACGGACGCGGCCGGTGACCTGGACCGGGTACGGGCGGTACGCGCGGCGGTCGGCGCGGACGTGCGCATCCGGCTGGACGCCAACCAGGGCTGGACGCCGCGCGAGGCGGTCCGGGTGATCCGTGGCATCGAGGATGCCGGGCTGGACGTGGAGCTGGTCGAGCAGCCGGTGGCCCGCTGGGACCTGGACGGGCTGGCGTGGGTCAGCGACCGGGTGTCGGTGCCGATCCTGGCCGACGAGGCGGTCTTCGGGGTCCGCGACCTGGTGGAGGTGATCCGCCGCCGGGCCGCCGACCTGGTCAACGTCAAGCTGGCCAAGTGTGGCGGGCTGCACCCGGCGCGCACGCTCCTGGAGTTGGCCCGCGCGCACGGGCTCGGCACGGTGGTCGGGTCGATGATGGAGAGTCAGGTCGGCATCGGCGCGGCGGCGAGTCTGGTGGCCGCGTACGGCACCACGGCGGTCGCCGACCTGGACGCGGCGTGGTGGCTCGCCTGGTCGCCGGTGCAGGGCGGGATTCGCTACGAGGGGTCGACGGTGGTCCTACCGAACGCGCCTGGCCTGGGCATTTCCGGTTTGACTGAAGTAAAGATGCAGACTCGTGGTTGAGGACCGGCGGTTTTCTTCATAGGGTTGCCCCCAGACAGCCGACACGAGCTGGGGGTCGATGTGGAGCTTCAACCGGGCCGCGAGGCCGTCGTCCGGGTCGCCGTGGCGACGCTGTGGTCAGCCCCCGAGGCGGTCCGGACGGTCGACGGTCCCGCGCTCACTGCCGGCGTCGACATCCCGACCTGGGTCTCCGGCCTGGACACCGACCAGCAGGTCGGCGACTGCGTGTTGAGTCAACTCCTGCTCGGCGAGCGGGTGCTGATCGACGAGCTGCGCCCGGACGGCTGGGCCCGGGTCGTCGCCGTCGAGCAGCCGGCCGCCAAGCTCGATCCCCGCGGCTACCCGGGCTGGCTCCCCGCCGACCAGCTGACCCCCACCGATCCCACCGTCAGCGGCGACCCGCTCGTCGTGGACGCGACCGTCACCGGGCTGCACGCCACCCCGGACGGGCCGGTCGTGCTGCCGGGAGTCGTCGTGGGCACCCGTCTCGTCCCGGCCGGTCCCGCCCGCGACGGCTGGCGGTCGGTCCACGTCCCGGGCCGGGCCGCGCCGCTCTGGCTGCCCGACGGGCACCTCGTCCCGCCGCCGAGCGGGCCGGCCAGCGCCGCCGACGCCCTCGCGGTGGCCCAGCGACTGCTGGACGTGGCGTACATCTGGGGCGGGCTGTCGGCGTACGGCATCGACTGCTCGGGCCTCGTCCACCTGGCCTGGCGCCGGTTCGGGGTGCTCCTGCCCCGCGACGCCGACGACCAGGCCGTGGCGACGACCCCCCTCGACCTGGGCGCGGAGCGCCCCGGCGACCTCTACTTCTTCGCCCGTCCCGGCCGGAAGATCCACCACATCGGCATCGTCACCGCCGTCGCCGACGGCTCGACCGACCGGCGGATGCTGCACGCCTGCTACCGGCGACGGCGGGTGATTGAGGAGCCCCTACCGGCGGAGCGGACGGCCACCCTGGTGGGCGTGCACCGGGTCTGACCGGCCGGCCCGGCGCGGCGCCCGGCCCGGAGCTCAGCGTCGGGCCTCGGCCAGCTCGCGACGCCGGTCCCGGGCGGACTTGACCAGGCTGGCGACGGTGGCGACACCCAGCGTGCCGATGATGACCAGTAGGGACAGCCAGATCGGGATGTGCGGCGCCCACCCGACGTGCTCCCCGCCGTTGATGAACGGCAGGTTGTTGTCGGCCAGCGCCTCCAACACGAGTTTGACGCCGATGAAGCCCAGGACGACGGCCAGTCCGTAGCTCAGGTAGATCAACCGGTCGAGCAGGCCGCCGAGCAGGAAGTAGAGCTGACGCAGACCCATCAGCGCGAACACGTTCGCGGTGAAGACCAGGTACGGCTCCTGCGTGATGCCGAAGATCGCCGGAATCGAGTCCAGCGCGAAGATCAGGTCGGTGGTGCCGATCGCGATCATCACGATCAGCATCGGCGTGAACAGCCGTCGCCCGTTCTCGTGGGTCGTCAGCTTCGCGTCGTCGTAGCCCTTGGAGATCGGCAGCGCCCGGCGGCTCCACCGGATCAGGAGGTTCTCGGAGAACTCGTCCTCGTCCGGCTCACCCTGGCGGGCCAGGTTGATCGCCGTGTAGATGAGGAACGCGCCGAAGATGTAGAAGACCCAGGAGAACTGCGAGATCAACGCCGCTCCGGCGGCGATGAACCCGCCACGCATCACCAATGCCAGCACGATGCCGATGAGCAGCACCTTCTGCTGGTACTGCCGGGGCACCCCGAACCGGGCCATGATGATGACGAAGACGAACAGGTTGTCCACCGAGAGGCTGTACTCGGTGAGCCAACCGGTGTAGAACTGCCCCGCCGAGCTGGCCCCGGAGGCCAGCCAGACACCGGCGCCGAAGAGCAGGGCGAGGCCGACGTAGAAGGCGACCCAGAGGCTCGACTCGCGCACGCTCGGCTCGTGCGGACGCCGACCGATGATCAGCAGATCGACGAGCAGCACCGCAGACAGTGCGACGAGGGTCCCCGCCCACACCAATCCGGACACGTCCAACGTTCATTCCTCCGGCAGACACGCGGCGTCGGGCACACCGTACGCCCCTGACGGGGCCGGCGTGCCGCTGTCGCTCACTCTGGTGACTGTCGGAGGTCTCTTCCGCCCCCGACCCGCGAACGGGACGGCGACCGACGAAGCCGGGTCGGTCGCCGAGAATCCGGCGATCGTCCGTGCTGACGACTTCGTCGCGGGGGAATACTCCCCTCCTCGGGGACCATTGTTGCCCACCACGCGCCGTGATCACACCTGGGGCGTGGGGTGCCCATCACACACCCTTCTTGGCCGTCCTAGGAGGCTAGTGTGTCGGGTGCGCTGATCGGGTCGGTGAACGACCAGCCGGACGCCAGCAGGTCGTCGCAGACCCGCACGGCCCGTGCCAGCCGCTCGGCGTGCGACCCGGTCAACTCCACAACCGGCACCCCCGACCCGGCCAACTCGTCGCGGAACCGGTCGGTCATCCAGGCCCGCAGATGCGCACCGTCGCGCAACCCGTCGTCGGCGAACGGCACGCCCCGGTGATCGGTCAGCAGGTACCGCGCCGGCCGGCGCGCCGCCGCCCGCACCTGCGGCGACGCGCTACCCAGGTAGCGCTCCTCCCAGACCGCGGTGGCCCGCGCGTCGGTGTCGCAGAACAGCAACGGCCCCGCCGACCGGGCCGCCGCGTCCTCGGCCGCCTGCTGCTCGCGGACCACCTCGCGAAAGTCCTCCCGGTCCCAGACGACGTCGAAGATCGTCGCCTCGGGCGAGCGTTCCCGCAGCCGGGCGAGCTTGCGGGCCGTCAACTCCCGGCCGTACTCGGGAACCCAGACCGTGCCGTAGTGCGCGGCGAGCGCCTCGGCCATCGTGGTGGTGCCCGTCGACTCGGCGCCGACCACCACCACCCGCCGCACGAGAGCGGCCCGCACCGGCGGGCTCAGCCACCGCCAGTGACCCACGGGGTCCGCGCGGACCGCCGTCCCGGAGACCGGCACGGTCCGCCGATCCGGATCGACCGACACGGGTACGGCCCCGAAACGGCGGGCCAACTCCGTTCCGTACGCCTCGGACGAGAAGACGGCGTCCACCTGCTCCGGTCCGACCGCCTCGCGGAACACCGCGCAGTGCGCATCCCAGACCGCCGGGTCGTCGTAGTCCACCGGGTGGTCGTCGTACCGGCCGACGAACCGGACCCACGGTGTGTCCGCGTGCGTCTCGCGCAGCCAGTCCAGCCGGGCCGCGAGCGGGATGGACTCCCGGCGGGACGGCGCCACCACCACCGTGACGGTGGCGCAGCGGACGGCCGCCGCCGCGATCAGGGCATGGTGCCCGGCGTGCGGCGGATAGAACTTCCCCACCACCATCCCGTGCCCGAACTCGGGGCGCCGCGCCCGCGTCATCTCGCTCACGCGGTCACCGGGGCCGGGCCGGGCGGCGCCGGGGTGGCCCGGTCGAGTCGGCGCTCATCGGCCCGCCAGGCCCGCAACCCGACCACGCACAGCGCGAGGAAGACCAGGTACAGCACGGCCGTCAGGTGCAGCCCCTTGTAGGCGTACAGCGGGATGTAGATCAGGTCGGCCGCGATCCAGAGCCACCAGCTCTCCACCCGCTTGCGGGTCTGCCCGTACGTCGCCAGCAGGGACAGCGCCGTCGTCAGCGCGTCCGGCAGCGGCACCGTCGAGTCGGTGACCCGGTCCAGCAGGACCCAGAGCCCGCCGGTGAGCAGCACACCCGCGACCGCCAGCCCCACCCACTCCCGCCGGCCGGTCCGGCTCACCGTCAGCCGGGTCCGGCGTTCGCCGCCGAACAACCAGTGCCACCAGCCGTAACATCCGAGCGCCACGTACACGACCTGGAGCCCGGCGTCGGCGTACAGCCCGGCCGTCCAGAACAGCAGCATGAGCAGCAGCACGTTGGCGATGCCGATCGGCCAGTTGGCGACGCGCTGCCGGGCCACCAGCCACACGTTGAGCACTCCGGTGGCGAACCCCAGCAGCTCCGCCCAGGTCGTGCCGACGCCCCCGACCCGGAACGCGGTACCGGTAAGCCAGTCGATGATCATGTCGTCAGACCTTAGGACGTGTGTCGACGGCGGAACAGACCCCGCGGCACCCGCACGACCCCGGGCCGTGGGAGGCTTTCCGACATGGTGCTTGAGGTCGCGCTGATCGACGTACTGCCCGGACACGAGGACGCGTTCGCCGCCGCGTACGCCGAGGGTCACCCGGTGCTGGCCGGGACGCCCGGCTGCCGCTCGGTGCGGATGACCCGGGGCATCGAGTCGCCCACCCGGTTCGTGCTGCTCGTCGAATGGGACTCGGTCGAGGCGCACGAGAAGAACTTCCGGGACACCGACCGTTTCGCGCAGTGGCGCGCGCTCATCGGGCCGCACTTCGCCGGGCCGCCGCTGGTCGAGCACTTCCTCGACGTACCGGCCTGAGTGGACCTGTCGTACCCCGGGGTTACCGTGCCTCCCGCACGCGCGGGTCGCCGGTCCCGACGGGCTCGGGGGCGCCGGGCCCGGTGGCCGCGCGGGCGAGTCCTACTGCCCGACGCGGCGGGCCAGGACGGTGACCGACTCCTCCGGTGACAGTGCCGCCGCCAGCAGCGCCTCGGTCATCCGCTCGTACCTGTCGACGTCGAGCACGGTCGCCAGGCGCACGTCGGTGGTCAACGCCTCCAGCATCACCGTCCGCGGGTCCGCCGGGTCGGGAAAGGCATACCAGGAGTACGGCGTGAGCGGGTGCAGCCCGCCGCCGGCCAGCCCGCGTGGCAGCAACCGCACCGTCACGTGCGCCAACCCGGTCACCGCCACGAGGTGCCGTAGCTGCTCCCGCCAGACGTCGACCGGCAGGTCGCCCTGGTCGCACACCGCCTCGGCGAGCACCGCCGTGTAGCGCGGCGGGTCGGCCCGGCGCAGCACCTCCTGCCGCAGCGCCCGGGCCCGCACCTCGGCCTCCACGTCGACCTCGGGCGTGAGCAGGACACCGGCGGCGACCCGCGAGCGCGCGTACGCCGCCGTCTGGAGCAGCCCCGGTACGAGCGCCGGCTGGTACTCGACGATGTCGGCCGCGCCCGCCTCCAGCTCGGCGTACACGCGCTGCCGTTCACTCATCTCACCGAGCGCCTTCCACCAGCCGCGACTGGTGGCCGCGTCGCGCGCGATGACGATCAACGCGTCCCGGACCGGGCCGGGCACCTGGTAGACGTCGAGCAGATCCAGCACGTCGGCCAGATCCGGACGGCTCTGCCCCAGCTCGATGCGGGACAGCTTCGACGTCGAGGCCCAGCCCAACCGGTCGCAGACCTGCTCCAGGGTCAGCGCCTCGCGCCGGCGTAGCTGACGCAGCTCCGCGCCGAGGCGCGCGCGTCGAATGACAGGACTTGTTGGCAACGGCATCCCCGCCTCCCCATCGAGGGAGCGTACGCAGGACGATCACCCAGTGCAATAGCGCGGTGGCGCACCGCAACTGAGGCGGTCGTGCCATGCGGGGGAATCCGATGCCGTCGAAGCCTCCCTTCCCTGCTCAGGGCTCAGGGCCGGCACTCGACTCAGGGTCGGTAGATGCCGAACGACCAGTGGATACCGGTGAGGTCACGGGCGGCGTAGTCGCGGGACCCGTAGTCGGTGTCGTACGGCTCCCGGGTGATGTCCGCTCCGGCGGCACGCGCCTGGGCGCAGTGGGCGTCGACGTCCGGCACGGCCACGTAGACGGACCAGTCGTCGTCGGCCGGCGGAGAGGCCGCGCCGACCCGAGGACCCAGCATGATCATGCCGGTGTCGAGGACGAGCTCGGCGTGGGCGACCGTGCCGTCCGGCGCCTCGTGCACGGCGTGCACCTGAAAGCCGAACGCCGAACAGAGCCAGTCGATCGCGGCGCGGGGATCGGGATAACGAAGGATCGGATAGACGGTTCGCATAGCGACAAGTCTCCGGCCTGGAGTCGACCCGCAGATTGGACGAATGTGACCCGGGCCGCCCAACCTGCGCCGGGATCGCCGCGCTGGGGCGGCCCGACCCGCAGGTTCCCAGGGCGCCCCCACTTCCCTGAACCCGAGTCGATCGCGCCCGCCGGCGTCTCACCTCAGACGGCTGAGGGTGCGGCGAGCAGCGCCGCCGGTGTGGCGCCGGCGAACTGGTGGAAGTCCCGGATGAGGTGCGACTGGTCGTAGTAGCCACATCGGACGGCCACCTCGGCCCAGTCGACGGCCCGTCCACGTCCGGGCGGCGATCCGGTCGCGGCGGCATCGCGCAGCGCCGCGTGCGCGTGTTGGAAGCGCATCAACCGGGCCGCCGTCTTCGGTGGCAGACCGACGTCCTCCCGGAACCGGGCCGCCAGATGTCGCCGGCTCCACCCCAGCTCGGCGGCGAGCTCGCCGACAGCGCCGCGCCCACCGCTCGCCGTGAGCCATCGCCAGGCCCAGTCGAGGCGGGCGTCGACGGGTGGGGACGCCGCCAGGCGGTCGGCGAGTGCCGCGTCCAGGAGCGCGAAGCGCTGCGGCCAGCCCTCGGCGTCGGCCAACTGGTGCCGTAGCTGCTCGAGCCAGCGGCCGGGGAGGTGCCCGAGGCCGACTGCCCGGTTCGTCAGCTCGGCGAGCGGCAGGCCGAGGACGCGCCGGGCGGTCAGCGGGGTCAGCAGCAACTCCACGCCCTCCCCCACGCCCACCGTGCGGGTAGTACACCAGCCGTCGAAGGTGCCGGCCACGAACGAGTCCACCCGCTCGACCCCACGCTCGGCGCCACGCGGATCGGCCACGTCCAGCGGCGCACCCCATCCCAGGATCAGCACCACGAAGGCACCTGCGGTCTCCCGGCGGACCAGGGGGACGTCCGCGCGTTCCCGGTAGCCGATGTACCGGTCGACGAACGGACGCAGACGGATCTCGGGCACCCCGAGGACCAGTTCGTCGTCGATCGGCGTCACCGCACCCGACCGCCCTTCCCGCTCGCCGCACGAACCACCCACCCGGCGCGTGGCCGAGACACGCCCGCCCATGTCGGTCAAGGGTGACCAGCTCGGCACGGAAATCAACCGCGAGCGGCTGCCGGGCGCTCCACACCACAACCACGCGCGGTCACTTCACCCCGGCGGCGTCCATCCCGCGTAGCTCCTTCTTCAGGTCGGCGACCTCGTCGCGGATCCGTGCCGCCAGCTCGAACTGCAGCTCGCGGGCGGCGGCCAGCATCTGGTCGTTGAGCTCCTGGATGAGCTGGGCGAGGTCGGCGCGGGCCATCCCCTCCCGCGACGTGGTGGCGGCGGTCGACCGGCTGCGACTGCGCGTCTCCTTGACCGGCGCCTTGCCCCGGGAGAGCTGGCGGACCGCACCGCCGACCCGGGAGTTCTCGGTGTCCTCCGCCTCGCGGTAGATGTCGTCCAGGATGTCGTGGATCTTCTTGCGCAGCGGCTCCGGACTGATGCCGTGCGCCTCGTTGTGCGCGATCTGCTTGGCGCGGCGCCGGTCGGTCTCGTCGATCGCCGCCGCCATCGACGGGGTGATCTTGTCGGCGTACATGTGCACCTGGCCCGAGACGTTACGGGCGGCCCGCCCGATGGTCTGGATCAGCGACCGGCCACTGCGCAGGAAGCCCTCCTTGTCGGCGTCCAGGATCGCCACCAGTGACACCTCGGGCAGGTCCAGGCCCTCACGGAGCAGGTTGATGCCGACCAGCACGTCGTACTCGCCCTTGCGCAGCTCACGCAGCAACTCGACCCGGCGCAGGGTGTCGACCTCCGAGTGCAGGTAGCGCACCCGGACGCCGTTCTCCAGCAGGTAGTCCGACAGGTCCTCGGCCATCTTCTTGGTCAGCGTCGTGACGAGCACACGCTCGTCACGGTCGGTCCGCAGTTTGATCTCGTGCATGAGGTCGTCGATCTGGCCCTTGGTCGGCTTGATCACGACCTGTGGGTCGACCAGGCCGGTGGGGCGGATGACCTGCTCGACGAACTCGCCCTGGGCCTGCTCCAACTCCCACGTGCCGGGGGTCGCGGAGAGGCAGACCATCTGGCCGACCCGCTCCAGGAACTCGTCGAAGCGCAGCGGCCGGTTGTCGGCGGCGCTCGGCAGCCGGAACCCGTGGTCGATGAGCATCCGCTTACGGGAGGCGTCACCCTCGTACATGCTGCCGATCTGCGGGATCGTCACGTGCGACTCGTCGACCACGGTGAGGAAGTCGTCCGGGAAGTAGTCGAGCAGGCAGTGCGGTGGGCTGCCGGGCAGCCGCCCGTCCATGTGCATCGAGTAGTTCTCGATGCCGGAGCAGAAGCCCACCTGGCGCATCATCTCGATGTCGTACGTCGTGCGCATCCGCAGTCGCTGCGCCTCCAGCAGCTTGCCCTGGCGCTCCAGCTCGGCCAGCCGCTCGGCCAGCTCCGCCTCGATGTCGCGGATGGCCCGCTCCATCCGCTCCGGGCCCGCCGCGTAGTGCGTCGCCGGGAAGATCACCAACTGGTCGACCTCGCGGACCACGTCACCGGTCAACGGGTTGAGGTAGTAGAGCTTCTCCACCTCGTCGCCGAACAGCTCGATGCGGACCGCCAACTCCTCGTACGCCGGGATGATCTCCAACGTGTCACCGCGGACCCGGAACGTGCCCCGCTGGAAGGCCATGTCGTTGCGCGTGTACTGGATGTCGACGAGCCGGCGCAGCAACTGGTCGCGGTCGAGGTCCTGACCGACCTTCACCTTGACCGCCCGGTCCAGGTACTCCTCCGGGGTGCCCAGGCCGTAGATCGCCGAGACGGTGGCGACCACGATCACGTCACGGCGGGTGAGCAGCGACATCGTCGCCGAATGCCGCAGCCGCTCGACCTCCTCGTTGATCGAGGAGTCCTTCTCGATGTAGGTGTCGGTCTGCGGGATGTACGCCTCGGGCTGGTAGTAGTCGTAGTACGACACGAAGTACTCGACCGCGTTGTGCGGCATCAGCTCGCTGAACTCCTTGGCGAGCTGCGCGCAGAGCGTCTTGTTCGGGGCGAGCACCAGGGTCGGGCGCTGCAGCCGCTCGATGAGCCACGCGGTGGTGGCGCTCTTGCCGGTGCCGGTCGCGCCGAGGAGCACCGAGGTCCGGTCGCCGCGCCGCACCCGGCGCTCAAGGTCGTCGATGGCAGCCGGCTGGTCGCCGGCCGGCTGGTAGTCGCTGACGACCTGGAAGCGGCCGTCGAGCCGAGGAATGTCGAGCGCCATGACATCAACGGTACGCCGCAGGTCCGACATGTTCGGCCGTCGCGCAGGGTACGTGATCGGCTTCAATATTCCCATTGTGTGGCCCATGTCACCGGGACTACCCTCTTGGTGTAGGCCGCTCGCGGCGGCCGACCGGGCCGGCGGCCAGGCCGTCATCACGGCCGGCCGCCCCCGGCACAGCGGTCGCAGCACCCGGCTCGTCCGGCGTGCGCACCCGTGTGGTCGCGCTCACGGCGCAGACCGGCCGCCGCGAGCGCCCCTGCTCCGCACTCCGGGCTCGTCACCCGATGCCGTCCCACCCGTTTCACATCCGTGGACACCTCCGAAGCCCCGGCGCCCTCACCCGACACCACCCGGGCCGGCACCGCGGACCGCAGGGCTCGGCACGGCGTCAGGGACGGCCGACCCAGCCGTGCCGAGGTCAGGGACCAGAGCACCCCCGTCGGCGGTACCGGCCACGGCGTCGGGTCGGCCCGGGCCAGCCGACGCCGCCGTACGCTGCTGCTCCTGCTCGCCCTGACCGCCGTGACGTCGGCGGCGGCGCTGGTGCTCGGGCTGCTGAGTTGGACGCCCGACCCACCCGCGCCGGCCCGGCCGCTGACCGTCGCCGAGGCCGAGCGGCTGGCCGCGATGCGGGTCACCAACCTGCGGGACCTGCGCGCCGGTGTACGCGTCACCGCCGGCGAGGGCGCCGCCCGTACCGAGCTGGTGGGCTGGGTGGACTGGTCGCGTGCCCTGCTCTACCTGGACGTCGGTGGGCCGGGGGCGGGCACCGACCGGGGCCTGGTGCAGAGCGCCGGCCCGGTCCTGGTGGTCCGGCCGGACCCTACGGCCGTGCCCACCCCGGCCGCGCCTCCGCTGGTGCCGCCGACGGACCGCTGGCGGCTGCGTCACCTGACACCCGGCACGCGCCTGGCGTCGGTCCTCGACCTGATCCTCGGCCTCGCCGCCGACCGCCCGGACCCGATCCCGACCGCCGGTGACGCGCGCTGGATCGCCCAGGAGGCGGTCGCGGACGGGACGCTGGACGTCCTCCAGGCGTCGCTGGCCGCCGCGACGCCCACCGCCGTCAGCACCACGGCCCGGGCCAGCACCACGGCAGCCGCCAGCACCACGGCAGCCGCCAGCACCGGTGCCGGCACGGCGGCGGCCGGCAGCCCCGCGGCCCGGTACTGGCTCGACCGGGACGGCCGACTACACAAGCTGGTGACCCGTCTGCCCGGTGTCGGGCCGCTCACGGTGCTCCTCGACCGGATCGACCGCCCCACGCTGCATCCGGTGGACGCGCTCGGCGGTCGACCCGGCCTGCCCCGGGCGCTCACGGAGGCCGAGCAGCGGCGGTGGGACGCGCTGCCGGCCCGGCTGCGCGGCCAGGGCGGCGCCACGCTGACGCTGGCCGCGCCGGTGGGCCTCGAGGTCAACCTGCGGGGCGCCGGTTGGTTGGGCTGGTCCGCCCGTACCGCCTATGTGGCGGTCGCCGACCTGGGCGTACCCGATCGCCGGACCCTCCTGCACCGCGACGCCGCCGGCCTGTCCCGTACGGACGTGCCCGCCGACGCCGGTGGTGGTGGCACGGCCGAGACGCCCGGTCGGCCGCCGTTCCCGGTCCCCGCCGGCACGTGGCGGACCACCCGGTCCGCCCGGGACGACCTGGACCTGCTGGTCGACGCGGCGGTGGCCGCCGCCGACCCGGCGGCACGGCGTGCCGCCCCCGTGCGGGTCCGTGAGGACCTCGCCGACGGGCGGACGGTGGACGTCGTGGAGTTCCGCAGAGGCGCCGCGCGGCTGCGCTACTGGATCGACCGGGACGGGTTGCTGCGCCGGGTGGAGCTGTGTACCGGCCCCGGCGCGTGGGCCCAGCTGGACCTCTCCCCCGCCGTGGTGCCCCGCCTCCCGCCGCCACCGCGCGCCGCCGGTCGACCGCGCGGAACACGCTGACCGGGGGTCAGGGCCGCCAGTCGGTCTGCGCGGCCCACTGCTCGGTCCGCAGGTACTCCTCGTCGAACCACGGGTCGCGGGCCGTACCGGAATCGGCGACGTGCGGCGCCGCGTCCACCAGATCGCGCTTGAGCAGCAGGTACGCCGCCCGTCGATCCGGGTCGGCGCGCAGGTAGTCCCGCATCAGCAGCGCGTACCGCCAGCCGGGCGAGTCCGCCGCCCGTACGTGCAGCCGCACCGGGCGACCGGGGTCGGCGCTACCGTGCAGCCGCTTCTCCCACCGCCCCCGGCCGGCCGGACGCGGATCGTCCCACCAGTGCCCCGGGACCCGGGGGAACCCCGCGCCCGCCAGCCGCTCGGCCAGCGGCCCGTCGGCGTCCGCGAGGCTGGGCACGGCGAGCTGCACGTCGATGACGTCGGCGGCGGCCAACCCGGGCACCGCCGTCGCGCCGATGTGGTCGATCCGCAGATCCGCCGGGGCGACCGCGTGGCGGATCCGGGCGGCCAACCGCCCGTACTGCTCGGGCCAGCTCGCGTCGGCCTCCGCCTCGTCGTCGCGCGCGGGCGGCGACGCGACCCGCCGCTGCCGCAGGTTGTGCTCGTAGGGTCGCAGCCGCTGCCGCCACAGCGTGTCCACGGCGTCGTGCAGCGCCGCCAGACTGCCGTCGTTGGTCACCACCACGTCGGCGACCGCCCTCCGGCGATCGTCGTCGGCCTGCGCGGCGATCCGCCGCTCGGCCTCCGCGCGGGCCATACCCCGGTCGCGCGTCAGTCGCTCCAGCCGGGTCGGCACGGCCGTCTGCACCACGACCACCAGGTGGTACGTCGGCGCGAGCCCCACCTCCACCAGCAGCGGTACGTCGTTGACGACGATCGCGTCCGGCGCCGCCGCCGCGACCAGCTCGGCGGTTCGCGCCCGTACCCGCGGGTGGGTGATCGCCTCCAGCCGGCGGCGGGCGGCCTCGTCGGAGAACACCAGCGCGCCCAGCGCGGCGCGGTCCAACGCGCCGTCGGCGTCCAGCACCCCAGCGGAGAAGGTGGCGACGATCTCCGCGAGGCCCTCGGTGCCCGGCGCGACAACCTCCCGGGCGACCTGGTCGGCGTCGACGAGCACCGCGCCCAACTCCACCAACCGCGCGGCCACCGCGCTCTTGCCCGAGCCGATCCCGCCGGTCAAACCCACCCTCAGCACCAGAACAGTCAACCGGATGGCGGCTCGTCCGCCAAACACGCCCAGCCCGCGATCAACCCGTTGAGGGGGACCCGACCTCTCACGCGCGTCCTTTGCTCTGCTTCAGCCCAGGAGACACCTGCCGTCCGATAATCGGACACCGGCCGTTTCCTCCGTTGAAGCAGAGCAAAGGACGCAAGGTGGTAGGTGGGACGCGGTCGGTGCCCCGGCCCACGGCCCCGGCCCTCAGCGACGTGGTCGGTGCCCCGGCCCCGGCCCTCAGCGACTCCGACTTGAGGTCGACGCGAAGCGGCCGGTAGCCCGCCGCGGCCGACGCCGCCGTGACAACGCGCGCCAACCGCGTGCTGAGCACATGGCGAAGGCCCCGCCTCCGGCGATCCGAGGATCGCGGGAGACGGGGCCTGCCGTCGTTCAGCGGGTCACTTACCGCCGGCGAGCTTCTCCCGCAGAGCGGCGAGCGCCTCGTCGGTGGCCAGGGTGCCGGCCGGCTCCTCGTTCTGCCGGCTCGGGGCCGGGCTGGACGAGGAGGTGGTGCCGCCACTGGCAGCCGGGACAGCGGGGGCCGGGTTGGCAGCGGCCTCGGCGTCGGCGGCGCGAGAGGTCTGCACCTGCTTGGTGTGGGCCTCCCAACGCTGACGGGCCTCGGCGTACTGGTTCTCCCAGGTCTCGCGCTGCTTGTCGTACCCCTCGAGCCACTCGCCCGTCTCCGGGTCGAAGCCCTCCGGGTAGATGTAGTTGCCCTCGGTGTCGTACGTCGCGGCCATGCCGTAGAGGGTCGGGTCGAAGTGCTCCTCGCCCTCGACGAAGCCCTCGTTGGCCTGCTTGAGCGACAGGGAGATCCGGCGACGCTCGAGGTCGATGTCGATGACCTTGACCATGACCTCGGAGCCGACCTGGACGACCTGCTCCGGGATCTCCACGTGGCGCTCGGCCAGCTCGGAGATGTGGACCAGGCCCTCGATGCCGTCGTCCACGCGGACGAACGCACCGAACGGAACCAGCTTGGTGACCTTACCCGGCACGATCTGCTGGATCGCGTGGGTGCGGGCGAACTGCCGCCACGGGTCCTCCTGCGTCGCCTTCAGCGACAGGGAGACGCGCTCGCGGTCCAGGTCGACGTCCAGAACCTCGACCTCGACCTCCTGGCCCACCTCGACGACCTCGGACGGGTGGTCGATGTGCTTCCAGGACAGCTCGGAGACGTGCACCAGACCGTCGACGCCGCCGAGGTCCACGAACGCGCCGAAGTTGACGATCGAGGACACGACGCCCTTGCGGACCTGGCCCTTCTGCAGCTTGTTGAGGAACTCGGTGCGCACCTCGGACTGCGTCTGCTCGAGCCAGGCACGGCGGGACAGCACCACGTTGTTGCGGTTCTTGTCCAGCTCGATGATCTTGGCTTCGAGCTCGCGCCCGACGTACGGCTGCAGGTCACGCACGCGCCGCATCTCGACCAGGGACGCGGGCAGGAAGCCGCGCAGGCCGATGTCGAGGATGAGACCACCCTTGACGACCTCGATGACAGAGCCGCGGACGACGCCGTCCTCGTCCTTGATCTTCTCGATCGTGCCCCAGGCCCGCTCGTACTGCGCCCGCTTCTTGGAGAGGATCAGACGCCCCTCCTTGTCCTCCTTCTGGAGGACCAGGGCCTCGATGTGGTCACCAACCGTCACAACCTCGGCGGGGTCCACGTCGTGCTTGATCGACAACTCACGAGAGGGAATGACACCCTCGGTCTTGTAGCCGATGTCGAGCAGGACCTCGTCCCGATCGACCTTGACGACGGTGCCTTCGACAATGTCGCCGTCGTTGAAGTACTTGATGGTCTCGTCGATCGCGGCGAGGAAAGCCTCCTCGGAACCGAGATCGTCGTGGGTGACCCGGGTGGCGCTCGAGGGGGCCTCGATGCTGCTCGTCATGTGGGCGGTTGCTCCGGTCGGTGGGTTGTCACAGCAGGCTGGTGTGTCGCAGTGACCTGTTCGCGCCAGCGGATCCGCCGCCGGGCACACCGAACGATCGCCTAGTGAGATCATGATGTGGCTCCGACGACCGCGCACCTGCTCCCTGCCGAGGCAACGCGATCCGCGAGCGCATCGTCTAGCCTACCGTGCGCATTACCACAGCGTGCAAGCCCTCCCGCCTCCTCGCCGCGCGATGACCTGCGAAAGCCGAACAATCGCCCGGAAACGACCCCTCCTGTCTCGTAGGTCACAGGGGCCCCAGCCGTCGGCTGGTCACGGGCGGTTTGATCGACTCGGCTTCCTGGAAACCGGGCCATCCCGTCGCCCCGGAGACCCCGATTTCACCGAAGCCGAGTCGATCAAGCGGGCGCGTCGCGCCGATTCCCGGAGATCGTAGACGCGCCGCCGTACCCAACGGGGTGGGTGGGGCCTAGCGTGAGCGGGTGGATGACGACAGCCGGGTGACCCGGCGCGGCGTGGGTGACGCCGAGGTCAGGCGGGCCAACCGTGGCTGGTGGGACACCGACGCCGACGACTACCAGGCCGAGCACGGCGCGTTCCTCGGCGACGTGGACTTCGTCTGGTGCCCGGAGGCGTTGCGTGAGGCGGACGCCCACCTGCTCGGCGACGTGTCGGGACGACGGGTGCTCGAGGTGGGTTGCGGCGCCGCCGCGGCCGCCCGCTGGCTCGCCACCCGGGGCGCGCGGCCGGTCGCCTTCGACCTGTCCGCCGGCATGTTGCGGCACGCCGCCAAGGCGGCCGAGGCCACCGGGGTACGCGTCCCGCTGGTGCAGGCCGACGCGCTCGCGTTGCCCTTCGCCGACCGGTCGTTCGACGTGGCCTGCACGGCGTTCGGGGCGATCCCGTTCGTGGACGACTCGGCGGCCCTGCTCGCCGAGGTGCACCGGGTGCTGCGCCCGGGCGGCCGGTGGGTGTTCTCGGTGACCCACCCGATGCGCTGGATCTTCCTGGACGATCCCGGCGAGGGCGGGCTGAAGGCCGTGCACTCGTACTTCGACCGCTCCCCCTACGTCGAGCAGGACGAGAACGGCGTGGCGACCTACGTCGAGCAGCACCGGACCCTCGGTGACCGGATCCGGGAACTGGTCGGCGCGGGGTTCCGGCTGCTGGACCTCGTGGAGCCGGAGTGGCCGGAGGGACACGAGGGCATCTGGGGGCAGTGGAGCCCGCTGCGCGGACGGCTCTTCCCCGGCACCGCCATCTTCGTCACCGAACGCCCCGCCGACTGACCGAGCCGCACCCGAGCGGCAGTACGAGCTGGTCGCCGACGGTGCCAACGTGGTCGAGCTGAGCGAGCCGTTCGACATGAAGCTGCCGATCGCCGAGATCACGCCATAGTCGTTTCGCCCCGCCGGGGTCGGGTAGCCGGGGGCATGGCCGAACAGAGATTCCACCAGGGCGACCGTGTCTCCTGGTCGGCCCACGGCAGCCGCGCGTACGGCGTGGTGCAGGGCACGATCACCGAGCGGACGCGGATTCGCGGGCGGGCGGTGAGCGCGGCCCCGGACGACCCGCAGTACCGGGTCCGCAGTGACGGCACAGGCCGCGACGTGGCCCACCGCCCGGAGGCGTTGCGTCATGAGCAGAGCTGACGACCAGGGCCGGGACACCTACCGGGAGTTCACCGACGCGGTGAACATGAAGCCCGGTGAGCTGTCGACGTGGCTGGAGACCGACGAGTCGAAGCAGGTCGGTTGGCACAAGGGTGGCCGTACCGGTGGCGGCGAGTCGGTCGGGCACGAGTCCGGCCGGAAGATCATCAACCTGCTCCGCCGCAAGCGCGCCGACCTCTCGGAGGCGGACTACAAGCACATGCGCAAGGTGGTCGGCTACGTCCGCCGGCACATGGCGCAGCGCCCGTCCGGCAACGTGCGCGACACGAAGTGGCGCTGGTCCCTCATGAACTGGGGCCACGACCCGATGAAGTAACGATCATCCGTAAACACTCAAGGTCAACCCACGGGCGACGGAACCCCCACCGGCGACCATCAGTGATCCGCGCTGTTCCAGTCCCGGCCCAAGCCGACCGACACCTCCAGCGGCACCGACAGCGGGTACGCCCCGCCCATCTCGCGCCGTACCAGCGCTTCGAGGACCTCCCGCTCACCGGGCGCGACCTCGAAGACCAGCTCGTCGTGCACCTGCAACAGCATCCGGGAGCGCAGACCGGCGTCGGCGAGGGCGGTGTCGACGTGCAGCATCGCCACCTTGATGATGTCGGCGGCTGACCCCTGGATGGGGGCGTTGAGCGCCATCCGCTCGGCTATGTCGCGGCGCTGCCGGTTGTCGCTCACCAGGTCGGGCAGGTAGCGGCGACGGCCCAGGATGGTCGAGGTGTAGCCGTCCTGGCGGGCCTTGGCGACCACCTGGTGCAGGTAGTCGCGCACCCCGCCGAAGCCCGCGAAGTAGTTCTCCATCAGCCCGCGCGCCTCTTCGGTGCCGATGTTGAGCTGCTGGGACAGGCCGAACGCGCTGAGCCCGTACGCCAGGCCGTAGTTCATCGCCTTGATCTTGCGACGCTGGTCCGGGGTGACCTCGTCGACCGGCACGCCGAAGACCGACGAGGCGGTGGCGGCGTGGAAGTCGGCCCCGGAGTTGAACGCCTCGATGAGCGCGTCGTCCGAGGAGAGGTGCGCCATGATCCGCATTTCGATCTGGCTGTAGTCGGCGGTGAGCAGGCACTCGTACCCCGCACCCACCACGAAGGCCCGGCGGATGCGCCGGCCCTCCGCGGTGCGGATCGGGATGTTCTGCAGGTTGGGCTCGGTGGAGGAGAGCCGGCCGGTGGCCGCGACGGTCTGGTTGAAGGTGGTGTGGATCCGAGCGTCGTCGGAGACGGACTTGAGCAGGCCGTCCACCGTCGACTTGAGCTTGGCGACGTCGCGGTGACGCAGCAGGTGGGCCAGCACCGGGTGCGGCTGCTGCGCGTAGAGCCACTGCAGTGCGTCGGCGTCGGTGGTGTAACCCGTCTTGATCTTCTTGGTCTTCGGCAGGCCCAGCTCGGTGAAGAGGATCTCCTGCAACTGCTTGGGCGAGCCGAGGTTGAACTCCCGGCCCACCGCCTCGTACGCGCCCTGGGCGGCGGCCTTCACCTCGGCGGCGAAGTGCGCCTCCAACTCGGACAGGTAGTCGGTGTCGGCGGCGATGCCGGTGCGCTCCATGCCGGCGAGCACCCGCATCAGCGGCAGCTCCACCCCGGCCATCAGCCGCGCGGACTGCTCGCCGTCCCGGGACAACTCGGCGTCGATGGCGTCGGCGAGGTCGAGGGTGGCGCGGGCCTGGAGCATGAGGTTCTGCTCGGCCACCCCCTCGTCGCCCAGCCCGTCGAGGGTGAGCTGGCCGGTCTCGGGCGCGTCCACCCGCAGCTCGCGGTGCAGGTAACGCAGGGCCAGGTCGGTCAGGTCGTAGGACCGCTGGTCGGGGCGGGCCAGGTACGCGGCGATCTGGGTGTCCCGGGCGATGCCGGCCAGTTCCCAGCCGTGCGCGGCGCAGGCCAGCACGGCGGGCTTGCTGTCGTGCAGCACCTTGGGCCGCTGCGCGTCGGCGAGCCAGGACGCGAGGGCGCTCTCGTCGGCGGCGTCGAGCCCGCTGGGGTCGACCCAGGCGGCCGCGCCACCGGCGCTGGCCAGCGCGAGCCCGGTGATCGAGGCGGTGTGCCGGCGGTTGGGGCCGGTGTCGAGCTTGACCGCGAGCCCGACCGGGGTGCCGGTCGGGGCGTGGGCGTCCAGCCAGGCGCTGAGCGCGCCCGACTCGGTGAGCACCTCGCCGGTCAGGTCGAAGCCGGACTCGGCCTCCGGCTCGACGGCCTCCAGGTACTGGTAGAGGCGGTCGCGCAGGATGCGGAACTCGAGGGTGTCGAAGACCTGGTGCACGGCCTCGCGGTCCCAGCCGGCCCAGCGGGCGTCCTCCGGGCGCAGGGGCAGCTCCAGGTCGGAGACCAGGCAGTTGATCTCGTAGTTGCGGATCACGTCGGCGAGCCGCTCCCGCAGGCTGTCGCCGGCCTTGCCCTTGATCTCGTCGGCGCGGGCGATCACGCCCTCCACCCCGCCGTACGTGGTGATCCACTTGGCGGCCGTCTTCGGCCCGACGCCCGGCACGCCGGGCAGGTTGTCGCTTGTCTCGCCGACCAGGGCCGCGAGATCGCGGTACCGCTCGGGGCCGACGCCGTACTTCGCCTCGATCGCCGCCGGGTCCATCCGGGCCAGGTCGGAGACGCCCTTGCGCGGGTAGAGAACGGTGACCTGGTCGCCGACGAGCTGGAACGCGTCGCGGTCGCCGGTGCTGATCAACACCGTCATGCCCTGGTCGCGGGCCTGGCAGGCGAGCGTGGCGATGACGTCGTCGGCCTCGTAGCCCTCCATCTCGACGACCGGGATCTGCAGCGCCGCCAAGACCTCCTTGACGAGGCTGACCTGGCCCTTGAAGTCGGTCGGGGTCTCGCTGCGGCCGGCCTTGTACTCCGCGTACTTCTCGGTGCGGAAGGAGCGGCGGGAGACGTCGAACGCCACGACGATGTGGGTGGGCTGCTCGTCGCGCAGCACGTTGATCAGCATCGAGGTGAAGCCGTACACCGCGTTGGTCGGCTGACCCGTCGTGGTGGAGAAGTTCTCGACCGGCAGGGCGAAGAACGCCCGGTATGCCAGGGAATGTCCGTCGACGAGGAGCAGGCGCGGCGTCGTAGCTGTCACGGCAGCGACTCTAGTCCGTCGCACCGACAACCCTCGTCGTCGCCTCGCAGACGCGACGAAGCGGCCGGCGATCGCCCGCCGGCCGCTTCGTCGTCGGTGACTCAGGCCACGCCGAGGTACGCCTCCTTGACCGCCGGGTCGTGCAGGAGTTCCTGGCCGGTGCCCTCCTTGACGATCCGGCCGGTCTCCAACACGTACCCCCGGTGGGCCCGCGACAGCGCCTGCTGCGCGTTCTGCTCGACCAGCAGGATCGTCGTGCCCTGCTCGTTGATCCGCGTGATGATCTCGAAGATCTGCTGGATCAGCTTGGGCGCCAGCCCCATCGACGGCTCGTCCAGAAGAAGCAGCTTCGGACGGGTCATCAACGCCCGACCCACCGCCAGCATCTGCTGTTCACCGCCGGAGAGCGTGCCACCGGCCTGCTTGCGGCGCTCGTGCAGCCGCGGGAACAGGTCGAAGACCATCGCCAGGTCCTTGGCGATGTCGGCCCGGTCCTTGCGGGTGTAGGCCCCCATCTCCAGGTTCTCCAGCACGGTCATACCGGGGAAGACGCCGCGTCCCTCCGGCGACTGCCCGATCCCCCGGATCACCCGCAGGTCGGCGCGCAGCCGGCTGACATCGGCGCCGTCGAACTTGATGCTGCCGCCGGAGATGGCGTGCAGCCCGGAGATCGCCTTCATCGTCGTGGTCTTACCGGCGCCGTTCGCACCGATCAGCGCCACGATCTCGCCCTGGTCGACGTGCAGGCTGATGCCGTGCAGCGCCTCGATGCGGCCGTAGAGCAGCTTCAGGTTGTCGATCTCAAGCAGCATCCTCGACACCTCCCAGGTACGCAGCGATCACCTTCGGGTCGTCGCGCACCTCGGCCGGCGACCCCTCGGCGATCTTCTGCCCGAACTCCAGCACCACCAACCGGTCCACCACGCCCATGACCAGTCGCATGTCGTGCTCGATCAGCAGGACGGTGACGCCCGAGTCGCGGATCTTGCGGATCAGCTGGAGCAGGGCCACCTTCTCCGCCGGGTTGAACCCGGCGGCCGGCTCGTCCAGGCAGAGCAGCGTGGGATCGGTCGCCAGCGCCCGGGCGATCTCCAGTCGACGCTGGTCACCGTACGACAGGTTACGGGCCAGGTCGCCGGAGCGACCCTGGATGCCGACGAAGTCCAGCAGCTCGTGGGCCTTGGCCTTGCCCTGCCGCTCCTCCCGCCAGTGCCGCGGCAACCGCAGCAGGGCGCTCGGCACGCTGGTCTTGTGGTTGGCGTCCGCGCCGACCTGCACGTTCTCCAGCGCCGTCATCTCCGGGAAGAGACGGATGTTCTGGAAGGTACGCGCGATCCCGAGCTTGGTGATCTGGAACCGCTTACGGCCACTAACCTTCTCGCCCCGGAACCGGATCTGGCCGGTCGTCGGGGTGTAGACGCCCGTCATCGCGTTGAAGCAGGTCGTTTTGCCCGCGCCGTTCGGCCCGATCAGCCCGAGGATCTCCCCCTCGTAGAGGGTGAAGTTGACGTCGTTGAGGGCAACCACGCCACCGAACCGCAGCGTGACGTGGTCGACCTCCAACAGCGGCTTGCGGCCGTCGACCGGGGTGGCCGGCTCGCTGACGGCCTCGTCCGGCGTCGACGAGGTCTCTGCCGGGCTGCCCACCGTCGTCCGCGCGTCGATCGCCATGTCACGCTCGCTGGTGACGTCGCGCTCGCTACCCATCCGTGGCTCACTCAACGACAGCCACCTCCTTCTGCCGGTCCTTGAGCTCGGCGGCACGCCGCCGGTTCGGCCACAGACCCTGCGGGCGGAAGATCATCACGATGATCAGCAGGACCCCGAAGATGAAGTACCGCAACGACGTCGGGCTGACGTCGAAGTCGTTGCCGAAGACGGTGGCCGTCTCCGGCAGACCGAAGACGTCACCCACCGACCGCAGCCACTCCGGAATGTAGATGACCAGGAAGCCGCCGAGGATCGCGCCACCGATGCTGCCGGCGCCACCGAGCAGCACCGCCGCCAACACCAGAATCGAATTCTCCAGGGAGAACGTGGACGAGTTGACGAAGTTGGCCTGACCGGCCCACAACGTGCCGGACAGTCCGCCGACCGCCGCGCCGATCGCGAACGCCCACAGCTTGAACCGGAACGTCGGCACACCCATCAGCTCCGCCGCGTCCTCGTCCTCACGGATCGCCACCCAGGCGCGACCCACCCGGCTGTTGGCCAGGTTCCGGATCAGGAAGACCGCACCGATGATGACGGTGAGCAGCAGCCAGTAGTACGGCTTGAACTCGAACTGGAAGATGGCCGTCCCGTCCGGGTACTTGCCCGGCGGGTGCCCCACCTGCGGGATGCCCCGGTCGCCGTTCAGGACCCAGTCCTGGTTCTTGGCGACGATCCGGATCATCTCCGCGAAACCGAGGGTCACGATCGCCAGATAGTCACCCCGCAGCCGCAGCGTCGGAGCGCCGAGCAGCACACCGGACAACAGCGCCAGCGCGATCGCGATCGGCACCGTGACCAACCACGGCCACGGGCTCTCGAACCAGTTGTACTCGGTGATGAGCTTGCTCTCCGGCGACGTCAACAACGCCACCGTGTACGCGCCGACGGCGAAGAAGCCGAAGAACCCCAGGTCCAACAGGCCCGCGTAGCCCACCACGACGTTGAGACCGAGCGACAGCAGCACGATCCACGCGCAGTAGAACAGCACCGCGGCCATGTCGTTGCGCGTGGTGTACAGCGGAATCCACAGACCCGGGATGTTCAGGTACTCGTAGAACCACTTGTTCGGCAGGATGTAGAGGAAGGCGAGGAAGGCCAGCAACCCGGTGATCCGGGCGGACTTCGGCAGTCCGTCGACCCGCCGACCGATGGCACTCGAAGCGGAGTGCCAGCGCTCTCGCAGAGCGGTCATGCCCGCGCCCTCCCCAACGACTCGCCCAGCAGGCCGGTCGGCCGGAACATCAGCAGGACGATCAGCACCACGAACGCGATGAGATCCCGCCACTGCGAGCCGAAGAGCGCCGACCCGTAGTTCTCGACCAGACCCAGCAGGATGCCGCCGATCGCCGCACCCCGCAGGTTGCCGATACCGCCCAGCACCGCGGCGGAGAACGCCTTGAGCCCGAGCAGGAAGCCGATGTTGTAGCGGGTGTTTCCGCTCTTCATGTCACTGAAGACGGCGGCGACGCCGGCCATCAGACCGCCCAGCACGAAGACCAGCGCGATCACTCGGCTCTTGTTGACACCCATCAGCGCGGCGGTGTTGGCGTCCTGCGCCACGGCGCGGATGCCCTTGCCGAACCGGGTCTTGTTAACGAACCAGTCCAGCCCGACCATCATGATGATGGCCACGCTCAGCGTCAGCATCTGCACGGGGGTGATGCTCCAGCCACCGATGCTGAACAGCGTGTCAGCGGGCAGCAGGGCCGGCGAGCCGACCTGGCGACGCTGGGTGAGCGTGCCCATCAACTCCATCAGCGCGTAGGACGCGCCGATGGCGGTGATCAGGAAGGCCAGCGGCGGTGCGTTGCGGCGCCGCAGCGGCCGATATGCGGTAACCTCGATCAGTAGCGCGACGCTGCCGGACAGCAACGCGGCCGCCACGATCGCGAGAACGATGAGGAGCAGCGCCTTCCCTACCGACGGAGCGCCGCTGTTGCTGTCGAGCCCGAAGGCCGCCCAGGTCCAGATGGCACCGAACGTGCCGATCATGAAGACCTCGGAGTGCGCGAAGTTGATCAGGCGAAGAACGCCGTAGACGAGGGTGTAGCCGAGGGCGATGAGCGCGTAGATCGCACCCTGCACCAACCCGGTTGTGGTCAGTTCCGGGAAGCCCCGGACGAGTTCTGCAAAGTCCACCGATGCTCCGAAGGGTGTTGCGCTGAGTCGACGCGGCCGGGGTTACGCACCCCGGCCGCATCGGAACCAACTCTGTTCGTCACGCCCTCAAACCTGTGACCCGCAACGGGATCAGGCCTTCGGGATCTCCACGTCAGGAGCCCACGCACCGGCCTTCGCCTTGAAGGCCCACACCTTGACCTGCGCCGGGTCCAGCTCGCCGGTGGGCTCCCACTTGTAGGTCACACCCGAGGCGGAGCCGGCCTTGTTGTAGGTGGAGAGGAATGCCTGGATGTCGGCGCGGGTGGTCTTGCCGGCCTTGATCGCCTCCAGGTAGATGTTGGCCAGGTCGAACGACACGTCCGCGTACACACCCGGGTCAACGCTGTACTTGGCCTTGAAGTCGGTCACGAAGGTGCCCTTGGCCGCGGTGGCGGGGCCACACGGGCAGGTGGCGATGGTGCCCTCGACGTCCTTCTGACCGGTGACCGACAGCATGTTGGCGTCGTTGATGCCGTCACCACCGATGAACGTGCCGGTCCAGCCAGCGGCGCGAAGCTGCTTGAGGAACGGCGCGGCCTCCTCGGTGTAGCCACCGTAGAACAGGACAGCGGCACCACTGGTCTTGACCTTGGAGATCTGCGCGCCGAACTCCTGAGCGTTGTCGACCACCTTGTCGGTGCCGATCACCACCGAGCCGAGGCCCTTCTTGACCTCGTCGGCCAGACCCGCGCCGTACGCCGACTGGTCGTCGATGACGAACGCCTTGTCGGACTTCAGCACGTTCTTGATGTAGCTGGCGACCGCCGGGCCCTGGGAGAAGTCGTTGCCCACGCCGCGGTGGAAGACCTTCCAGCCCTTGGTCGACAGGCTCGGCCGGGTGGCCGACGGGCTGATCACGGCGAGACCCGCGGTGTCGAAGATCGGCAGTCCGACCTCGCTCTCACCGGAGAACGCCGGACCGATCATGGCCACGATCTTCGTGTCGGCCGCCGCGCTCGTCGCGAGGCCACCGGCCAGGTCGGCCTTGCCCTGCGAGTCGAACGGCTGAACGGTGACCTTGCAGTCCGCGTTCTCCGCGTTGTACTTCTCCACGGCCAGGTCGGCACCCTGCTTCATCGGGGTGACCAGGCCGGCGTCGGCGCCCGAGAGCGCCCCGAAGAAACCGATCTTGAGGTCGCACGCCTTGCTGGCGGAACCACCCGACGTGCCCTCGTCCTTCTTACATGCGCTGGCGCCGCCGGCAACAAGCGCCACGATGGCGACGCTGCCGAGGACGCGCACGAAGTTTTGCCTCAAGGCTGGAACCCTCCTCCGTCCAGAAGCCCGGTGGCGCCTCGTAGAACGCCAAGGCCACACCGGACCGGACCGTTCACCCGGTCTGGGGCGGGACGTTATCCCACAACCACTACTCCCCGTAAGGTGTCGTAGGCGGCGTTGACTCAACCGTTACCAGAAGCGGAAAAGCTCGCGTTTAGATGTCACATCGGCGCCTGTCGACAACTCGTCAAACGGGCCCAGAGGGCGCGAACCACACCCGCGCCGCCACCCCGTCGTCGACGGTGACCACCATCCGACCGTCCGCCGCCGCGACCGCCGCCGACGTGTCCCCACCAGCGGAAACGTGACCTGGCAGGGTCACCTGAGCCCACGACTGGGCATCCCCGGCGGACCGCCACAGCCGATGCCCGTCGCTCGCCACCGTCATCGCCAGCACCACGCCAGCGTCGCCGGCAACCGCCTCGACCCCCGCCACCGCGCCCGCGCCCGTCGCCCCGAAATCCGCGACAGCCCGCCATTCTTCGGCGCCACCCGTCGCCTGAGGCGACCATTTCCAGGCGTGGAATGCGCTCCCCCGCACCCCCAGGGCGTACACCACGGGCCCCACCCGGGCGAGACGCTGCACGACCTCGTCCGCGCCCGTCGCCGGCAACGCCGTGCGCGTCCACGCCCGGCCGTCGGCCGACGACCAGACGTACGGATCACGGTCGCCCCGACCCGCCGGCCGACCCCCGCCCGCGACCAACCAGCCATCGGGCGCCGCCACCACGTCCGTGGCGATCGTCGTCAAGCCCGCGTCACTGGCCAGCCCCGGAGCATCGTCGACCAGCGCGAAGTCGGTCGCGTCCGCGGAACGCCACACCGCCGCCCCGCCCGTGCGGGCGCCCGCGATCAGCCACCCGCCAGCGCCACCCGCGATACGGCTCGCGCTGACCGCCTCCGGTCCGCCGTACAACTCGAACTCCGCCGGCACCTCGGACAGACCACCGTCGGCGTCCTGCCGCCACGTCCGCACCCGCGGATTGCCGTGGGCGCCACCCGAGCGCGCCCCGATGACGGCGATCCGACCCTCGGAGCAGCCAGCCGCGTACAGGATCGCGCGCTCGCCGTAGTAGCTGATCGGCCGCAACGGCAACGACGTCCACACGCGACCGTCCACGCTCCGCCAGGCAGCCGGCCGGGTTCCACCATCGGGCGCACCCACCGCGCCGACGGCGTACCACCGACCCGCGCACGCGGTCACATCACGCGCGATGAGCCGACCCGGCGCGCCCGGGGGCACCGGCAGATCCGCCATCTCCCACCGTGGACGCACCGGTTCGGGAAACCGCCCGTCGTCGTCGGCGGCCCGGCAGCCGGCGAGCAGCGTGACGACAACCCCGACCACCGCGACCGTACGCCGGACCGACACGCAACTGATGCTATCGATCGGATCACCCGCTGCCGAGGATCGACCAGCCCTCAGACGGACGGTTGCTGCGCCACCTCGCCGCCGGCGGTCTCCGCGAGGATCCGCTCGGCGACCTCCTTCATGGTCATCCGGTGGTCCATCGCCGTGCGCTGGATCCACTTGAACGCCTGCGGCTCGGTCATCCCGTACGTCGTCATGAGCGCGCCCTTGGCGCGCTCCACCGTCTTGCGGATCTCCAGGCGGTCGGTCAGGCTCGCGACCTCGGCCTCCAGGGCCGCGACCTCCGAATACCGCGACAACGCGATCTCCACCGCCGGCACCAGGTCACTCTTCTGGAAAGGCTTCACGAGGTACGCCATCGCGCCCGCCGCCCGCGCCCGCTCCACCAGATCCCGCTGGCTGAACGCGGTGAGGATGATCACCGGAGCGATCCGCGCGCCCGCGATGCGCTCGGCGGCGGCCAGCCCGTCCATGATCGGCATCTTGATGTCGAGGATGACGAGGTCGGGCTTCAACTCCTCGGCGAGGCGTACGGCGGTCTCGCCGTCGCCGGCCTCCCCCACCACCTCGTAGCCCTCTTCGACCAGCATCTCGGCGAGGTCCAGCCGGATCAGCGCCTCGTCCTCGGCGATCAGCACGCGCCTGCGCTCGGCATCCGTCGGCGTCTCAGCCACCAGCCCTACCCCCACCAGTTCGAACCCGACACCCGCCCAGCCGGGTGTCACCGCCCTCAGCGTAGTGGGTATCCTGTCAGGGCCGAATCAGGGAAGCGCCCTCGTAGCCCAACTGGCAGCAGGCAATGGTCTCAAACTCCATACAGTGTGGGTTCGAATCCCACCGAGGGCACCACAAAAGATGTCGTACGGGTGTTCGAGAATTCTCTCGTGCATCCACCCGAGATTCGCGCACGAGCACGGCAGATGTTCCTGGCCGGCAACACGGTCGCCGACACGGCTCGCGCCACCGGCCTGCCGTACGAGACGGTCTGGCACTGGTGCAACGACCGGCCCGAAGCTCGCTTCGAGGGCACGCAACACCGGTGCTTTCGCTGCCGCCGGGGTGTCGACAGTCCGACAGACCCCGCCGCCTACGTCTACCTACTTGGCCTCTATCTCGGCGACGGCCACCTGGTCACGACGGCGCGGGTGCCGGTCCTGCGGATCTACTGCGCCGATGCCTGGCCCGACCTCATCGAAGCCTGCGACGTGGCGATGCGGGCGGTACTCGCCACCAAGGTGCAACGCGTTCAGAAGCAGGGCTGCGTCGGTGTGCAGAGCTACGGCATGCACTGGCCGTGTCTGTTTCCGCAGCACGGTCCCGGCAAGAAGCACGAGCGACCGATCGTCCTGGCCGACTGGCAACGGTCGCTCGTCGAGAGCCACCCTGGCGACTTCGTGCGCGGTCTGTTCCACTCCGACGGCTGCCGGTTCGCCAACCGGGTGACCGTGCGCGGCAAGGAGTACGTCTACCCGCGCTACATGTTCGTCAACGAGTCGACCGACATCATGGGGCTCTGCCAGTGGAGTCTGGACCTGCTCGGCATCGCCTGGCGGATGAACCGGCGCAACTGCCTGTCGGTGGCGCGGCGCGACGCCGTCGCCACCCTCGACCGGCACGTCGGCCCGAAGTCCTGACCGCGGTCACGCGCGGGCCATGGCCGGCGCGCCGATGAAATCCATGATCGCCTTGTTGACCTCGTCGGCGTGGGTCCATGGAATGCCGTGCGGGGCGCCCTTGAGGGTGACGAGTGTGCCGTCGGGCAGCATCGGGGCGAGCCGTTGGCCGGTCAGCGGATAGGGCAGCACGGCGTCCTGGTCGCCCTGGACGATGAGGATCGGCACGGTAAGCCGGGGCACGTCGGCGCGGAAGTCGGTGGTGATGGCGTCGATGCACTGGTACGAGGCGCGGGCGGAGGCGAGTCGGCCGATGGCCCAGTGCGCCCTGAACGCTTCCTCGCTGACCTGCTTGCCCTTGGTCTGCTCGTAGTTGAAGAAGCTGGTGCAGAAGGCGGTGAGGTAGGCGAACCGGTCGGCCGCGATGGCCTGCTTGAAGCCGTCGAAGACGCTGCCGTCGACGCCGTCGGGGTTGTCCGCGGTCTTGCGCAGGAACGGCGCGAGCGGGGCGAGCAGGATTCCCCGGCTGACCCGGTCGGAGCCGTACCTGCTGAGGTAGCGGGTCACCTCGCCGGTGCCCATGGAGTGGCCGGCGAGGATGGTGTCGCGTAGGTCCAGCTCGGTCATGAGGGTGTCGAGGTCGGCCGCGAGGGTGTCGTAGTCGTACCCGGTGTCCGGTTGGCTGGAGGCGCCGAATCCGCGGCGGTCGTAGGTGATGACCCGGTAGCCGGCCTTGAGCAGGGGGTCGGCGAGCTTCTCCATGGTGGCGCCGTTGAAGGGGAAGCCGTGGATGAGCACGACGGGTTGGCCGGAGCCGTGGTCCTCGTAGTAGATGTCGATGGCGGTGTTGTTTTCGGTGCCCACGGTGATGAACGGCATGTTCGTCCCCCTCGGTCGGTTCGGCGTTGTCGGCCGACGTGGCTTTCCCCGGGGCTTGACGGCCATGCCGATCGTGGGAGCCTGTGGCGGGACCGATGACAGGGGTGGATCTGATGCGGGTGGTCATCTTCGGTGCGACCGGCATGGTCGGTCAGGGCGTGTTGCGGGAGTGCCTGCTCGCCGAGGACGTGCGGGAGGTGCTCACCATCGGTCGCCGGCCGACCGGTCAGCGGGAGGAGAAGCTGCGGGAGTTGACCGTCGCCGACGTCGGTGACCTGGAGTCGGTACGGGCGGAGCTGACCGGCGTCGACGCCTGCTTCTACTGCCTCGGTGTGTCGTCGTTGGGTCTGGACGAGGCGGCCTACACCCGGGTCAGCTACGACTTCCCGATGGCTGCGGCGCGACTGTTCGCCGAGGTGAGCCCGCAGGTCACGTTCGTCTACGTCTCGGGCGTCGGCACCGACTCGACGGGGCAGGGTCGGGTGATGTGGGCGCGGGTGAAGGGCCGCACCGAGAACGCGGTCATGGACCTGCTGCCCAACGGGTACGCGGCGCGGCCGGGGTTCATCCAGCCGACGTACGGGGCGGTCTCGCGGACGCGGGCCTACCGGATCGGGTACGCGGTGACCCGTCCGCTGTTCCCGGTGTTGCGGCGGCTGCTGCCGAACCACGTGACGACCACCGACGGGATCGGCCGGGCGATGTTGCGGGTGGCGCGGGAGGGCTCGCCGACCCGGGTGTTGGGCAACCGCGAGCTGCGCTGATCAGACGATCGCGTCGAGAGCCTGGGCCAGGTCGGCGCGCAGGTCCTCGGGATCTTCCAGGCCGACGGAGAGGCGCAGCAGCGCGCCGGTGGGCTTCGCGTCACCCTCGACGGGGCGGTGGGTGAGCGAGGCGGGGTGCTGGATGAGGGTGTCGACGCCGCCGAGGGACACGGCGTGGGTGATGAGCTGGCAGGCGTCGGCGACGGTGGCGGCGGCGGGCGCGCCGCCGCGTACCTCGAAGGCGAGGAGGCTGCCGGGTCCGGACATCTGCCGGCCGACGAGCGCCGCCGGGTCGTACACCGAGGGGTGGTGCACCCGGTGTACGGCGGGGTGGTCGGCGAGCCAGCCGGCGAGTTTCTCGGCGGTGGCCTGTTGGGCGCGGACCCGCAGCGGGAGGGTCTGTAGGCCGCGGTGCAGGAGGTAGCCGCCGAGGGGGTGCAGGATCGCGCCGGTGACGGCGCGGACCTGGCGCAGGCGCACCGCCCAGGCCTCGTCGCAGGCGACGACGCCGGCGAGGACGTCGCCGTGTCCGCCGATGCTCTTGGTGGCGCTGTGCAGGACGAGGGCGGCGCCGTGGCGGGCGGGTTGTTGCAGGACGGGGGTGGCGACGGTGTTGTCGACGAGCAGGGGCACGTCGCCGGCGGCGGTGGCCAGGGCGGCGATGTCGACGAGGTCGAGGGTGGGGTTGGCGGGTGTCTCGATGACGACCATCGCGGTGTCGGGGCGGATGGCGGCGGCGACCTGGTCGGGGTGGGCCCAGGTGACGGTGGTGCCGAGCAGACCGGTGGCGAGGACGTGGTCGGTGCCGCCGTAGAGGGGGCGGACGGCGACGATGTGGCGGTGTCCGTCGCGGGTGGCGGCGAGCAGGGTGGCGGTGAGGGCGGCCATGCCGCTGGCGAAGGCGACGGCCTGTGCGGTGCCTTCGAGGGCGGCGAGGGCGGTTTCGAAGCGGGCGATGGTGGGGTTCCAGAGCCGCTGGTAGACGGCGCTGGCGTCGGCGGGCAGGGTGCCGCCGGTCGCGAGGTGTTCGTAGGCGTTGCCGCCGTCGTCGACCGACGGCAGCGGGTTGGTGGTGGAGAGGTCGATCGGTGGTACGTGCACGCCGAGCGTGCGCAGGTCGTCGCGGCCGGCGTGTACGGCTCGGGTGTCCACCGTCGTCATGCGGGTAGGGTCGAACATCTGCCAACCCGGGGGCAACAGTTTGGTGGATGATTCTGTTGAGCGCCCTGGTTTTGTCCGGTGGTTCGGAGGACGATGCTCGGATGCCCTCTGAGTCGAACGATGTGCGGCCGTATCCGGCCCTGGATGAGGTGGATCGCGCGATCCTCGCCGAGTTGGTGGCGGACGGCCGGTTGCCGAACAACGCGCTCGCCGAGCGGGTGGGGGTGGCCCCGTCGACGTGTCTGACGCGTACGCGGGCGTTGCGCGAGCGCGGGGCGATCCGGGGGTTCCACGCGGAGGTGGATCCGGCGGCGCTGGGCCTGCCGTTGCAGGCGCTGGTGTCGGTGCGGTTGACGGCGCACGAGCGGGCGGCGGTGGACGCGTTCCGGGCGCGGTCGGTGCGGCTGCCCGGGGTGGTGTCGGTGTTCCACGTGGCGGGCGCGGAGGACTACGTGCTGCACGTGCGGGCGGCGTCGGGTGACGCGTTGCGGGACTTCGTGCTGGACCATCTGGCGGTCGATCCGGTGGTGCAGCACACGCAGACCAGCCTGATCTTCGAGCAGGCGCGTGGGGTGGGCTGAGCGGCCGTCGGAATGAACGGGCAGGCCGGGGAGTTGGCACAACGTGTGATCACCGTACCGTTGTCTGTTCTTGATCTTGCCCCGGTCGCCAAGGGCGCCACCGCCGGCGCGGCGTTGCAGGCCACCACCGAGCTGGCCCGACGCACCGAGGAGCTGGGCTATCACCGCTTCTGGGTGGCCGAGCACCACAACATGCCGGCGATCGCCAGCTCCGCGCCGGCGGTCCTGCTGGCGCACCTGGCGGCGAACACGTCGACCATCCGGCTGGGTTCCGGTGGAGTCATGCTGCCCAATCACGCGCCGCTGGTGGTGGCCGAGCAGTTCGGCACCCTGGAGGCGCTGCACCCGGGCCGGATCGACCTGGGCATCGGCCGGGCCCCGGGCACCGACCAGGTGACCGCCCTGGCGCTGCGCCGCACGATGGAGGGCCTGTCCGCGGAGGGTTTCCCGCGTGAGCTGGCCGACCTGATGAACTACTTCAGCGGGGAGAAGCCGGGGCAGATCGTCGCCACCCCGGGTCGCGGCGAGCAGCCGGCCGTGTGGCTGCTGGGGTCGAGCGGCTTCAGCGCCCAGTTGGCCGGTCTGCTGGGTCTGCCGTTCTCGTTCGCGCACCACTTCAGCGCGGCGAACACGCTGCCGGCGCTGGCGCTGTACCGGCAGAACTTCCGGCCGTCGCAGTGGCTGGACAAGCCGTACGCGATGGTGGCCGTCAACGCGGTCTGCGCCGACACCGACGAGCGGGCCGAGTGGCTGGCCGGGCCGAGCGCGCTGTCGTTCCTGAAGCTGCGCTCCGGTCGGCCGGAGCCGTTGTCGACGCCGGACGAGGCGGCGGCGTACCCGTACACCGAGTTCGAGCGGGAATTCGTGCTGCAACGGCGCGAGGGTCAGGCGATGGGCTCGCCGGAGACGGTACGGCGGCAGCTCACCGAGTTGCAGGAGCGCACCGGCGCGGACGAGCTGATGCTCACCACGCTGGTGTACGACGTGGCCGACCGGGTGCGGTCGTACGAGTTGATCGCCGAGAAGGTGGCCGGGGGCCTGCGCCGGGACGCGTGAAACACGATCTTCACGTCAGCGTCACTCCCGCGACCCGGACGGTGCCTAATGTTGGTTCCGGTGGTGGTACGGCATTCCCGGTCGGGACGGGTCGGGAATGCCGCGGTGTGGAGCACCGGGCTGTAGCTGTGCGGATTCCGCGGCTGCGGCCCGGTGCCTGCCACCTTAGGCGAACTCGATCAGTACCGCCAGGGTTAGATCAGCGTAGGTAGATGTTCGGGGTCGGTGGGCTGGCCATCTGATCGCCGATGAAGAACCCCGGGTGCGGCGGCTGGTTGTAGGCGGTGTTCTGCCACGCGATCGCCACCCGGTACTGCGGGTCGTGCATCAGGGTGTAGATCCGGGTGCTGGTCGGAGTGGGTGTGCTGTAGATGCGCAACGCCCGACTGTCGGTGGTCCGCCAGATCACCTCCTCACGCCAGTCGCCCAGGATGTCGCCGGAGAGCGACGGCGTGGACTTGGTGCCGTTGTTGGACGCGACCCCGCTGCCGTCGAGCAGTCGGGTCTCGCCCCCGGTGCCGTACTTGTCGATCCTCGTGGCGTCCAGCAGTTCCCGGACGGGGTCACCGTCCCACCAGGCGAGGAAGTTCGTCGACGACGGCTTGCGGCCGATGTTCTGCCCTCGGGTGTTGGCGAGGCCGGAGACCGCCGCGGACCAGGACTCCGCACCGGGGCTGCCGGCCCAGATGTCCGCCGAGACGCCCCGGCCGTTGTCGCCGGAGGCCGGCGTGGACCACAGGATCTGACCGGTACGGGCGTCCGCGAACCACGAGCTGGGCTTGCTGCCGTCCTCGTCGACCTTGAACACCTCCAGGCCGGCGCGGCCCGGGTCGAGGTCCCCGACGTGCATCGCGTCGCCGTGCCCGTTGCCCGTCGAGTAGAGCAGCCGCCCGTTGTCGTCGACGGTGGCGGCGCCGTAGACGATCTCCTGGCGGCCGTCGCCGTCGACGTCGGCCACGGAGAGCTGGTGGTTGCCCTGGCCGGCCGCCGCGCCGTTGCCGGAGGAGTTCGAGTCGAACGTCCAGCGCTTGGTCAGCGAGCCGTTGCGGAAGTCCCAGGCCGCGATCACCGCCCGGGTGTAGTAGCCCCGCGCCATGATCAGTGACGGGCGCTGGCCGTCCAGGTACGCGGTGCCGGCGAGGAACCGGTCCACCCGGTTGCCGTACGAGTCGCCCCAGGACGACACGGTGCCGCGCGGCGGGTCGTAGTTGACGGTCGACGCGATCGCGCCGGTCTGACCGTTGAACATGGTCAGGTACTCGGGGCCGGACAGCACGTAACCGCTGGAGTTGCGGTAGTCCGCCGACGACGAGCCGATGAGCTGGCCGGTGCCGGAGCGGGTGCCGTCGGCGGTCTTCATGGCCACCTCGGCGCGACCGTCGCCGTCGTAGTCGTACACCTGGAACTGGGTGTAGTGCGCGCCGGCGCGGATGTTGCGGCCGAGGTCGATGCGCCACAGCCGGGTGCCGGTCAGGGTGTACGCGTCGACGTAGACGTTGCCGGTGTAGCCGGACTGGGAGTTGTCCTTGGCGTTCGACGGGTCCCACTTGAGGACGATCTCGTAGCTGCCGTCACCGTTGAGGTCGCCGACGGAGGCGTCGTTGGCGCTGTAGGTGTAGCTCTCCCCGCTGGGGGTGGTGCCGCCGGCCGGCACCTGCAGCGGCACGTCCAGGTAGCCGTTGGCGAACTGCAGGGCCGGCGCGGACGCCGCCTGCTCGGCGCCGCCCACCACGGCCCGCACGGTGTACGTCGAGCCGGCCGCCGCGCCGCTGTCGAGGTAGTTGGTGGCGCCGGTGATGGGGTTGGCGTTGACCCTGGTCGAGCCGCGGTAGAGGTTGAACGACACCCCGGAGGTCTCGGTGCCGAGCAGACGCCAGGAGACCAGGTTGCCGTTGCCGGAGCGGACGCTGACCAGCCCACGGTCCAGGTTCTCCAGCTGTTTCGCCCCGGCCGGAGGGTTGGTGGGTGGCGGCGTCGTGGGTGGCGGGGTGGTGGGTGGCGGGGTGGTGGGTGGCGGCGTCGTGGGTGGCGGGGTGGTCGGCGGTGGGGTGGTCGGGGCCGGGGTGGTCGGCTCGCCCGTGGGGGGCGCTCCGGTGCAGGTGACACCGTTGAGCGTGAAGCTGGCCGGTGCCGGGTTGCTGCTCGTCCAGGAGGCGTTGAACCCGAACGAGGCGGTGCCGTTGGTGGCGAGCGCGCCGTTGTAGTCGACGTTGCGCGCGCTGACCTGCGCGCCGGACTGGCTGACCGTGGCGTTCCACGCCTGGGAGACCTGCTGGCCGGCGGCGTAGGACCAGGCGAGGGTCCAGCCGTTGATCTCCTCGCCGAGGTTGGTGATGGTGACGTTGGCGCCGAAGCCGCCCTGCCACTGGTTGGTGACCTGGTAGTCGACGCGACAGCCGACGGCGGCGGCCGAGGCGACGACCGTGCCGACGGTGCCGGCCACGACGACTGCCGCCGTCGAGGCGGCGAGCAGGGTCAGCCGTTGTCTTGACGGGTGCATGAACTGCCTCCGGGGGATCCGGTGGTGACCGCTGTCGGCCCACCTGCCCTGCCCGGGAAGCACGGTGGACGGTCCGCCGCGGCGGCGACGAACGGCGATCTGGTCGGGGTGTTGACGCCCTGGAACTCGGATCCGGCTCAGCCGCATCGTAGGGCAAGCGCTTTCCGATCCGCAATATCGACGACCGTCACCCCGTACGGCTCTTGACCCTGCCCCACACCGCCTGATCGACTCGACCGGATGAGCGCCCCGCACATGGATCCGGACGAGTTCCGCCGCGCCGGCCACGCCGTTGTCGACTGGATCGCCGACTACTGGACGACGCTGCACCAGCGACCGGTCACCTCCGCCGACCCGCCGGGCATGGTGGCCGGGGCCCTACCGGGCTCGCCGCCCACCACCGGCGGCGAACCGGTCGAAGCGCTCCTCGCCGACCTGGACACCATCGTCCTGCCCGGGCTGACGCACTGGCAGCACCCCGGCTTCTACGGCTACTTTCCGGCGAACACCTCCGGTCCGAGCCTGCTCGGCGACCTGGTCAGCTCTGGGCTCGGGGTGCAGGGCATGATGTGGGCGACGAGCCCGGCCTGCACCGAACTCGAGACGGTCATGATGGACTGGCTGGCCGAGTTGCTCGACCTGCCGCCGCGCTTCTCCTCGACCGGGCCCGGTGGCGGCGTCATCCAGGACTCGGCGTCCTCGGCGACCCTGGTCGCCACCCTCGCCGCGCTGCACCGTGCCAGCGGGGGTCGTTGGCGCGCGACCGGCATCGACCGGCGCTACCGCGCGTACACGTCGGTGCACGGGCACTCCTCGATCGAGAAGGCCGCGCGGATCGCCGGACTGGGCGCGGACGGCATCCGGTCGATCGACGTGGACCCGGACACCCAGGCGCTGCGCCCGGACGCGCTGCGCGCGGCGATCGAGGCGGATCTGGCCGTCGGGGACGTACCCGCCATCGTGGTCGCGACCATCGGCACGACCTCCACCACCGCCATCGACCCGGTGGCGGAGATCGGGGCGATCTGCGCCGAGTACGGCATCTGGCTGCACGTCGACGCGGCGTACGCGGGCTCCGCCGCCGTCTGCCCCGAGCTGCGCTGGTCGCACGCCGGCCTGGAGTACGCCGACTCCTACTGCTTCGACCCGCACAAGTGGCTGCTCACCGGCTTCGACTGCGACGCGTTCTGGGTGGCCGACCGCCGGGAGCTGATCGAGGCGCTGACCGTGCTCCCCGAGTTCCTGCGCAACGCCGCCTCCGATTCGGGAGCGGTGCTCGACTACCGGGACTGGCAGGTGCCGCTGGGTCGGCGGTTCCGCGCCCTGAAGCTGTGGTTCGTGCTGCGCTGGTACGGCGTCGAGGGGCTGCGGGCGCACATCCGCTCGGGCGTGGCCCTGGCCGCCCGGTTCGCCGATCACCTCCGCGCCGACGACCGGTTCGAGCTGGCCGCGGCGCACCCGTTCTCGCTGGTCTGCTTCCGGCTGCGGGCCGACGACGACACGAACGCCGAGCTGCTGGCCCGGGTGAACGCCAGCGGGCGGGCACACCTGACCCACACCCGGGTGGCCGGCCGGTACACGCTGCGGCTGGCCGTCGGCTCACCGCAGACCACCGAAGCGCACATCGACGAGACGTGGACGCTGCTCGCCGAGGCGGCGGACAAGCTGTTGACGCGCTGACGGCCCGGGCGCTACCGCCCGCCGGATCGCCAATGTGGCGGCATCGCGACGCGGAGACCCCGCCAGATCGCCGACGTCGCGGCGTCGCCGCCTGCAGACACCGCCACATCACCGATCCGCAGTCGACCTCCCGCCGCGACGGCGGCAGAGGAGCCGCGTCCCGGCTGCCCGCCGGCAGGGCTGATGGCCGGCGGCAGCGCCGCCTGCGGGGCGAGGACCCAAATGAGCGTGATGCCGGTGAGTCATCAAGATGACTCACCGGCATCACCGTCACAGGGGGGTAGGCACTCCGCCGCGAACACCGACGGGAGAGCACCAAGTCGACCGACGTCACCGGAAGCCGCCGCGCGGGTCAGCGCCCTCCCGGGGTGCCCGCCACGCTGAGATCGGCCGGTGCGCTGCCGTCGGCAGCGCCGGTGATGACAGAGACCGACTCAGGAAGCACCGGCAAGACAGCGCCGGCTGCCGTGGCCGTCACGGTGGCGGTGGCAGCGGTGGCGCGGGCTCGACGGGTGCGGCGCAGGGCACGTACGGCGAAGACCAGCGCGGTCAGCCAACCGGCGGCCAGCAGGACGTAGAGGGTGGGGCGGAGCGGGCCGCCCAGCTCGGCCGACCGGATCAGGGTGCGGGCGTTGGTCAGCACGATGACGCCACCGACCGCCGCGCCCAGCAACTGGGCGGGCACGATACGCACCAGCCACGCGGCCAGCGGAGCGGCGATGAGCCCGCCGATCAGCAGGGCGACGACGGTGGGGAGGAGGAAACCCTCCGTTCCCAGCCCGATCAGGAAGCCGACGCTCGCGGCGCCGGCCACCACGAACTCGGCGGTGTCGACCGAGCCGATCACCTTGCGGGGCTCCATCCGGCCGGAGACCAGGAGCGCCGGGGTGGCGACCGGGCCCCACCCGCCGCCACCGGTCGCGTCGACGAAGCCGGCGACCAGGCCCAGGGGGCCGAGGAAGCGTCCGCGCAGCCGTCCGCCGACCCGACCGGTACGCAGTGGTCGGGCGAAGCGCACCAGCAGGTACGCGCCCAGGGTGAAGAGGATGGCGGCCATCCACGGCGCGGCTGACTCGGTGGAGATCGAGCTGAGCAGCGTGGCCCCGGCGAACGCGCCGATCGCGCCGGGCAGGGCGATGCGGGTGACCACCCGCCAGTCGACGTTGCCGAACCGCCAGTGCGCGACCCCGGCCGCGAGCGTGGTGCCAATCTCGGCCAGGTGCACCGACGCCGAGGCGGCGGCGGGCGCGACCCCGACGACCAGCAGCAGGGTGGACGAGGTCAACCCGTACGCCATGCCGAGCGAACCATCGATCAACTGCGCGACGAGCCCGACCAGAGCGAGGACCAGTAGCTTGCGCACGAGCGCCCCCTGACTTTTCGGTATCTCCTATCGACTTGGTCGACAATGCGGCACGACGGAGCCGGGGTCAAGTGTCTGATCGGTGGATGGGACGCCCGCAGGTCGGCGTCGACGCGTCAGCCCCGGGGAGGCGTCAGATCCAGGCGCGCGGGTCGGCGGCCAGCTCGGTGACCCGCGCGGGCAACGCCCCCGCGGCCACGTCGGCGACGCTGACCAGTTCCAGGATCTCGCGCTCGCTGGCGCGCAGCGCGATCCAGACCTCCTGGAGGGCGCGAGCCGGACCGTGGTAGCCGAGCTGTTCGGGGCGCTGCCCCCGCACGTGCGCGAGCGGCCCGTCGATCACCCGGATCACCTCGGCGAGAGAGATCTCCTCGGCCGGGCGGGCCAGCCAGTAGCCACCCTCCGGACCGCGCTGGGCGTGCACGATGCCACCCCGGCGCAACTGCAACAGGATGCTCTCCAGGAACTTCGGCGGGATCTCCTGCGCACGGGCGATCTGGTCGGCGGTGACCGGCCGGCCCCGCCCGGGGCCGCTGGCCGTCGCGGCCAGCTCGGCGGCCGCACGGAGGGCGTAGTCGACCCGGGCGGAGAGACGCATGCCGGCAAGGTTAGCCCGCAGGTCATCCGCCGGTACCGGCGACCCTCAACCGATCGGCCACGCATCGACGGACAAGCAATTATGCCGCGCACCGTGATCCATTAACCGGTGGGGCCCGAAAGGCCGATTCCGAACGTCCCTATGCTGGGCGGGCAGTACGCCTGTCCGGCCGGTTGGTGGAGTTCGGACCGGACGTTGATTAACCCCGGGGGGAAGGCAACACGATGACCGATGTCGCCACACGCACCTGGGATGGCATGACCATCCCGATCGCCGGCACCTACCGCCTCGATCAGGCGCACAAGCGGATCGGTTTCCTGTCCCGGCACATGATGGTGAGCCCCGTGCGCGGCGAGTTCGCCGAGGCGACCGCGGAGATCACGGTCGGGGAGGATCCGCTGCGCTCCGGGGTGACCGCCACGATCGCGTCGGCGAGCATCTCCACCGGGAGCGCCGACCGGGACACCCACCTGAAAAGCGCCGACTTCCTCGACGTGGAGCGTTATCCCACTCTCGAATATCGAAGCACGGGCATCACGTGGCAGAGCAACGACGACCCGATTTTCTACTGGGCGCGTCTGCGCAACCACAAACTCGGCGGACGAGGCAGAAGTCACAATCCTCCGCCGCAGTCCGAGCCCAATCGTTTTGTGCTCGCCGGTGAGTTGACGGTGAAGGGAATCACCCGCGCGGTGAACCTACAGGTGAATTTCGGCGGCGCGCGGCAGGATCCGTACGGGCAGAACATCTTCGGATTCAGCGCGACCGCCGAGATCAACCGTGAGGACTACGGCCTGCTCTGGAACGTCGCCTTGGAGAGCGGCGGCGTCCTCGTCGGCAAGACCGTGCAGATCGAGATCGCCGGTGAGGCCATCCACCAGGCGTGACCGGTCGGGTCAGGCGCCGACGCGGCGCAGCAGACCCTCCTGGACGGCGCTGGCGATCTGCCGGCCGTCCGTGGTGAACATCCGACCGGTCGCCAGCCCTCGCGCGCCGGACGCCGACGGGCTCCAGCAGTCGTAGAGGAACCACTCGTCGGCGCGGAACGGCCGGTGGAACCACAGCGCGTGGTCCAGGCTCGCGCCGACCACGCCGCCCGGCCCCCACACCTCGCCGTGCACGGAGAGCACCGAGTCCAGCAGGGTCAGGTCGGAGGCGTACGTGAGCGCGCACGCGTGCAGCAGCGGGTCGTCGGGCAACTTGCCGTCGATGCGCATCCAGACCCGCTGGTGCGGGTCGGCCGGGCGGTTGCCGGGGCGGACCCAGCCGGGCTCCCCCACGTAGCGCACGTCGATCGGGCGGGGGATCTGCCCCCAGATGCCCAGGCGCTCGGGGTAGCGGGAGAGCCGGTCGGACATCGTCGGCACGTCCTGCGGCGGCGGCACGTCCAGCGGGGCGGGCGCCTGGTGGTCCAACCCCTCCTCGGCCCGCTGGAACGACGCCGACATGAAGAAGATCGGCTTGTCGTGCTGGAGCGCGACCGCGCGACGCACCGAGAACGACCGGCCGTCGCGGATGTTCTCCACCTGGTACTCGATCGGCTCGGCCGGATCGCCGGGGCGGACGAAGTAGCCGTGCAGCGAGTGCACGAAGCGCTCCGGGTCCACCGTGCGGCCGGCGGCGACCAGGGCCTGACCGGCAACCTGGCCGCCGTACACCCGCTGTGGACCGACCGGAGGGCTCATCCCCCGGAAGGTCATCTCACCGGTCGGGTCGAGGTCCAGCACCTCCAGCAGCTGGTCAACCGCCGCCTGGCCGACCGCGACCCGACCGTCGCTCACTGCAGCGCCCGCGCCGACGCCGCGTCGACCAGCGAGCCGAGCTGGTGCACGCGCAGCGTGTTGGTCGAGCCGGGGGTGCCGGGCGGGCTGCCCGCCACGATCACCACGTAGTCACCGGGGTTGGCCCGGTCGAGGCCGAGCAGCGCCTGGTCGACCTGGCGGAACATGTCGTCGGTGTGCTGCACGAACGGCATGAGGAAGGTCTCCACGCCCCAGGTGAGGGCGAGCTGGTCGCGCACCTCGGGGACCGGCGTGAAGGCCAGCAGCGGCAGGTCGCAGTGCAGGCGGGACAGCCGTCGCACGGTGTCGCCGGTCTGCGAGAACGCGACGAGCGCCTTGGCGTTGATGGCCCGGGCGATCGACGAGGCGGCCACGGTGAGCGCGCCGCCGTGCGTACGCGGATCGTGCTGCAGGCGCGGCACCCCGATCGAGCCGGCTTCGGTGGTCGTCACGATCTTGGCCATGGTGCTGACGGTGAGCACCGGATACTTGCCCACGCTGGTCTCGCCGGAGAGCATGACCGCGTCCGCGCCGTCGAGCACCGCGTTGGCCACGTCCGAGGCCTCCGCCCGGGTGGGACGGGAGTTCTCGATCATGGAGTCGAGCATCTGGGTGGCCACGATGACCGGCTTGGCGTTCTCCCGGCACAGCTGCACGGCGCGCTTCTGCACCAGCGGGACCTCGTCCAGCGGCATCTCGACACCGAGGTCGCCACGGGCGACCATCACGCCGTCGAAGGCCAGCACGATGGCCTCGAGGTGCTCCACGGCCTCCGGCTTCTCGACCTTGGCGAGCACCGGGCGGAAGACGCCCTCCTCGGCCATGATGTTGTGCACGAGCTTGATGTCCTCGGCCGAGCGCACGAAGGAGAGCGCCACCAGGTCGACACCGAGGCCCAGGGAGAAACGCAGGTCCTCGGCGTCCTTGTCCGACATGGCGGGCACGCTGACCGCCACGTTCGGCAGCGAGACGCCCTTGTTGTTGGAGACCGGGCCGCCCTCGGTGACGAGACAGCGGATGTCGTTGCCGGTGACGTCGGTGACCTCGACGGCGACCCGACCGTCGTCGATCAGCAGCCGGTCGCCGGGCTTCACCTCGTGCGGCAGCTTCGTGTAGGTGCAGGAGACCCGCTCCTTGGTGCCGAGGATGTCGTCGCCGGTGATCACGACCGAGTCACCGGTGCGCCACTCGTGCGGGCCGTCGGCGAACTTGCCGAGCCGGATCTTGGGGCCCTGCAGGTCGGCGAGGACGGCGACGGGCTTGCCCGCTGCCTCCGACGCCTCCCGGACCAGGCGGTAGACCGCCTCGTGGTCCTCGTGGCTGCCGTGGCTGAAGTTGAGCCTCGCCACGTTCATGCCGGCCTCGACGAGACCCCGGATGCGCTCCGGGGACGAGGTGGCGGGTCCAAGAGTGCAGACGATCTTCGCGCGGCGTGTCACGCCCATCAGGCTAGTCTCTCCTTCAGGTCGGACTCGGGGCCGACCCCTTGCAGGCAGCGGAACAGGTGTCCAACGACGCGTGGCACGCGTCGGGCCGGCGGGCGCAAGCGCACCGGAACGTTGTGGCGACGGGCAACGGCGACCGCGCGCCGGGAATCGTACGCCTCCGCGCGGAGCCGGTGTCGGGCCGCTCCCGGCGACGGCCCTCTCCGACGCCCCGAGCGGGCACGGCGGTGAGCAGGTCACGCGGGTCGTGCGCCGCCTGGACGGCCGGGGACGGCCGGTCCACGCCGTACGCGCGACGGTAACACCGGCGCCGGCCCCGACGCCGTCACCGGCCTGACACCCGTCGCTGGCCGGACGGTCAGTTACCGGCCTTGACCAGCGGGAACTCCAGCGAGCCGGCCGGGCAGAGGAAGGTCAACACGTCCACCCGGTAGAGGCCGGCCTGCACCGCCGGGTCGGCCTCCAACACGCTGCGCACGTCCTCGACGCTGCCGGTGCGGGCCAGCCCGAAGCCGATCGGCGGCTCCGGCGTACGGGCCGGGCCGTCCACCGAGCCGGAGACCAGGATGATCCCGCTGCGCTGCAACGCCCGCATGTGCTCGGCGTGCTCGGCCTGCAACCGCTGCACGGTCTCCGGAGGCAGGGCCCGTCCGGCCGCGCCGGGATAGATCACGATGCACTCGTACGTGTCGAGCGCGAAGTCGACCTGCGGCACCTGCGGCATGGCCCTCCCTCCGCCGTCGCGCCGGACCGGTCCGACGCCGACCGCCCGAGCCGGCGTCACCGGCACGCGCCCAGCCTCGCACGCCGCAAGGGGCGGTACCCGTCGCTCCGCGCAACTCCCCCAGGTCGGTCCCCGGGACGGACGGCATCCGGACACGGGCACGTGGGCGCACCCGGTGTGATCACCGGCTACGGTGGACGGTCCAGGTGTCGGTGGCGGGAGGTCGGGATGAGTGACGACGGGCCGACGCCGAGCCCCCTGTCGTACGCCGAGGTGACCGACGAGGCGTACGCCACGCGGGCCGCGGCGGACTTCCGGGCCCAGGAGTTCGAGTTCGCGGTGGTGCTCAGCGGGCGGTGCCCCCGCTGCGGCCACGCGAGCGCCACCACGCTCGTCGACGAGGTCTACCGCAAGGACGCCGCGACGCCCGACCCGGGCTACCGGACCCTGCTGTGCGAGTGCGAGGTCGAGCACCCGGGGTGCCCCGCCGGGCTGCGGGGCTGCGGGGCGTACTGGACGCTGTGGCTGGAGGTCGAGGCATGATCCGTCTCCGTCCCGGCCCGCCCGCGACCGTGGCCGACCTGCGCGGCGCGCAGCAGCTCGCCGGACTGCTGCGCGGTGAGCTGGAACGGGTACGCGCGGCGGCGCTGGCCTGGCGCAACGGCCTGGGTGGCCTGCTGGTGGCGCTGGTCGGGTTCAGCCTGATCCGGGGTCGCTCCGACGTGACCACCCTCGCCGCGGGTTGGGGCGCGCTGGTCGGGTTGCTGCTGCTCGCCGCGCTGGCCGCGGGCGTGGCCGGAGCGCTCGCGCTGCTCCGCGCGGCACACGGGCCGCTGACGGTGACCCCGGTGGCGGCTCTCCCGCCGGCCCCGCTCGGTGACCACCGGGAGGCGATGGCGGCGGTCCGGTCCCTGCGCATCGGGGTGGGGCTGGTGCTGCTGTGCACGACGCTGCTGGTCGCGGCCGTCGGCGTGACCTGGTACGCGCCCGGCCGCTGATCCCCCTCCGGTCATTGGCGCCTCCGGCGCTCAGGGGCCCAGGTGGGCGTAGCCGGCCCAGGTGTCCGGGTGGTCGGGTAGGGCGGCGCGCAGGCGGCGGACCGCGGCGTGCAGGGCCACGGCCGCGCGGTCCGGAGCGATCCCCGCGCTGACCGCCAACCCGTCGTACAGGTCGGCGCAGAGCCGCACCGTCAGCGCGTCCGAGACGGACCACAACGCGCCGATGACGTGCCGGAAGCCGGCCAGTTGGAAGGCCGTGCCGAGGGTGAGCGCCTCGTCCGGCAGGGCCGCACCGCCGCGTACCGTCTCGCAGGCGGAGAGGACGGCCAGCGCGGCCGGCCGCCCCGCCGGCCGCCACAGGTCGCGGACGCTGAGCGCGCCGCCCGCCAGTTCGAGGCGTCCCCGGGTCGGGAAGCGCAGGTCCTGCGTACCGTGGCAGGACAGGTGCGCGACGGGCTGCTCGGGCAGGGCGTCGAGCACCGTCGCCGGGCTGGCCACCGGGCCGATGAGCGAACGCACCCGGCTGAGGTGCCGTCGGACGACCTCCTCCTCGCGCGTCACGCCGGGCAGGTCGGCCAGGCCGGGCGTCTGTGGCATGCCGACGAAGAGCGCCGCGTCGACCGGTCCGGGAGGTGTCGGTCCGCCCCGGCGGGCGTGCGTCAGCGCCCGGAGCGAGGCCGTGTAGGACGGCACCACCCGGTCGAGCAGCCCGTCGCCGCCGTCGGACGGGCCGGCCGCGTGCAGTGGCAGGAGGGTGAGCACGCCCGTGGGGCACCACCACAGCCGGGGCCAGCCGCCGTCCGTCGGCTCGGCGTCGGCGGCCGGCGGGGTGGGCAGAGCCACCTCGAGGACGGGTACGGCGATGACGCGCCACAGCCAGTCCAGGGTCTGGGCGACCTCGGCACGGGCCAGCGCGTGTCGACGTCGTACCTGCGGCGGGGGAACGTCGGCCGCCGAGGGCCCGGTGAGCACCGCGATCGCGCCCAGGAAGCCCGCCGTACGGACGATCAGTTCGGTCAGGGTCAGCTCGGGCAGCGGCACGACGGTGACCCGGCCGTTGGCGACGACCAGCGCGTCGCAGCGCCGGTCGGCGACGTTCACCAGCACCACGGGTCCGTTCACGGCGGCCCGGGCCAGCTCGTCGAAGGGCGGCGGGCGGAGGAAGTCGGCGAAGCCGGGCCGGTCGCGGATCTCGGCCAGCAGGTGGCGGCGGCGGGTGGCGAGGTCGTACCGCTGCTCCGGCGTCGCTCCGGTCGCGGCGACCGACCCGTCACGTCCCCACGTGTCCGGCGACACCACCTGGGCCGGCGGCCGCGACCCGAAGCCGTCGAGGGCGGCTTGGAGGTCGGCGAGGCGGTCGGCGAGGCGGGGCGCCCGGGCGCGGAGCGCGGCCAGGTCCGCGCCCGCGTCGTGGGCGCGGGTGAGCAGGACTCCCCGGCCGTATTCGAGCAGCTCGACCGCGCGCTCCGGGCGGTCCAGGGCGATGGCGACCGCCGCGGCGTCGCTGGCCAGTCCGGGGAAGCGTGCGAGCAGGCGGGTCTGGTCGTCGGGGTCCATCCCGTGCCAGGCCACCAGGTCGATCAGCTCGATGGCGGTGGTGTACCCGTCGAGCGCGGCCGGCAGGTCGCCCGCCTGGGCGGCGTGTGCCGCGTACCGGCTGGCGGCTGTCGCCCGCAGCAGCGACGGCGCGGACTCGACGTGGGCGGCGGCGCGCAGCGCGGCGGTCGCCTCGACCAGCGCGCGGGAACCATCCGCGTCGACCTCGGCGACCCGTTCCAGAGCGGTGGCCAGGTTGCTCAGGCACATGGCGCGGGCGGGATGCTCGGGGGTCAGCTCGTCGACCGCCTTCCGGTAGGCGGTCAACATGGCGCTGGCGTCGGCGTCGGCGTGGCCGGCCTGGTGGCGCAGCAGGAGAGCGTTGCCGAGGTTCGTGAGGATCCGGTGCCGGTCCGCGTCGGCCGACGGCCGCCGGCTCAGCCGATCGAGCAGCCGGACCGCCTCGTCCAGCGCCGGCAGGTCGCCGTTGAGGCGGTGCCGCAGCAGGTGGGCCAGCGCGTGGGTGCCGACCGTCTGGGCGTACTCGGTGGGGTCGGCCTCCCGCTCGGCCAGCTCGGCGGCCTCGCGCAGGGCGGCCACGGCGGTGTCGGAGTCCTCGGCGACGCCGGCCGCGACCTCGTCGGCGGTCCGGCCGTCGGCGGGCAGCGCGCCGTCGAGGAAGAGTTCGACCCGGCGATTCAGCGCGGAGCCGTGGTTGGTCAGCGCCGGCAGGCGGTCCGGGTGCCCGGTCGGCGTCGATTCGACCACCTGCGCCAGCACCTGGATCGCCTCGGTCAGGGTCGCCAGGTCCTGCGTCGAGGCGAACAGCGCCTGGAGCACCAGGCCCAGGTTGGAGCGGTAGCGGGGCAGGGACGCGTCGTCCGGCGCCGCGGCGGCCACGGCCGATCGCAGGGCGACCGCGGCCGGCTCCAGCAGCGCCGGCTCGCCGGCCAGGTCGGAGAGTTCGCGCAGGGTGTTGCCGAGGTTGTTGAGCACGTGCGGGCGCAGCGGGTCGGTACGGGGCAGCAGCCGTTCCGCCTCGGTCAGCGCGTCGCGGCCGGCGCGCAGCGCGCTCACCCCGCCGAGGTCGGCGTGGCCCAGGGCGAGCGCGTGGCCGAGGTCGGCGAGCCAATGCGCCCGCTGGACGGGGTCCCGGGCGGAGGCCACGCTGGCGCGCAGCACCCGTACCGCCTCGGTGATGTCGTCGGCGCGTCGCCGCCGCTCGTACCGGCTCACCAGCAGGCCGGCCGCGACGTGGCGCAGGTCGTCGCCGTCCGTCCCGTCGGGCGTCGGCCCGGACGCGGCGGCGGCCCGGTACGCGCCGGTCGCCGCGTCGAGGTCGGCCGGGTCGGCGGCACTGTGGTGCCGCTCGGCGAGCAGGGTGGCGAGCCCGAACTGGGCGGTGCTGGCCAGTTCCGGGTCGAGGCCACCGAACCCGGTCAAGGCCGACCGGTACGCCTCGATGGCGGTGTCCCGGTCGGCGGGCGTCCGGTCGCGCGCGAACCGCTCCGCGAGCGCGGCGCCGTGCAGCGCGGCGGCCCGGGGGTCGGCGCTGTCCCGGGCGGCGGCGAAGGAGTCGACGGCCTCGTCGAGGTCACCCGGCCGCCGGTGCAGCCGCCACCGGTCGCGCAGCCGTTGGCCGAGGTTCATCCGCGCCATCGTGCGCACCGGCGTGCCCGGCGCGGCGGCCCGGACCGCGTCCCGCAGCGCGGTGATCGCCTCGTCCAGCGCGACCGGGTCGCGGTCGACCTCGTACGTGTCGCCCAGCACGTTGCCGAGGTTGAACAGCCGCACGGGACGTTCCGGGTCGCCGACGGCGGTCGCCTCCAGGCTCTCCCGGTGCGCCTCGACGGCCCCCGCCAGGGCCCGCCGACGGCCGAGATGCTGGAACTGGTCGCGGTGGACCTTGCCGAGGGCGGACAGGTAGTGCAGGCGTTCGGGCGCTCCGGCCGGCGTACCGGCCAGCGCCTGCCGCAGCAGCGCCTCGGCCTGGTCGGCGGCCCGGTAGTCGCGGCTGGTCTCGGCGGCGGCCATCAACAGGACGGCCTCGACGTACCGGGCACTCGCCGTTCCGTCGCGGGCGGTGGTGTCCGCTCGGGCGGGACGGGGGCGCGGCGGCCGGCCCGCCTCTGCGGGAGCGGGCCGGGAGCGCAGCAGCTCCAGTAACGGCGGCGGCACCCGTTCCGGCGCGAAGCGCAGCAGAAACTCGGTGAGCCGCAACGCCTGGTCGAGGTCGTCGGCGTCCTCACCCGACGGCAGTAGCTGGTAGCGGTACCAGTGCAGGCCGGCCAGGAGCGACACGCCCTCGGCGATCCGCTCGGGCAGCGGCCCGTCCGGGGACGTCGCGGTCACCAGGTCGGCGACGGCCTCCGCGTCGCGGATCGCGCCGGAGTCGAGGACCGCCCGCCGGTCGCCGGTGGCCCCGAAACGTTCCAGCCGCTCCCGTAGCCGCCCGATCGGGTCGGGTCTGAACCGTCGCCACATCGCGCCTCCCCCGCGCCGGCCGCGCCGACTCGGATCAGGCGTAGCAGACCGGACACGGAGAGCGCTAGCCGTCACCGTGTCCCGGCACACAATCGGGCGGCCGCGGCATGACCGCCGGATCCCGGGGGACGATCACCACGCGGCGGAGTGTCGTCCTGCCCCCGCCACGGCGAAAGACGATGAAGGATGTGCGTATGGCGACCGACATCAGTAAGCAGCCCGCGAAGGCGTCCGGCACGTACCGGATCGGGGGTGACATCACGGTCAACCGCCTCGGCTACGGGGCGATGCAGATCACCGGCCCGGGCGTGTGGGGCGATCCGAAGGACCCGGCCGAGGCGGTACGGGTGCTGCGTCGGGCGATCGAGCTGGGCGTGACGTTCATCGACACCGCCGACTCGTACGGGCCGTTCGTGTCCGAGATGCTGATCCGCGAGGCGCTGCACCCGTACGCCGACGACCTGGTCATCGCGACCAAGGCCGGGTTCACCCGGGCCGGACCGGGCGACTGGCGGGTGGTGGGCCGCCCGGAGTACCTGCGCCAGCAGTGCGAGCTGAGCCTGCGGCACCTGGGCCTGGACAGCATCCCGCTGTACCAGCTGCACCGGATCGACCCGCAGGTCCCGCTCGCCGACCAGCTCGGCGAGCTGGCGCTGCTGAAGCAGGAAGGCAAGATCCAGCACATCGGGCTGTCCGAGGTCAGCGTGGAGCAGATCGAGCAGTCGCGGGCGATCACCGAGATCGTCTCCGTGCAGAACCTGTACAACCTCGCCAACCGCAGCGCCGAGGACGTGCTCGACTACTGCGAGCGCAACGAGATGGCGTTCATCCCGTGGTTCCCGATCGCCACCGGGGAGCTGGCCCGGCCGGGCGGCCCGCTGGACGCGATCTCCAACGCGCACGGCGCGTCGCCCGCGCAGCTCGCGTTGGCCTGGTTGCTGCGTCGGTCGCCGGTGATGCTGCCGATTCCGGGCACGTCGTCGGTGGCGCACCTCGAGGAGAACGTGGGCGCCGCCGACGTACGGCTCACCGACGACGAGTTCGAGGCGTTGGCCAAGGCGAGCTGAGCGCCCCGAACCCCGAACGCCAACTGTCCGGACGCCGCCGGTTCACTCGGCGGCGTCCGGGCCGATCTCGCGGGCGGCGCGCAGCGCCTCGGTGGCCTGGGCGGCGCGCAGCGCCTCGGTGGCCTGGGCCAGCAGACGGGCCGAGTCGGTGCGCCCGCTGACCTGCAACTCGACCTCGGTGTCCCCGGACTGGATCCGGATGCTCGCCTCCGTACGCTGCTGGTCCACCCAGGACTGCAACAGGTTGAACAGCCCCGGCAGCAACCCCTGGGCCAACACCGCGATGATCACGGCGTCACTGAAGCCGGGCCGTCCCCCGCCACCGCCGGCCGCCCGGACCATGGGCCGGTACTCCGGGCGGCGGTGGATCCAGGTCAGCAGGTCGACGGCCGCGGGCTGCCGTTGTCGGGGATTGATGGTCAGCCGGACGGGCAGCCGCGCGGCGGCGTCGCTGTCGGTCACGGTGGGTCTCCCGGTCAGTCGGAGGCGGGCTGGAAGGTGACGGCGTCCCCGTCGGCGGTGGCGAGACCCGCGACGGTCAGCGCGCTGTCGTCGCTGAACGGTGAGCTGGTGCCGAAGTACGTGGTGGTGCCGCTGACCTGCACCCGGCCCTGACCCTCCACCGGAGTGGACACCCGGGCGGTGCTCGGCCCGTTCAGTTCGACGGCGACCTTCGGGTACTCCAGGATCTTCCAGGTGACCTTCTGCGCCGACCCGCCGTAGTAGCGGAACGGGCAGCCCGGCGGTGCGGCGACCGTCTGCTTGGCGCACTCGTCCAACCAGGCGCGTACCCGGGTCTGGACGGCCTCGACCGCCGTCGGCTTGAGCACCGGGGCCAGTTCCAGGATCGCCGAGCCCTCCCCCGGGTCGACCAGCAGGGTCTCGGCCGGCGTCTCGCTCAGCGCGCTGGACGGGCCGGTCGCCGTGTACAGGCCGGGCAGCAGCACCAGCGGCGGACCCTCGGTGGCGACCGGTAGCTCCACCCCGTTGAGGCGTACGCCCGGCTCGGCGATCGACGAGTCGAGCGGGATCGGCCCACCGGCCAACCGCCAGCCGTGGAACAGACCGGCGGTGGTCTCCTCCTCGCGCCGCAGGGTGAGGGTGGCCGTCTTCGGCGCGTCACCCAGCCGGTACGCCACCGTGGCGGTGGCCGTGTCGTCGTCGCGATCCAGGGAGGTGATCTCGACGTCGGTCGGTGGCTGGTAGCCCTTGCCGCGCAGCAGTTGGGCGAGCAGCTTGTGGTCGGTGCCGTCGCCGGAGTCGGCGAGGTGGTCGAGCGCGGCCTCGCTGTCCCGGTCGGCGAGGGCGGAGAAGAATCCGTCCACCGTCGCCTGGGGGCGGAAGAACGCCCACTGCACCACGCTCAGCCCGCTGGCGCCGAGGCAGGCGACGAGGGCGAGGATGCCCACCAGCAGCCAGGTGCGGCGGGTGCCGACCGGACCGCTGTGGCCGAACAGCCGCTCGGCGGTGACCGACGCGGCGACGTCGGCGGGCACGCCGGCCTGGGCGGGCGCACCGGTGACCGACGCCCGCTCCAACGCGTCGAGCCGCAGCTCGTGCGGCGGGTGGGTGGCGCAGACCGCCTCGTCCCAGCCGCTGCGCCCGCTCTCGAAGGAGAGCCGCCGCTCCAGGATGCGCCGCAACCCGTCGACGTGCCCGGTCAGCACCGCGCCCAGGTCGGCCCGGTACTCGGCGGCCCGCACGTCGCGGGCGTGCAGGGGCAGCACCACGTACCGCATGGTGAGCAGCACCGGCCAGAAGAACAGGAACACCACGAAGTTGGTGGCCGGGTGCGGGAACGTCCGCATCAGCCAGGTGGGCAGGGCGTGGGCGAGGGTGAGCGGCAGGCCGACGCCGCGGACGAAGGCGCTGGTGATCTCGTCCCCGGTGCGCCAGTGCACCAGCTCGTGGCTGAGCAGCGCCGCGACCTCGTCGTCCGGCTCGCCGAGCACGGCGGTGGTGACCACCACGTGCCGGGCGTACGTGCGGGCGTTGCTCAGGACCGGGTCGTCCTCCATGAGCAACCGCGGCACGTTGGGTAGGCCGAGTCGTCGCGCGCAGTCGTCCAGCAGCGGACGCAGTCGTGCGGTCTCGCGGCGGCTGGGCTGGCGCGCGCCGGACACCACCAGCAGGCTCGGCTCGAGCAGCACCCGGTACAGCGTGTAGACCACGCCGATCAACGCCGCCGCGACGACGGTGCCGATCAGGCCGGTGAGCAGCGCGAGAGGCTCGTCCGCGACGGACAGCCAGGGCAGCACCAGCACGGCGAGGAAACCGGCGAGGAATCCGACCGCGAAGCCGGCCACGCCGCCCAGCATTCCGCCGGAGCGGCTGAGGAACGCGTCCAGCAGCGAGCCGATCAGCGGCGCGTCGCGCAGCGCCGTCGGGATCTGGTCTCCCGCGCTGGTGCCTCCGGCGAAGAGGCCGACGGCGGCGAAGCTGAGACCGCCCCAGAACGCCAGGAGCAGCGCGATCGGCAGGTAGAACCAGGTGGCGACGAACGCGCCGAGCACTCCCCGCCAGTCCCGCAGGATTCCGGCGCGCAGCCAGACCAGCGCGTTCGGGTAACCCGGTGGCCGGTCGGCGAACCCGCCGGTGGGCGGTGGCGGCTCGGCGGCCGGGGGTTCGGCGGCCCGGACGTCGAGCTGCGGCACTGTCGGCGGTGTGCTCTCCGGCGGCACACGCTGCGGCTCGGTCATGCCTGCTGCTCCCTCTCGACGGGTGGCGTCCACTGTCGGGAGTGGACGGCCGGAGCAGGTTATCGAGGACGTCTGATGTCTGCCACACCGTTTCCCAGGATCGTCACGCAACCGACACTCGTCGTCGCGGGCAGGGTGCGGCGGTCCCTCAAGGACCGCCGCACCGAAGGGCTCAGACCGCGAGGCAGTTGGGTCGCACCGGGCCGTCGACCAGGGCGCCGCGCACGATGGTGTACGCCGTGCCGTCCAGCACCAGACCCAGGTGCCCCACCACCCGCAGCGGGCAGTACGACTGGATGAGCACGTTCGTCGCGCCGTCGTCGACGACGGCGTTGCCGGTCGGCCGCACCAGTTCGTCCTGGAGTGTGCGGATGGTGGTGTAGCGCACCGAGCCGGGGGTGTCGTCGCCGGAGTTGAGGTCGGCGAGGAACGCCGAACCGATGGTCATCTGCTGGCAGGCGACGATGCCCGCGCAGCTACCGAGGCCGAGGAACGCCACGATGTTGGCGACGTACGTGCCGTACTGGGGTGTGCCCAGGCTGACGTACCGGCCGACGGTGGCGGTGCCGCCGAGCCGTTTGAGGTAGTAGCGGCTGACCAGCCCGCCCTCGGAGTGGGCGACGACGTCGACGCTCGCCGCGCCGGTGCTGGCGCGCACCTGCTCGACGTACCCGGCGAACGCGCGGGCCGAGGCGGGTATGTCACCGAGGCCCAGCCCGGGTAGCTGGTAGATGAAGGTCCGGTAGCCGTCGGCGCGCAGCCGGGCGGCGATCGGCTCGTACGCGACGGCGACGCCGCTGAGCCCGCCGACCACGATGACGGGGTTGGCGGCGACAGCGGTGGTCATGGCCGGGGCGACGGGGGCGGCGGTCGCGGTTCCCGCCGAGGCGAGGAGGGCGGCGGTGGCCAGGGACACGACGAGGACGGTCTTTCGGAGCAGCATGGCTGCACCTCCGGGGGGAGGCGCCCGACGATCCGGGCAGGTGGGTGGGGGTGTCCGGTCGACCGTGCGACGATGATGCCCGCAACAATTCGGCAACGTCAATGACTTGTTACGCGCCGGTAACCCGTTGTCCCGTCGACGGCGCAAACCGGCAAATCGGTCGCACTCCACAGCGGACACCGAGCGCACCCGCACACCCCCGCCCCTCGACGACCGGTGGCATGCTGTGGCCGTGGTCGCCGACGAACCCCCCGATCGCCAGTTGCGGGTGATGCCCTGGTGGCTGGTCCTGGTCGGCCTGCTGCTCGCCGCCGCCCTGGGCTGGCTGGTGCTCGGCCTGCTGCTCACCGAGGCCGACCGGGCCGTCCAGCCGGACACCCGGGCGACGCTGCGCATCGACGCGATCCGCACCGGCCTGACCGTCGTCGCCGGCACCGGCGGTGGGCTGGCCCTGCTGCTGGCCGCCCGCCGACAGTGGATCGCCGAGCGGGCCCAGCGCCACCAGGAGGCCGTCGCCGCCCGCGACCAGGCGCACCGGGACCGGGTACAGGCACACGCCGAGTCGGTGGCCGAGGCAGCGCAGCGCCAGCAGGACCGGCAGTCGACGGCCGCCGAACACGACGCGGCCGAACGTCGGTTGACCGAGCTCTACACCCGTGCGGTCGAACTGCTCGGCAACGACAGCGCGGCGGTACGCCTCGGCGGGCTGCACGCGCTGGAGCGCCTCGGGCAGGACAATCCGTCCCAGCGGTCGACGATCGTGGCGGTGCTCTGCGCGTACCTGCGGATGTCGCCGCCGGACGACGAACCGCGCGAGACGGAGGTCCGGCGCACCGCGCAGCGGGTCCTGACCCGGCACCTGCGCGCCCAGGACGAGACGGAGTACTGGCCGGGCGTCATGCTGGACCTGACCGGCGCCGCACTGGTCGACCTCGACGCCGAGGGCTGCACGCTCGTCGACGCGACCTTCACCGGGGCGATGTTCACCGGCACGACCAGCTTCGCGGGCGCGACGACGAAAGGGCGCCTGTTGCTCGGCGCGGCGAGATTCGGCGACGTGGTGTTCGACAACGTCACGACCCTTGGCGAGATCGTGCTGGACGACATCCGCGTCCACGGCCCCGCGAGCTTCGACGGGGCCACGTTCACCGACGGTCTGTCCTGCCGGCGGTCCCATTTCGCCGGGCCGACCTCGTTCCGCCGGGTGACGTTCGGGCAGCCGACCAGCTTCGACGCGACCCGGTTCGAGGAGGCCGCCACCTTCCAGGAGGCGGTCTTCGACGGCGCGCTGTCGATGGAGCACACCAGGTTCGCCGGACCGGCCGCTTTCCACTCCGCCCGCTTCGCCCACATGGCGCTGTTCCGCTGGACGACCTTCGGTGTGGAGGCACTGTTCGACCGGGCCCGCTTCACCGACGCCGCGAACTTCGGCCGGGCCCGGTTCCACGGCATGGCCAGCTTTCGCGACACGCAGTTCAGCCGACCACCACAGGTCGAGCAGGCCCGCGCGGTCGTCGACAACGATCACCGGTGGCCGGCGGGCACGACGGTCAGACGCTTGGACGACGAGTGGCTGGTGCTGGTCGACGAGTGAGCCTCGTCAGCGGGAGTCGGCCGTCGGGCGCAACCCGTCGAGGGCCACACCGAGGACGCGGTCGCGCTGCTCGGGCGACGGGAACTGGGCCATCGTGAGCCCACTGATCAGCCGCACCACGTCGTCGAAACCGATGTCGTCGCGCACCACGCCGGCCGCCTGGGCGCGACGCATCAGCGGCTCGCCGGCGGCGTAGATCTCCGTCCGGCAGGTCCCGAAGATCTCCGAGTCGTGCAGCAACTGCTCGGCGAGCGCCCGTTTGGTGGCGACGTACGCGACGAAGCGGTGCAGCCACGCGACGAGGGCGTCCCACGGGGGCAGCTCGGCCAGGTCCTCGGCGGAGCGGCTGAGCGCCCGGACCTCCTCCACGTAGACGGCCTCGAAGAGGTGCCGCCGGGTCGGGAAGTTGCGGTAGAGGGTTCCGATGCCCACCCCGGCCCGGCGGGCCACGTCCTCCAGGGAGGCAGCCGCGCCGTTCTCGGCGAACGCGTCACGTGCCGCGGCGATCAGGGCGTCGTAGTTACGCCGCGCGTCGGCGCGCTTGGGCCGCTGCGCGAAGACCTCGGGCACCCCCGCGGTGGTCATGACGTGCGTCACCTCGTTCTGGTTGCATCCGGAGGCAACCCTCCGCTACCTTAGTGGAGGCACCCCTCCGGAACTCCCGGAGGCCTGCCTCCGGATAGCTTACCTCGGGACCCGCCCGATCCGCCTGGCCACCCGATCGCCCGGACCCGACAACCCGCCCGCCGCCGACGACGGGTGACAGACGCCTCCTTCCGTACCATTTCAGGAGTTTTCTCTCGTGGCAGTGACCTCCCGACGCGGCTCGCGTCGGCTCACCTTCACCGTGCTCGCGGCCGGCGCCGGATTCTTCGCGATGCTCCAGTCGCTGATCACCCCGGTGCTGCCGACCATCCAGCAGGACCTGCACACCTCCCAGAACACCGTGACCTGGGTCCTGACCGCCTACCTGCTCTCCGCCTCGATCTTCACGCCGATCCTCGGACGGGTCGGTGACATGGTCGGCAAGGAGCGGATGCTCGTCGTCTCGCTCGCCGCCCTCGCCCTCGGCTGCCTGGTGGCCGCCATCGCGCCGAACATCGGCGTGCTCATCGTCGCCCGGGTCGTGCAGGGCATCGGCGGCGCGGTCTTCCCGCTGTCGTTCGGCATCATCCGCGACGAGTTCCCCGCCGCCCGGGTCTCCGGCGCGGTTGCCGCCATCTCGGCGATCGTCGCCGCCGGCGGTGGCCTGGGCGTCGTGCTGGCCGGCCCGATCGTCACCGCGCTGGACTACCGGTGGCTGTTCTGGATCCCGCTGGTCGTGGTGGGGCTGACCGCCGTCGCCGCGTACCTGTTCATCCCCGAGTCCCCGGTGCGTACCCCGGGCCGGATCGACTGGCGGGCCACCCTGCTGCTCTCCGGCTGGCTGGTCGCGCTGCTCCTGCCGATCAGCCAGGGCGCGGCCTGGGGCTGGACCAGCACCCGGGTGCTCGGCCTACTCGCCCTCGCCGTGGTGCTGCTGGCCGGCTGGCTGACCGCCGAACTGCGCTCGGCCAACCCGCTGATCGACATGCGGATGATGCGCCTGCCCGGCGTCTGGACCACCAACCTGGTCGCCCTGCTCTACGGCGGATCGATGTTCTCCGTGTACGCGTTCCTGCCCCAGTTCGTGCAGACTCCGACCGCGGCCGGTTACGGCTTCGGCGCCAGCATCAGCCAGGCCGGTCTGCTCATGCTGCCGATGCTGGTCGCGATGTTCGTCGCGGGCATCCTCGCCGGCCGGCTCCAGGCCGTGTTCAGCGCCAAGGCGCAGCTCGCCACCGGCGCGGCGTTCAACGTGGCGGCGTCGGCGATGCTCGCCGCCGCGCACGCCACCCGCTGGGAGGTCGCCGTCGCCGGTGGCCTGGTCGGCCTCGGCATCGGCCTGGCCTTCGCGTCGATGGCCAACCTCATCGTCGCCAGCGTGCCCGCCAGCCAGACCGGCGTGGCGACCGGCATGAACGCCAACATCCGTACCATCGGCGGCGCGATCGGCGCGGCCGTGGTCAGCGGCGTGATCACCGCCCACCCGCAGGCCAGCGGCCTACCCCGGGAGGCCGGCTTCACGGCGGGGTTTCTCCTCCTCACGGCGATCGCCCTCGCCGCCGCGCTCGCGGCCCTCGCCGTCCCGTCCGCCCGGCGGGCGTCGGCCGGTCGCCGGCCGTCCGCCACGACGATCGTCGAGTCCGAACTAGGCGGCGAGTTCGCCACCATGCCGGCCACCCGCTGAGGCACGCGTCGCAGCCCGGGCGGTTCGCCGCCCGGGCTGCGCCGTGTGTCGGAGTACGCTGGCCGGTCGTCACCCGTCGTTCGTCAGGATGTGCCATGCCCGACCTGCTCACCGCCGACCGTATCGACGAGATCGGCGCTATCGGACCGACCAGCCCCGACCCGGCAGCGCTGGTCACCGAGCTGGTGAGCGCCGTCGACGAGGGCCGGGTCGCCGACCCCGCCGACACCGGGTACGCCCTGCTGGTCGCCGCCGACATCCTGGAGCAGGCGGGTGACCTGGCCGACGCGCTCGCCCTGGCCACCCGCGCCATCGCCGAACAGCCCGACGACAACACGTACGTCCGCGCCGTACGCGGCGGCCTGCTGCTGCGCCTCGGCCGAGTCGACGAGGGCCTGGCGGAGTTGTCCGAGCTGCGTCCGTTGCTGGAGACCGACCCCGACGGCGTGCACCTGGTCGACGAGTTGACCGAGTCCGGTCACGCCGAGACGGCGGTCGAGTGGCTCACCGCGGCACTCGACGCGATGGTGGACCGCAGCCGCACCCACCAGCACGAGTCCGAGGACGCCCAGGACACCGCCGCCGCAATGATCTACGGGTTGGCCCAGCGGCGGCACGACCTGCGCGAAGAGTTGGGCCTGCCGCACGACGAGCACGACAACCTCGCCGACCGGCTGCGCGCCGCCACAAGCCACGCCGCCGACGCCCTCGACGACGGTCCGGCGACGCTGCTGTTCTGGCCGAAGCCGGAGTTCGACGCGCTGCTGGCGCGCTGGCCGGCCCTGGCCGACAGCTATCCGAGCACCTGGGACGAGCACCGCGCCCAGATCGAGCGCGCCCTCGTCGACGCGTCCGGGCTCGGCGGCGGCGGCCTTGGTGTCGTGACGGGCAGCGTCGAAGCTCTGGCGGCCTTCGCGGGCACCGACACCATCGACGAGGAGACCCTCGACGAGTACGCCGACAGCCTCGACGACGCGGGCATCACCTCCTGGCCGCCGGGCCGCAACGACGCCTGCTGGTGCGGCTCGGGCACCAAGTACAAGAAGTGCTGCCTGCCCCGCTCACGGGCCTGACCGCCGCGCGGGCCTGACCGCCGCGCGGGCCTGACCGCCGCGCGGGCCTGATCTTCGCCGGGCCGTTGCGCGGCCGCTCGGTTTGCCGGGGAGCGATGTCTCCTGAGTCTCTGATGCCTGTGCGTCATCAAGATGACTCACCGGCATCACGCTCGCCCGTCCACCCCCACCCGACGGCCGCCCAGCACCCCACGATCGATCGATGGTGGCGATTACCGGCGATGGCTACGGTGACCGTGGAAACGCACCCACTCCATCGAGGAGGACCGCCGTGCGCCGTATCGCCACCACCATCGCCCTGCTCTGCATGTCCCTGTTCGCGCTGCTCGTACCGACACCGGCGAGCGCGGCCACCACCGTCGAGGTCACCTCGGCGAAACTGGTCGCACGCGGCGTCGCCGTCGACATCACCATCACCGTGACCTGCGAATCCGGTCGGAACGGCGGCGCAGAATTCAGTCTGCGGCAGCGCTCCGACAACCACGTCGCGTACGGCAGCGGCTGGGCGCCCGTCTACTGCACCGGGTCGGCGCAAGCCGTGACCGGCCGGGTCTACGCGGAGGCCGGAGGCTACGCCTTCAACCGGGGCATCGCGCTCGTCAACGGGGGCATCGAGCTGTGCACCGAGATCGACTGCGACTACTCGCCGCGCTTCGACGGCGAGATCCGCATCACCCGCTGACCGCCACCCGGAATGCTCGCGTCGCTAGCCGTTCGGTGAACGAGCCAGGCTAGCGACGCGTGGTCAGTTTCCCAGCGCGCGGACCTTGGCGATCGTCTCCTGGACGTGCTGCTTTGCCGGCTCGCCGCCCTGGGAGGCCTGCGCTAACGCCTGGCGGTACGCGTCGATCATGCCGACGAGAGGGCCGGCCGCCACGCCCTCCAGAGCGCCGGCCACGAGGGATCGCGCCTCGGCCGCATCCTGCGCCGCCGCCGCGGTCTTGGCCTTCGCCTCTTCGAGCTTCTGCGACGCCGCCGCCAACCTCGCGATGATCTGTGCTGCGCTCACGCGCGCCCTCCCCACGGTCGACCATCGCCTCCACCACCGCACCGGCGGAGACCACAAGGGAGCGTACGAGATCCGCGCACAGCGCGCGACCGCCCTATCGCCCGATCGTGAGCTGCGGGACGCCGCTCGCGGAGATCACTTGATGGTCACCAGTCCCCGCAGGCGCTCGACGAACTGGTACGCATCAAGTGATCAAGAGACGCCAGCCCGGCGCACCAGGACGGTGACTTTAGGACGAATCTGGCACTCTGGCGGGCGTCACGACGGGGAGGAAGGTACGCCGGGGTGGAAGCGCTGAGCCGCACGCAGCGGCCACTGGACCACGATCAGGTGCGTCGCTACGTGCAGGCGTCCTTCGGGGCGGGCCACGCGATGACGGATTGCGGGCCGATCACGGGAGGTGGCTTCGCGACGGTGTGGTGGGTGGCGCTCGACGACGGGCGCGAGGTGGTGCTGAAGGTCGCGCCCCGGCCCGACATACCGCTGCTGCGTTACGAGCAGGGCCTCTGCGCGGCCGAGGCGCGGTACCTCCGCCTGGTGTCCACCCACGCGCCGCAGGTGCCCGTGCCGCCGTTGCTGCACCACGGTGACGATCCGGACCTCGGCGAGTGGCTGGTCAGCGGCCGCATCCCCGGCTGTTCGCTGCGGGAGTGGGCAGAGTCGGAACAGCACCTCGACGACGCCCCGGCCCGGTACGAGTTCGGAGCCGCGATCGCCGCGCTGCACCGGGTCAGCGGCGACCGCTACGGGTACGACGGTGGCCGAGCGAGCGGCGCGACGTGGCGCGAGGCCTTCACCGGCATGCTCGACGGGCTGCTGGCCGACGCGGCGGACTGGGACGTGCCGCTGCCCACCTCGCCGGAGCGGATCCGGGAACTGCCCGAGCGGTACGCGTCGATACTGGACGAGGTACGCCGGCCGGCGCTGCTGCACTTCGACGGCTGGGACGGCAACGTGCTCGCCGAACCCGAACCCGAACCCGGAGCCGGAGCTGGACTCGGAGCCGGAGCCGGAGCCGGAGCCGACGGCAACCTGCACCTGCGCGGGATCGTCGACGGCGAACGGTTCCTCTTCGGCGACCCGCTGATGGACCTGGTGTCGCCCCTGATCTACCGGCGGGTCGAGGACGAACCGGACAACCCGTTCCTGCGGGGCTACCAGGCGGCCGCCAGCGATCCGGTGGTCTTCGACGATTCCACGCTGCGTCGGCTCAGCCTGTACCGCCTGCACCTGTACCTGTTGATGACGGTCGAGATGCCCAGCCGGGGAATCACCCGCCAGAATCGGCCCGACCGGTTCGAGCGACTGGCCGACCTGCTAAACCACGAGCTGACCGAGCTGCGGCGGGACGGGGTTCAGCGAAGGGCGCGGAACAGCACCAGGTAGGCGCAGTAGCCCAACGGCACCAGCAGGAAGCAGATCGCGAACCCGAGCGGCAGGTAACGCGGCGGCGTACCGGCGACCATGGCGGGCTTCCCCCACCGCCCCAACACCAGATAGCCCGCGAAGAACGCCAGCGCCGGCAGGCCCGCGCAGATCCACGCGCCGAGGGTGAAGCCGTCGACCAGCCCGATCCCGGAGGCGAGCACCAGCGTCAGCATGAACACCCCGGCCGCCGCCCCGCAGGCCGCGTAGACGGCGACGGCCCGCGCGAGCGGCGTCCACGTCGGCAGCAGCGTCGGCCGCTGGGCCAGCAGCTCGGCCTGCTGCCCGTGCCGGTCGGCCTCGTCGGCCATCCGCCGGGCCAACTCCAGCTCCACCACCGGGTCGACCGCCGCCGCGCGCTGCGTCGGCACCCCGCCGCCCGCCGGGCTCACCGCCGTCGGCAGCGCCAGCCGCGCCTGGCCTGCCGGCAGCTCGGGGTACGCCCCGACACCCGACCGCCCCGGCACGCCGGCTGCGCCGGCGGAATCCTCGTCTCCCGATCCGGGCCCGGCCGACGGGCCGGTCGCAGCCGACGGGCCGGCCGGGGCCCACGGGCTCGGCGCGGCCGGCGGGCCGTTCGCAGCCGATGGGCCGGGCGGGGCCGATGGGCTCGGCGGGGCCGATGGGCCGGGCGGAAATGGCGGGCCAGGCGGGGCCCAAGGGCTGCTCGGTGGGCCTGGCGGGGTCGACGGGCCGGGTGGGGCAGCGGAGGCCTCGGGCGTCGGTGGCTGGTCGACGCCGATCGCGCGACCGAGCTGGTCGAGACGCTGCCCCTGGGCGGTCAGCCGCTGGTGCAGGTAATCGGCGGCGGCGTGCAGGTCGCGGCGGCGCGCGGATTCGGCGGCGGCGTCCCGCTCATCGGCGCGGCGGTGCTCGGCGAGCTGTCGGGCCAGCGCCGCGTACTCCTCGAAGGACACCGTCAGCGCTCCCCGTCCGGCTCGTGCCCTTCGCGGGCGAACGGCACGATCAGCCTGGTCCGCTGGTCGTGCCGGTCGACCAGCAGCGCCCGGTCGGCGCGGGGCGTGTACGCCAGGTCGTGCACGCCGAGGTGCAGGGCCAGTTCCGCGCCGGGCACGTTGAGCGCGACGAGGCAGGCGACGTCGTCGCGGTTCTGGGTGCCGCCGAGGTCGTCGGAGAGCCGGCGCAGGCCACGCCACCAGCCCAGCAGGTGCACGCCCTGGGCGGGCCCCTGGCGCAGCACGGCCCGCAGGTCGTCCAGGCCGGAGCGGAACGTCACCGGGTCGGCCGCACCGAGTACCGGCGCGGCGGCGTCCATCCCGAACACCACCAGGTATTCCCGGCCGGCCGGCTCGGCGGCCAACGCGGCGATCCGGTCGCGCAGCCCGGCCGCGTCGAGGCGGTGCACCTGATGACCGGCGGCCCGCAGCGTGGCCTCGGTCTCGGCGGCGACCGGGTCGGCGGCGGTGACCAGGGAGGCCACCTGGAACCGGACGTCACCGGGAGTGTGTTGACGGGCCAGGCTCAGCGCGGCGGCGCGCAGCACGTCCGCGCCGGCCGGTGCGGTGCCGACGACGGCGAGGTGCCGGCCGGGGGTGGTGTCCATGAGGAACAGCGCGGTGGTGCCGTGCACGTCGACGGTCCGGCCGACCAGCGCCATGGGGCGTCGGCCACCGGGACGCAGCCCGGCGAAGGTGGGATCGTCCTCGACACGGGCCGCCTCGTACCCCTTGAAGACCGCCGGTGCCCGCGAGCCCGGCGGCCGGGCCTGCCACAGCTCGTGGCGCAGCGCGGCGAGGTCCCCGGCGGCGGCGTGCGCGTCGGGGAAGCGCACGACGGTGTCGGCGCCGACCGCGCCGGCGGCGGTGTTGATGACGGCGGCGCCGATGGGTAGGGCCGCGGCGGCATCGTTGAGCTGGTCGAGGACGCCGCCACCGCCGGGCAACGCCACCCGCAGGGCGAACTGCCCGAAGATCGCCTCCGCCCGACCGTAGAGCGCCTCGATCCCGGTCATGCTCTGGCTGGCCAGCACCAGGTGGATGCCGTACGAGCGGCCCTTGCGGGCCAGCTCCTCCAGCAGGTCGACCGATTCGCGGGCCAGGGCGTCGTTGCCGGCCAGGAGCACGTGGAACTCGTCGATGACGGCCACGATGCGCGGCAACGGGCTGTCTCTTGGCAGGTCGGCGAGCTTGGTGACGCCGTGCCGCTTCAACGCGGTGGCCCGCCGCTGTGCCTCGCGGCGCAACTCCCGCAGCACTGCCAGGCCGTACTCGCGGTCGGACTCGATGCCGACCGCGCGGGCGTGCGGCAGCCAGGACGGGTCGCGGCCGGTGGGCACGAACTCGCTGAAGCTCACGCCCTCCTTGAAGTCGAGCAGGTAGAGCTGCAAGTCTGCGGGCGAGTACCGCGCGGCCAACCCGTACAGGACGTCGAGGAGGAAGACCGTCTTGCCCGCGCCGGTCCGCCCGCCGACCAGCCAGTGCGGGGTGACATCGTCGAAGGCGACCGTCAGCGGCGTGGCGCCGGCCCGGCCGACGACGGTGCGCAGGCCGTTGGCCGAGGACTCGGCCCAGCGCCGCTCGGGCAGCAGCGCGGCGAAGGGCAGCGCGTCGGCGCGGCGGGCGGCGGCGCCGACGTGCTCGGCGAGCGCGCGGACCGAGGCCGGCGGCGGGTCGCCGTCGAGCAGCACGGGGGCGGCGAGGCCGCTGCCGTCGGCGCTGAACGGGGCGCCGGGCGGGTCGCCGACGTGCGCGTACCCGTCGCTGAGCCGGATGGCGGTGGTGCTGCCCAGCGGCGGCGACGTCTCGCCGGGCAGCCGGGACGGATGGCCGGCGAGGAGCACGCAGACGGCGGCGGCCGGACCGGCGTGGGTGAGCGCGGCGAGTCGGGCCAGCTCGCGTGGCGCGGGCGCGGCGGTGGCGACGACCAGCAGTAACTGCCGGGTGGTGGGCTCGGCGTGCTGGGCGGCGCGGGCGTGCCGTTCGGCGGCGTCCAGCAGGGCGGTCACCTCGGCCTCGCTGGTGGCCGACGGGTCGAGCACTCCGGCGTCGAGCAGCGGGCGCAGCGGGCCGAAGGTCGCGCCCAGCGCGGCGGTGTCGATGCCGGCGACCCGGACCCGGCCGGGCGGCGCGGTGGCCACGAGCCGCAGCACCACCGCCCGCAGCAACGCGGCGACCCGCCCGTCCCGGGCGTCGGTGTCCAGTGCCAGGTGGTGGCCGCCGCCGAGTGGCACCAGCACGGCGAAGCCGCCGTCCTCGGTGGAGGCCTCGCCGACGCGAACCGCGACCGGGTCGTCGGTCAGGGTGGCGACGCCGGGAGTCGGTGTGGCCAGTGCGCCACCGAGGCGCGCGAGCCGGGCGACGAGGTCGGCCCCACCGGCGCGGGGCGTCGAAGGCGGCGTCGCGCCGAGCACGGCCCGGGCCGCGTCCAGATGGGTACGGGCCGCCCGGTGGGCGGTGACCGCCTGCCCGTACGCCGACGCGAGCCTGCCCACCCATCGCCTCCCACGCCACGGCCGTCCGGTTCGCGCAAACCCTAACGGACAGCGGTGACGCCGGGACAGCAACCGACCCCCGCTTTCCGATCGTGGCGACGACGCCTCCCCCCGCGCGGCAGGCCAGCGACGTTCACAGTTGTCGATTAGGTTTGCGGTGCGAACACCCGATGGAGGGAGTCCACCCCGTGCGTCGAGTCCTCACGGCGGCCACCGCCGCCCTGACCCTCACCACCGCCGGCACCATGCTCACCGGCCCGCCCGCCGCAGCCGCCCCGACGGCCTGGGGCCGACCGGTCGTCACCGCCGCGCCGCAACCCGGCGCGCCCGGGCTGGGCGACACCTACTACCCCGACTACGGCAACGGTGGCTACGACGTCTCGCACTACGACGTCCGGCTGCGCTACGACCCGGCCACCGACCGGCTCACCGGCACCACCACGATCCTCGCCACCGCGACGCAGGATCTCTCGGCGTTCAACCTGGACTTCCTGCTCGACGTCGAGTCGGTGCGGGTCAACGGGTGGGAGGCCGGCACCAGCACCGCGGGCACTCACGAACTGGTCGTCACCCCGACCCGCACCATCAGCCGGGGCCAGCAGCTCACCATCGTGGTGCGCTACGGCGGCGTCCCGTCGGAGACCCTGGTCGGCGGCTACACCGGCTGGACGCGTACCGACGACGGGGCGCTCGCGGTCAACGAGCCCGAGTCGGCGTGGTGGTGGTTCCCGAGCAACGACCACCCGCTGGACAAGGCGACCTTCGACATCTCCGTGTCGGTGCCTACCGGCCTCGAGGTGATCAGCAACGGCGTGCAGCCGAGGCCGCCGCTGGCCGAGGCCGGCAACCGCACCCGGTGGATCTGGCGGACCACCTCCCCCACCGCGCCCTACCTGGCGTTCATGGCCATCGGCGAGTACGACATCGTCACCGACACCACGCCGGGCGGCCAGCCGGTGATCAACGCGTACAGCACGTCGCTGGGCGCGCTCGGGCCGGCCGCGCGGGCCAGCGTCGAGCGCACCGGTGAGATCGTCGACTGGGAGAGCGGGATCTTCGGCCCATACCCGTTCGAGGCGCAGGGTGGCGTGGCCGGCCCGGTGGACGGCATCGGCTTCGCCCTGGAGACGCAGACCCGCCCGGTGTACGGGCCGGGCTTCTGGCGGCGCGGCGCCAACACGTACGTGGTGGCCCACGAGAACGCCCACCAGTGGTTCGGCGACTCGGTCTCGGTGGCCGAGTGGCGCAACATCTGGCTGAACGAGGGCTTCGCCTCGTACGCCGAGTGGCTCTGGTCGGAGGAGCAGGGCGAGGGTACCGCGCAGGAGGTCTTCGACTTCACCTACGCCAGCTACCCCGCCGAGGACGACTTCTGGCAGGTGCTGCCCGGTGACCCGGGCGCCGACCGGATCTTCGACGACGCGGTGTACGACCGGGGCGCGATGACGCTGCACCAGCTCCGGCTGGCCGTCGGCGACGACGCGTTCTTCGCGATCCTGCCGGCGTGGACGGCCGAACACCGGTACGGCAACGGCACCATCGAGCAGTTCCAGGCCCTGGCCGAACGGATCTCCGGTCTGGACCTGGACGACCTCTTCACCACCTGGCTGTTCACCGCCGGCCGTCCCGACGTGGCCAGCGCCGCACGCAAGGCCACGCCGCCGGCCGAGCCGAAGTCCTGGTCCAAGATCCGCGAGTCCCACGAGGCGCACCGCCTGCTGTCGCACTAGCGGCATCCGTCACCGGAAGGCCCGTCGCCCCGGCGGCGGGCCTTCCGGCGTCCCCGCTGGTCTGCCGGCGCGATCTCCCCGGCCACCGCCGTCCCCGGTCGCCCTCCCCCACGCTTCCTTTGCTCTGCTTCAACGGAGGCAACACCGGTCATCCGACTGTCGGACGTGCGGTGTTGCGTGGAGTGAAGCAGAGCAAAGGGCGCGTGGAGATGGCTGGCCCCCGGGCCGGAGTCGTCACCAGCGACCGGTTCAGGAGGGCGGCTCAGGACGCCGGCGCCACCGAACGGTCCACGGTCGCCGGGGACCCCGCCGCCGCGGCCGTGCTCGCCTCGACGGCGCGGATGTGTCGGTAGGCGAACCAGAGCGGTGGGAACGCCCCGACCGCGAAGGACAGGTCGACGAGCGTCCAGAACCACGGGATGTCCCGGATCGGGCCGCAGATCAGCGCCAGCGGGATGATCCCCGCGCAGGCGATCATGCCGACCTGCACCACCCAGACGTTGCGCACCGGGTCCCGCAGCGGCCCCCAGAACGCCACCGCCAGCACCAGGTGGGCGAAGGCCAGCCAGTCGGTGCCGTAGAGCAGGAACGGGTAGTCCCGGTCCGCCGTCACCAGACCGGTGTGGACCCGTTCGATCCAGGCGACGAGCGCGGGGAACTGGCCGGCGAGCGGGTCCAGCGCGCGCAGCAGCCAGCGCACCTCGATCTCCAGTGGAAACGCGGTGGCCCCGCTCAGGAAGAGGCCGATCAGCACGATCCACAGCCACCGGCGGGTACGCCGCAACCGCTCCTCGTTGTCCATGATCGCAGCGTAACGATGATCTTCGTGTCGCCCGGTCCCGGAAGCGGTGACCGCTGTCTCAGTGCCGCGCGGTCTCGCCCGCGAGGGCCAGCTCGCCCAGTCGGAGCGGACGCGGGGCGGTGCCACCGGTGGCGACGACGCACACCGCGCCGGCGGGCCGTACGACGCGGGCCGCCCGCCACGCCGCTCGCCGTACCGGATGGCGCGGCCGTGGCACGACCAGCGTGAGGGGCGCGGCGCGGCCGTGTTGCCGGTCCAGGGCGATCGCCGCCGCCGTGGTGGCGATCGCGGCGACCGAGCCGGCCAGGACGAGCGTCTGCCGTGGACCGGCATGCTCGGCCAGCCAGCCCAGCAGCGGGGCGCCGACCGCGGCGGAGACCGAGCCGGTGACCGCGAGCGCGGCGAGCACCCGGCCGCGCATCGCGCCATCGGTGTCGAGTTGGGCGCGGGTGCCGACGGTGGTGTCGATGACGACCGCGGCGGCGGCGATCGGGAGGATCACCGCGGCGAAGCTCCAGACGCCCGGGACGAGACCCGCGACGATCTGCAGACCGCTGGCCAGCAGGCCGGCGCCGACCAGGGTCCCGTAGCTCAGCGACCGCCGGCGTGCGGCGGCGAGCGCGCCCACCACCGTCCCGACCGCGAACACCGTGGACAGCAGGCCGTAGCCGGAGGCGCCGGCGGCCAGCGGGCCGTCGCTCATCGCCGCCATCGTCACCTGGTAGTTGCGACCGAGGCTGCCCAACACGAACGACAGGGCGAGCGCGAGCAGCAGGACCGGTTGGCCACGCAGGTAGGAGAACCCGGCGCGGACACCGTGGCGGGTCGGGCCACCGGCAGCCACCGCGTCGGCCACGGCCCCCGGCCGTACGGCGAACAGCGCCACCACCACGGCGGCGAAACTCGCCGCGTTGATGCCGAAGAGCAGTGCCGGACCGACTACGGCGACGCCGACGGCCCCGAGGCTCATGCCGAGGATGCGTCCGGCGGAGTTGGTGAGCGAACCGAGCGCCAGCGCGTTGCCCAGCGTCTCGCGATCAACGAGGGTCGAGGACCAGCGGCCCATGACCGGCCCCTCGATCGCCGAGACAGCGCCGCTGGCCAGCGAGATCGCGAAGATCAGCGGGAGGCCGCCGACCCCGGTGAGGGCGACCGCCGCGAGGCCCGCGGCGAACGCGGCGTGGGCCACCTGGGCGGTGATCAGCAGCGGACGGGCGGGAAGGCGATCTGCCAGCACCCCGCCCCAGACGCTCAGCAGCAGCGTGGGGGCCGCCTGGAGCAGCACGGCCACGCCCATCGAGGTCGCCGAGCCGGTCTCCTTCAGCACGTACCAGTTGACTCCGAGCACCTGCATCCAGGTCCCGATGACGGAGACGAAACCGGCGAGCGCCCAGATCCGGTAGTTACGGTGGCGCAGCGCGGCGAAGGTGGCACCCGTGGCCACGACGACCTCCAGCGATCGACGACAGAACGGTTCGCCGATCGCGGCGCGGTTCGGCAGCCGACAAGTCTTGCCGGCTCAAACCTTTTTGCCCATATTTGTGAAGGGTCTCACCTCGGGGAATGTCCGGTCGGCACGGCGACTCGCCGCCGCGCCGACCGGACCCCCCTCAGCTCAACGGGCGGCCAGCGGCTGCGCGGCCGGCCCGACCGGCGCGGGCAGCGCGCCGACACCACCGAGGTAACCGTGGATCGCGGCGGCCGCCGCGCGCCCCTCGGCGATGGCCCACACGATCAGCGAGGCCCCCCGGTGCATGTCCCCGGCCACGAACACGCCGTCCGCGTCGGTCTGCCAGTCGTCCCGGGCGTCGATAGCGCCCCGGGCGTTGCGGGCCACCCCGAACTGCTCCAACAGCGGCTGCTGCTCGGTGCCCTCGAACCCGATCGCCAGCAGCACCAGGTCGGCGGGCAACTCCCGCTCGGAGCCCGGCACCACGGTCAGCACCCGCCGGCCGTCCACCTTCTCGACCGTCACCTCGGCGATCCGTACCGCACGCACCTGACCGGTGCCGTCGTCCACGAACTCCTGCACCGCCACGGCGAAGACCCGCTCTCCGCCCTCCTCGTGCGCCGGGTAGTTGCGCAGGAGCCACGGCCAGGTCGGCCACGGATCCCGGGCCTCGTCGCGCTCGGTCGGCGGCTGCGGGTACAGGTCGAGCTGGTGCACACCGGCGGCGCCCTGCCGGTGCGCGACCCCGAGGCAGTCCGCTGCGGTGTCACCGCCACCGATGATCACCACGTGCTTGCCGGCCGCGTCGATCGGGGTGCCGTCCGGCAGCACCGCCCGCGCCAACCGACGCTCGGCGGCCTCCTCGGTGGTCGCGGTCGCGACCGCCCGGTTCGCCGCGACCAGGTGCGACATCGCCTGGTGTACGCCCCGAAGCGCCCGCCCCGGCGTCTCGGGAGTGTCCCGGCCCTGCAACGCGCCGCAGGCCAGCAGTACCGCGTCGTGCTCGGCGCGCAACTGCTCGGCGGTGACGTCGACACCGACGTGCACGCCGGTGCGGAAGCGCACCCCCTCGGCGGTGAGCTGGGCCAACCGGGCGTCGATGTGCCGCTTCTCCAACTTGAAGTCGGGGATGCCGTACCGGAGCAGGCCACCGATCGCGTCGTCGCGCTCGTACACCGTCACGGCGTGACCGGCGCGGGCGAGCTGCTGGGCGGCGGCGAGACCGGCGGGCCCGGAGCCGACCACGGCGACCGACCGGCCCGACGGCGTCGGGATCGGGCGCGGGGTGAACCCGCGGGCGGCGGCCGCGTCGGCGATCTCCACCTCGACCTGCTTGATCGTCACCGGCTGGCCGCCGGCGATGCCGAGCACGCACGCCGCCTCACAGGGCGCCGGGCAGAGCCGCCCGGTGAACTCCGGGAAGTTGTTGGTGGCGTGCAGCGACTCCACGGCGGCGTCCCAGTTGCCGGTCCGTACCAGGTCGTTCCAGTCCGGGATGCGGTTGCCCAGCGGGCAGCCGTCGTGGCAGAACGGGATGCCGCAGTCCATGCACCGGGTGGCCTGCTCGCGGACCAGCTCCTCACCGGCCGGCGGGTAGACCTCCCGCCAGTCGCTGATCCGCACCGGCACCGGACGGCGGGCCGGCAGACGCCGGTCGTAACGCAGGAAACCGTTCGGGTCAGGCACGGGCCACCTCCGGGGTGGCCGCCCGCGGCGCGGGCGGCACGGACGCGGCCGGCGCGCTGAGCGCGCTCATGACCGCGTCGTCGACGTCGTGGCCGGCGGCTTCGGCGGCCTTCATGATCTCCAGCACCCGGCGGTAGTCGCGGGGCACCACGGCGGTGAACTCGGCCACCGCCTCGGGCCAGCGCTTGAGCAGTTCCTCGGCGACCGCCGAACCGGTCTCGGCGACGTGCCGCTGGACCAGCTCGTGCAGCAGCGTCTGCTCCTGCTCGCGCAGCGGCGCCAGGTCGACCAGCTCCGCGTTCACCCGGGACCGGTCCAACCGGTGCACGAACGCGGTCCCGCCCGACATGCCGGCGGCGAAGTTGCGGCCGGTCGCGCCGAGCACCACCACGGTGCCGCCGGTCATGTACTCACAGCCGTGGTCGCCGACACCCTCGACGACGGCGACCGCGCCGGAGTTGCGCACCGCGAACCGCTCCCCCACCCGACCGCGCAGGAAGACCTCGCCCGCCGTCGCGCCGTACAGGATGGTGTTGCCGGCGATGATCTGGTCCTCCGCGCGCTGCCCCGGCTCGGCGTCGGGGTCGAGGAACGGCGCGGCGGCGTCCGGACGGACGACGATGCGTCCGCCGGAGAGGCCCTTGCCCACGTAGTCGTTGGCGTCGCCGTGCAGCCGCAGGGTGACGCCCCTCGGCAGGAACGCGCCGAACGACTGGCCGGCGGTGCCGTGCAACACGAACTCGATGGTGTCCTCGGGCAGGCCGTCGCCGCCGAAGCGGCGGGTCACCTCGCCACCGAGCATCGCGCCGACGCTGCGGTGCTCGTTGCGCACCGCCACCTCGACCCGCACCGGGGCGCCCTCGGCGAACGCCGGGGCGGCCAGCGCGATCAGCTCGTTGTCCAGGGCGTGCTCCAGGCCGTGGTCCTGGGCGCGGACCCCGCGTCGGACGGTGTCGGCGGGCAGCTCCGGCAGGTGCAGGACGGGGGCCAGGTCGAGCCCGTGGGCCTTCCAGTGCGACAGCGCCGGGGCCACGTCGAGCAGTTCGCTCTGCCCGATCGCCTCCTCGATGGACCGCAGGCCCAGCTCGGCCAGGTATCCCCGGACCTCCTCGGCGAGGAACAGGAAGAAGTTCTCGACGAACTCCGGGGTGCCCGTGTACCGCTCACGCAGCACCGGGTTCTGGGTGGCGATGCCGACCGGGCAGGTGTCCAGGTGGCAGACCCGCATCATCACGCAGCCCGAGACGATCAGCGGCGCGGTCGCGAAGCCGAACTCCTCGGCCCCGAGCAGCGCCGCGACCAGGACGTCCCGGCCTGTCTTGAGCTGGCCGTCGACCTGCACGGTGACCCGGTCCCGCAGCTTGTTGAGCAGCAGCGTCTGCTGCGCCTCGGCCAGGCCCAGCTCCCACGGGGTGCCGGCGTGCTTGAGCGAGTTCATCGGCGACGCGCCCGTGCCACCGTCGTGACCGGAGATCAGGATGACGTCGGCCTTGAGCTTGGCCACGCCCGCGGCGACGGTGCCGACGCCCACCTCGCTGACCAGCTTGACGTGCACCCGGGCCGCCGGGTTGACGCACTTCAGGTCGTGCACGAGCTGCGCCAGGTCCTCGATCGAGTAGATGTCGTGGTGCGGCGGCGGCGAGATGAGGCCGACGCCGGGGGTGGCGTGCCGGGTACGGGCGATCCACGGCCAGACCTTGTTGCCGGGTAGCTGGCCGCCCTCGCCGGGCTTCGCGCCCTGGGCCATCTTGATCTGGAGGTCGTCGGCGTTGACCAGGTATTCGCTGGTCACGCCGAACCGGCCGCTGGCGATCTGCTTGACCGAGGAGCGGCGCAGCGGGTCGTGCAGCCGGTCGACGTCCTCGCCGCCCTCGCCCGTGTTGGACTTGCCGCCGAGGCGGTTCATCGCGATGGCGAGCGTCTCGTGGGCCTCGGCCGAGATCGAGCCGTACGACATGGCGCCGGTGGCGAACCGCTTGACGATCTCGGTGGCCGGCTCGACCTCCTCGATCGGCACCGGCGGACGGACCCCGGTGCGCAGGGTGAACAGGCCGCGCAGCGAGCCGGCCTGCGCGGCGAGCTCGTCCACCTTTGACGTGTACTGGCGGAAGACGTCGTACTGCCGGCTACGGGTGGCGTGCTGGAGCAGGAAGACCGTCTCCGGGTTGAACAGGTGCAGCTCACCCTCGCGACGCCACTGGTACTCGCCACCGACCTCCAGCCGGTCCGAGTCGGCGGTGCCCGCCGGCGGCCAGGCCAGCGCGTGCCGCGCGGCCACCTCGGCGTGCACACCGGCCAGCCCGACGCCGCCGATCCGGCTCGGGGTGCCCCGGAAGTACCTGTCGATGAGCCGGCTGTCCAGGCCGACCGCCTCGAAGACCTGCGCGCCGCAGTACGAGGAGACCGTCGAGATGCCCATCTTGGACATGATCTTGAGGACGCCCTTGCCGAGTGCCTTGGCGTAGTTGCGCACCGCCGCGGCCGGCTCGACCCCGGCGAGCGCGCCCGTGGTGATCATGTCCTCCACGGACTCGAACGCCAGGTACGGGTTGACCGCCGCCGCGCCGTACCCGATCAGGACCGCCGCGTGGTGCACCTCGCGGCAGTCGCCGGACTCCACGATCAGCGCCGCCTGCGTACGCGTCTGCTCACGGACCAGGTGCTGGTGCACGGCGGCGGTGAGCAACAGCGACGGGATCGGCGCGAGATCGGCGTTGGAGTCCCGGTCGGAGAGCACCAGGATGCGCACGCCGTCCTCGATGGCCTCGGAGACGTGCCGGCAGATCTCGATCAGCCGCGCCTTGATCCCGGCCGCGCCGTCGCGCAGGCGGTACAGGCCGGAGACCCGAACGGCCTTGAAGCCGGGCAGGTCACCGTCCTCGTCGATGGAGAGGATCTTCGCCAGCTCGTCGTTGTCGATGATCGGGTGTGGCAGCACGATCTGCCGGCAGCTCGCCGCGGTCGGGTCGAGCAGGTTGCCCTCCGGCCCGATCGTCGACGCCAGGCTGGTCACCAGCTCCTCGCGGATGGCGTCCAGCGGCGGATTGGTGACCTGTGCGAAGAGCTGGTGGAAGTAGTCGTAGAGCAGTCGCGGCCGCGTCGACAGCGGCGCGATCGGGGTGTCCGTGCCCATCGAGCCCAGCGGCTCCGCGCCGGTACGCGCCATGGGCGCGAGCAGGACCTTCAGCTCCTCCTGCGTGTAACCGAAGGTCTGCTGGCGGCGACGCACCGAGTCGTGGGTGTAGACGGTGTGCTCGCGGGCCGGCAGGTCGTCCAGCTCGATCAGCCCGGCGTGCAGCCACTCCGCGTACGGCTCGGCGGCGGCCAACTCGGACTTGATCTCGTCGTCGTGCACGATCCGGCCGGCCACGGTGTCGACCAGGAACATCCGGCCCGGCTGGAGCCGGCCCTTGGCCACCACGTGGGCGGGGTCGAGGTCGAGCACGCCCGCCTCGGAGCCCAGCACCACGAGACCGTCGTCGGTCTGCCACCAGCGCCCCGGGCGCAGCCCGTTGCGGTCCAGCACCGCGCCGACGATCTCGCCGTCGGTGAAGGCGACCGACGCCGGGCCGTCCCACGGCTCCATGAGGCTCGCGTGGAAGCGGTAGAACGCCCGCTTGTCCGGCTGCATGCCGGGGTCGTTCTCCCACGCCTCCGGGATCATCATGAGCACCGCGTGCGGCAGGCTCCGACCGGCCAGGTGCAGCAGCTCCAGCACCTCGTCGAAGTTCGCCGAGTCCGAGGCGGCGGGAGTGCAGACCGGGAAGACGCGCCGGATGTTGCCCGGCACGTTCGGCGAGCGCAGCAGCGCCTCGCGGGCCTGCATCCAGTTCCGGTTGCCGCGGATCGTGTTGATCTCGCCGTTGTGGGCGATGAACCGGTACGGGTGCGCCAGCGGCCACGAGGGGAACGTGTTCGTGGAGAAGCGGGAGTGCACCAGCGCGATCGCGCTGTCGACCCGCTCGTCGCGCAGATCCGGATAGAACGCCGGCAGCTGGTCGGGCGTGAGCATGCCCTTGTAGACCATGGTGCGGCTGGACAGCGACGGGAAGTACGCCGGCACACCCCGCTCGGCGGTCTCCCGCTCGGCCTGCTTACGCAGGCAGAACGCCACCCGGTCCAGCTCGATGCCGCGCAGCGGGGAGCCGGCCGGCCCGGCGGGCGAGTCGGTGAGGCGGTGCGCGGCCACGAAGACCTGCCGGACCCGGGGCATGGCCGCCAGGGCGGTGTCGCCGAGCCCGTCCAGCTCGACCGGCACGTCCCGCCAGCCGAGCAGGTCCGCGCCCTCGACCAGCGCGTACTTCTCGACCACCCGACGGGCGCGCGCCTCGGCGGCGTCGTCGTCGGGCAGGAAGACCAGGCCGGTGGCGTACTCGCCGGCCGGCGGCAGCGGTACTTCGGCGACGGCGCGCAGGAACGCGTCCGGCACCTGGATCATGATGCCGGCGCCGTCGCCGGTGTTGGGCTCCGCGCCCCGGGCGCCCCGGTGGTCCAGGCGGCAGAGCGCGCCGAGCCCGTTGGCGACGACGGAATGGGACCGTCGGCCGTACAGGTCCGCCACGAAGGCCACCCCGCAGGCGTCGTGCTCCTGCGCCGGGTCGTAGAGGCCCTGGGCCTCGGGGCGGGTGCCGGGCGTCGGGGACGCCTGCGGGCTGTGCGGGTGCGGCTGTGTCGAATCCGCGTACGGCTGAGCCACCGGGCCTCCTGTCGTCACTCAGGTTGGATCATGGTGGGGACGACGTCGGCCCGTGGGTCTATTGAGTCTACGTTAGGGCTGGGGGCACAAGGCCACTCAAGATTGATCACACCGTCCAGAGTCTGGGACGTGTAGTCTCGCGCGGTGGATTCGGTGCGCAAGGACGTCTTCGACCGGTTGGAACGTTTCTACGACGCGGTGCCCCGCGACGTGGCCGGTGTCGAGGAGCACGGCGGGTTGGTGCTGTTCGTCCGCGAGGGTGCCGGCTGGCCGTTCTACGCCCGCCCCCGGATCGACGCCACCGAGCCGCCGTCGCTGGCCGACGTGACCTCGGTACGGGAACGCCAGCGCGAGCTGGGCCTGCCGGAGGCCTTCGAATGGGTGCACGAGACGACCCCGGAGCTGCTCGCGGTGGCCCGCTCGGCCGGGCTGTCCGTGCTGGAGGCCCCGCTGATGGTCCTCGACCCGGCCGCCCTGCCCGACCCGGCGACGCTCTCCGACGTACCCGTGCGGGTGCTGGCGGCGGACTCGCCCGACTTCGCCGCGGACGTGGCCGCCCGGCGGGCCGTGGCGGCCGTGGCGTTCGGCGTCCCCGGCACCGCGCCCGGCGAGGCCGGACCGGCCGAGCGGGACGCGGCCGTCACCGAGCTGGAGGTGGCCGCGCTCGACGAGGAGCGGGCCCGCATCGCCGACGGCCGGCGGATCTCCGCGCTGGCCGGCACGCCGACCGAGGGCGCGCTGGCCAGCGGCATGGCGATGCGCGTGGACGACGTCGCCGAGATCGCCGGAGTGGCCACCCTGCCGGCCGCCCGCCGACGCGGAATGGGCGCCGCGCTGACCGCCACCCTCGCCCGGGAACTGCTCGCCGCCGGGACCGGGCTCGTCTTCCTCTCCGCCGGCAGCGAGGAGATCGCCCGGGTCTACCTGCGGGTCGGCTTCCGCCGCATCGGCACCGCCTGCATCGCCGAACCCGCTGCCCTGATTCCCTGAGCCGCCCGGCCGACGCCGGTTTCGAGAACCGCGCGCGCGGTCACCTGAGCGCCGCCGGTCAGGCCGGCGGACGCCACTGGGCCGCGGAGGCGGCGGCGCTGGAGAGCAGCCGCGAGTTGATCGTGCCGAGCGCGGCGTCCCGGGCACGCAGCGCCAACCGGCCCCGGGTCTGCAGCACCGCGGACATGCGCCGGGTCTGCCGGACCACGGTTGCCGCCCGGGGACGGCGCACCCGGTCGTACGTCTGCACGGCGTCGGGTAGCCGGGCCTCGCGCAGCAGGGAGGCGAGGGTGGCGGCGTCCTCGAACGCGAGGCAGGCGCCCTGCCCGAGGTGCGGCGGCATGGCGTGCGCCGCGTCGCCGAGCAGCACCACGCCGCCCGGCCCGGCCCCGAAGCCGTACGCGCGCGGCAGCGGGCGAAGCTCGCGCACCTCCTGCTGGACGAGGTCGCTCGGATCGGTGGCGTCGAGCAGCGCGCCGATCGGCGCAGGCCAGCCGGCGTACCAGCGGCGCAGGAGGGCGAGCTGGGTCTCCGGCGGCTCCGGGCGGGGAGCGCCGGCCGCCGTGGCCACCCAGTAGATGCCACCGCGCGTGGAGCCGCCCGAGGAGCCCCGCTCGCCCAGCGAGGCGGCCACGAAGCGGTAGCCCGCGCCCAGCACCTCGCCGGCGATCGGCTGGTCGGCGGGCAGCCGGGGCGCCCGGTACCAGGGGATGACGGCACGCCAGGCGGCGCAGCCGGAGCTGACCACCCGGGACTCGGGGGCCAGTTGGCGGCGGATGACGCTGTCCGTGCCGTCCGCCGCGACCACCAGGTCGGCTTCGATGGTGTGCCGCCCGTCGTTCACACCCGGTCGCTCGCCCGGATCGACGCGCACGTGCCGCACGGTCACCCCGGTACGCAGCTCGACCCGGTCACCGAGGCCGGCGATCAGGGCGTCGTGCAGGTCCTCCCGGTGCACCACCACCGGCATCCGGTCGGCCGGCGTCGGCCGGGGCTGCACGAGCCAGTGCCCGTCCGGACGGCGCACCCCGCCATCGGGCAGCGGGGTGGCGATGGCGGCCAGACCGGCGCCCAGGCCGAGGGCCTGCAGGGCGCGCACGCCGTTGGGCCACAGCACCACGGCGGTCGGCTCGGGCCGGACCCGCTCGGCACGGTCCAGCAGGGTGACCTGCCACCCGGACCGGGCCAGCGCGCCGGCGACCGCGAGGCCCCCGACCCCGGCGCCGACCACCACCGCGCTTCGCATCGGGCCGCCCCCGCTCAGCTGTCCCGGTCGGCGGGGCGGACGCCGGTGGCGTCGGCCCGGGCCCCGTCGCGCCCCTCGGGCGTCCCGTCCGTCGACTCGGCGGCACGGTCCCCGTCGGCGGATGACTCGGTACCCTCCGGGAGCACGTCGTCGGCCGGCTCCGGTGGCGCTACGCCGGTGTCCCGCCAGACGGCGTACTGTTCCTCGCTGACCACCCGGTAGCCCTCGGGGGCGGTGGCGCGCGCGCTGGTCTCGCGTGCGGAGACGTCGACCTGCGACAGGTCGGACTCCGTGGGCGGCGTGGCGGTGGTCGCCGCGCCGATCGGGATCAGGTACTCCCGGGGGCCACGGACCCGCACGAAGTAGGCCAACGCGCCGAGGAAGACCAGGGCCGCGGTCCACACGTTGAGTCGTACGCCGAAGATCTGGTTCGCCTCGTCGGTGCGCATCAGCTCGATCCAGAACCGGCCGGCGGTGTAACCCATGACGTACAGCGCGAACGCCCGGCCCCGCCCGAGGCGCAGCCGCCGGTCCAGAACGAGGACCAACCCGGCCACCCCGAGGTTCCACACCAGCTCGTAGAGGAACGTCGGGTGGTAGAGACCCGGCTCGAGAATCGGCTGGCCGGCGTCGTCGCGCAGGGCGTGCCCCGGACTGTCCGGGTCCATCCGGTGGATCTCCAGACCCCACGGCAGGGTCGTCCGGCCGCCGAACAGCTCGTTGTTGAACCAGTTGCCCAACCGGCCGACCGCCTGGGCCAGCGGCAGACCGGGGGCCAGCGCGTCGGCCACCACGCCGAGCGGGATGCCGAGCTGCCGGGCCGCGATCCAGGCGCCGACCGCGCCACCCGCGACCGCGCCCCAGATACCGAGACCGCCCTCCCAGATGTAGAACGCCTTCAGCGGCTCGCCGCCGGCGCCGAAGTACTTCTCCGGTGAGGTGATCACGTGGTAGACCCGGGCCCCGATGATGCCGGCGGGCACCGCCCAGACGGCGATGTCGAGCACCGCCCCGGGCGCGACGCCCCGCCGGCGCAATCGGCGCTCGGTCACCCAGCAGGCCAGCACGATGCCGGCGATGATGCACAGCGCGTACGCCCGCAGCGGGAACGGCCCGAGCTGCCAGACGGCGGTGCTGGGACTGGGCAGGGCCGCCTGGGGGGATAGCGAGGCGATGGTCACGGGTGCACACGCTACCGCTGCGCACCCCCGCAGCGGCACCCCGGGCCGCCGCACCGCGGTCGAAATGACGTCTGGTTCGTGCCGCCGGGGCCGCCGGAGAGGCCGGACAGCACCCGTTAACGCGTGATGCCTGTGCGTCATCAAGATGACGCACAGGCATCAGAGTTGTCGCACCCGTACCGCGAGAGCGGCGAGGGACGCGGGCCGGGTCGGCCCGCAGCGGCGAGGGAGGCGGGCCGGGTCGGCCCGCAGCGGCGCTCAGCGGGCCGGGTTGCGGACGCCCTCCGCGAGTTCGGCGCTCAGGGTACGCAGCGCGGCCAGCCCTTCGGCCTCGGAGGAGGCGTCCAGGACGCACCGCACCAGCGCGCTGCCGACGATCACCCCGTCGGCGTACCCGGCGACCGTGCTGGCCTGCGCGCCCGTGCCCACACCCAGGCCGACACCGACGGGCAGGTCGGTGACCCCGCGCACCCGGGAGACCAGGGTGGGAGCGGCGTCGGAGGTACGCGCCCGCGCGCCGGTCACCCCCATCACCGCCGTGGCGTAGACGAAGCCCCGGCAGTGCTCGACGGTCATCGCGAGCCGCGCGTCGGTGGACGACGGCGACACCAGGAAGGTGCGGTCCAGCCCGTGGGCCTCCGAGGCGGCCAGCCACTCCGCCGCCTCGTCGGGAATCAGGTCCGGCGTGATGAGGCCGGTGCCACCGGCGGCGGCCAGGTCACGGGCGAACACGTCCACGCCGTACCGCTCGACCGGGTTCCAGTAGGTCATCGTGACGACCGGCGCGCCGGTCGCCGCGACGGCCTCGATGACGCGCATCGTGTCGGCCGTACGGACCCCGCCGGCCAGCGCGATGTCGCTGGCCTTCTGGATGACCGGCCCGTCCATCACCGGATCGGAGTACGGGATCTCCACCTCGATGACGTCGACGCCGGCCTCGACCATGGCCGTCATGGCCGCGATGCTGCCCTCGACGGTCGGAAACCCGGCCGGCATACAGCCCACCAGCAGGGCCCGCCCGTCGGCCCGGGCCTTGTCGAAGGCCACCCCGATGCGACTCACCTCAGCGCTCCTTGTCGAGGATGCCGAAGTAGTCCCCGGCGGTGTGCACGTCCTTGTCGCCCCGGCCGGAGAGGTTCACCACGATGGTGGGCTCCCGGCCCAGCTCGGCGGCGAGCTTCGGGGCCAGCGTCACGGTGCCGGCGAGCGCGTGCGAGCTCTCGATCGCCGGGATGATGCCCTCGGTGCGGCAGAGCAGTTCGAAGGCGGCCATCGCCTCTTCGTCGGTGATGGGCAGGTAGCTGGCCCGGCCGGTGTCGTGCAGCCAGGCGTGCTCGGGCCCGACGCCCGGGTAGTCCAGGCCGGCGGAGATCGAGTGCGACTCCAACGTCTGCCCGTCGGCGTCCTGCAACACGTACGTGCGGGTGCCGTGCAGCACGCCCGCCGACCCGCCGGTGATGCTGGCCGCGTGCCGGCCGGTGGCCACACCGTCCCCGCCGGCCTCGAAGCCGTACAGCCGGACGGCCTCGTCGCCGACGAAGGCGTGGAAGATGCCGAGCGCGTTGGAACCGCCGCCGACGCAGGCGGTGACCGCGTCCGGCAGCGCGCCGGTCAGGTCGAGGCACTGCTGCCGGGCCTCGTCACCGATCCCCCGGACGAAGTCACGCACCATCGCCGGGAACGGGTGCGGCCCGGCGGCGGTGCCGATCAGGTAGTGGGTCTCGTCGACGTTCGCCACCCAGTCGCGCATCGCCTCGTTCATCGCGTCCTTGAGGGTGCGCGAGCCGGTGGTGACCGGTACGACGGTGGCGCCGAGCATCCGCATCCGGGCCACGTTGAGCGCCTGCCGCTCGGTGTCGACCTCGCCCATGTAGACCACGCACTCGAGGTCGAACAGGGCGGCGGCGGTCGCGGTGGCGACGCCGTGCTGGCCCGCCCCGGTCTCGGCGATCACCCGGGTCTTGCCCATCCGCTTGGTGAGCAGCGCCTGGCCGAGCACGTTGCGGACCTTGTGCGCGCCGGTGTGGTTGAGGTCCTCGCGCTTGAGCAGCACCCGGGCGCCGACCTTCGCGGAGAACCGGCGGGCCTCGTAGAGCAGCGACGGCGTGCCGGCGTAGTCGCGCAGCAGCGCGCCGAACTCGGCCCGGAAGGACTCGTCCGCGATCGCCGTACGCCACGCCCCGTCGAGCTCGTCCAGCGCGGCCACCAGGGCCTCGGGCACGAACCGACCGCCGAAGCGGCCGAAGTGACCGGCGGAGTCGGGCTGCGGACCGGCCACCGGGGCCAGCGCGTCGGCGCTCATCGGACAATCCTCTCGGTGGGGCGTCACACCGGCGCGGTCAGCGCACCGGCCGGGGCGTCGCCGGGTGGTTACCGGCGTTGACCAACTCGGCCACCGCCTCGCGTGGGCTCTTCTGGGTGACCAGTCCTTCGCCGACCAGGACCGCGTCGGCGCCGGCGGAGGCGTACCGGATCAGGTCGTGCGGCCCGCGGACGCCGGACTCGGCGATCTTGACGACGCTGCTCGGCAGGCCCGGCGCGATCCGCTCGAACACCGAGCGGTCCACCTGAAGGGTACGCAGGTCACGGGCGTTGACCCCGATCACCTGCGCGCCGGCCTCCAGGGCCCGGTCGGCCTCCTCCTCGTCGTGGACCTCGACGAGCGCGGTCATGCCCAGCGACTCGATCCGCTCCAGCAGGCCCATCAGCACGTTCTGCTCGAGGGCGGCCACGATCAGCAGCACCAGGTCGGCGCCGTGCGCGCGCGCCTCGTGCACCTGGTAGCTGGAGACCACGAAGTCCTTGCGCAGCACCGGCACGGTGACCGCAGCCCGGACGGCGGCGAGGTCGTCCAGCGAACCGCCGAACCAGCGCCCCTCGGTCAGCACGCTGATGGCCCGCGCGCCGCCCGCCGCGTAGTCGACGGCGAGGTCGGCCGGATCGGCGATCTCGGCCAGCCGGCCCTTGGACGGCGAGGAGCGCTTGACCTCGGCGATGACCGCGACACCGGGCTTGCGCAGCGCGGCGTACGCGTCCAGCGGCGGCGGCGCGGCCGCGGCCAGTTCACGGATCCGTTCCAACGGAACCTGCTCCTGGCGACGGGCGACGTCCTCGCGCACGCCAGCCAGAATCTCGTCGAGCACGCTTACGGACGCCGCCTGACCGGCCTCGTCCCCCTCCGCGTGCGCATGCTCAGCAGTCACCAACGGACTCCCCTCTCCGGGTGTCATGGGCCGATGCTAGGGGCACCCGGCCGAGGCCGGGAGCCGGGGGTATGGCGCTGCTCACGAAAAGGCCTGCGGCATAATGGCCGACTTGCCGTGAAGGGGATGTCACGCAGCGCCACCTCCGTATCGACCACCGTCGCACGACGAGAGCCCAGCGGCTCCGGTCGAACCGGGCCGACCCATCGATCATGCCATCCATCGCCGACCGCCGCCCGGCGACAGCGACCGCAGTCGATGTTGTGAGCAAGCTCAAGGCCGAACGGCCCCTCCCAGGTCGCGGGCGGGGCGGGACAGTTGACGGGGTGGTCACCCCGCCGAAACGTCGGCCGGTGAGCATCGTCCTCGGGCAGACTCGATGACGCGCCTGCCCGACCGTCGCCGACTCCTCGTGTGGAGTGAGCCATGAACACTGCCGAGTCGAACCCCAGCATCGGACTGACCACCATCTCGCGGACCATGGCGTCGTTCGCCGTCGGGGTGGTGCACACCCTGGAGCGGGCCGTCGTCGGCGAGGGCCGGATGCGCACGGCACGCGGTAACGCCTGGGAGGCGGTCTGCGCCGACCGGGCCCGCGCCGACCGACGCGCCGAGCTGGACCGCCTGGTGGCCGAGCTGACCGCGACCCGCGCCGCCGCCCACCCGCAGCGGGAGCGTCCGGCGGTCGTCCGGGAGCGGGACCGTCAGCCGGTCGGCTGATCAGCCGGCCGTGGGGTCCTCGCCCCGGTCCAACGCGTCCCACGCCTCGGTGGTCCGCCGACCGGCCATCGGGCCCGGGGTGGCAGCCGTCGTCGGCCTACTCTCCGTGACGGTCCGCGTCGGCCGCTCGTACCGGGCGCCCATCGCCGGCCACCCGCCGCCCCGCACCGCGGTCCACCCACCAGCCACGGCGACGAGCAGACCGCCGACCAGGCAGAGCGCCGGCCACTGCCGACTCACCACACCGTCGAGGTCGGCGACCAGTCCGTAACCCGCGCCGGCCGACACCGCCAGGCCCAACGCGCCCAGCAGCACACCCAGCAGCCGCCGTACCCGACCCCGGGTGGCCAGCACCGCGCCACCACCGGCCACCGCCACCACGGCCAGCGCCGGCAGCCACGGCAGCAGGGCGGCCCCGCTGCGGGCCTCCCGCACCGGCGGCAGCGGCGCCGGCCGCGCGGTCAGCTCGACCGACCAGCCCCGGGTCGCCATCCACAGCGCCAGGCCCGCGCCGGCGAGACAGAGCAGCACCGCGTACGTCAGCTCGCGCCGACCCCCCGCGCTCATCGGGCAGCCCGCAGCGTTTCGGCGGCGGCGATCGCGGCCAGCACGGCGGCGGCCTTGTCGCGGGTCTCCTGCTCCTCGGCGGCCGGATCCGAATCGGCGACCACTCCGGCCCCGGCCTGCACGTAGGCGCGGCCGTCGCGGATCAGCGCGGTCCGGATGGCGATCGCCATGTCCAGGTCGCCGCCGAAGCCGAAGTAGCCGACCGTGCCCCCGTAGACGCCACGCCGTACCGGCTCCAGCTCCTCGATGATCTCCATGGCGCGTACCTTGGGCGCGCCGGAGAGCGTCCCGGCCGGGAAGGTTGCCGCGAGCGCGTCGAACGCCGAACGGTCGTCACGCAGCGTGCCGGTCACGGTGGAGACGATGTGCATCACGTGGCTGTACCGCTCGATGGTCGCGAACTCGGGCACCTGGACGCTGCCCGGCTCGCAGACCCGGCCCAGGTCGTTGCGGCCCAGGTCGACCAGCATGACGTGTTCGGCGCGCTCCTTGGGATCGGCGAGCAGCTCGGCGGCGAGGCCCGCGTCGGCCGCCGGGGTGCCGCCGCGCGGGCGGGTGCCCGCGATCGGGTGCAGCAGCGCCCGCCGCCGCCCGTCCGCGCCGGCGGTGACCTTCAGGTGCGCCTCCGGCGACGAGCCGACGATGTCGAACCCGTCGAAGCGCAGCAGGTACATGTACGGGCTGGGGTTGCTGGTGCGCAGCACCCGGTAGACGTCCAGCGGGTCGGCGTGGGTGGCCCGCTCGAACCGCTGGGACAGCACGATCTGGAAGCACTCGCCCGCCCGGATCGCCTCCTTGGCCGCCTCCACGGCCTTGACGTAGCCCCCCTCGGGCGTACGACAGACGACCTCGCCGGCCGGTGGGCGCGCGACCGTCGAGATCATCGGCGGGATGGGTCGGGACAGCGCGGTGGTCATCGCGTCGAGGCGGCCCACCGCGTGGTGGTACGCGGCGGTGACGTGCGCGTCGCGGTCCGCCGCGTCCAGCGGTGGCAGCACCGCGTTGGCGACCAGGATCGCGGAGCCGTCGTAGTGGTCGAGCACCACCAGGTCGGTCGCGAGCATCATGCCCAGCTCCGGCACGCCGAGGTCGGACTCGGTCAGCTCGGGCAGCCGCTCGAAGCGGCGGACCAGGTCGTACCCGAGGTAGCCGACCATGCCCCCGGTCAGCGGTGGCAGGCCGTCGCCCGGTCCGGGCGGCGGCCCGGCGAGCGCCGCGACGGTGTCCCGCAGCACCCGCACCGGGTCGCCGTCGGTGGGCAGCCCGGCCGGGGGCTGCCCGAGCCAGGTCGCCGCGCCGTCCCGCTCGACGAGGGTGGCGCTGCTCCGTACGCCGATGAACGAGTACCGCGACCAGGCCATGCCCGCCGAGCCGACGCCCTGCTCGGCCGATTCGAGCAGGAAGGTTCCGGGCCCGCCGGCGAGCTTGCGGTAGACCCCCACCGGAGTCTCGGCGTCGGCCAGCAGCCGTCGGGTGACCGGTACGACACGCCAGCGGGCGGCCAGCTCGGTGAAGGTGGCCACGTCGGGGCTCACCGCGCCGTCGGTCATGCGCCGACCCGCCTCTCGTTCCCGGCGGGGCGCCGCCGAACCGTGTTCACCGGGCGTCCGGCGCGGTGACCGGCAGCTCGGTGAAGAAGCACGTCCGGTGCCCGGTGTGGCAGGCCGCGCCGACCTGGTCGACGCTGACCAGGAGGGCGTCGCCGTCACAGTCCAGGGCGACCGAGCGCACGTACTGGTGGTGCCCGGAGGTGGCGCCCTTGACCCAGTATTCGCGCCGGCTGCGGGACCAGTAGGTGGCCCGGCCGGTGGTGAGGGTGCGGTGCAACGCCTCGTCGTCCATCCAGGCGACCATCAGCACCTCGCCGGAGTCGTGCGCGCGTACCACGGCGGCGACCAGGCCGTCGGCGCTGCGGCGCAGCCGGGCCGCGATGGCCGGATCGAGCCGGGACGGACGGACCGGCGCCGGGGCCACCGGGCCGTTCGGTTCGCTGGGTACGCCGGTCACCGGCGCGTCAGGTACGGGCACAGTTGCCCATTCTCCCGCACGTGGCGTGGGCACCGGCGACGGCTCCCGCCGAGGGTTCGGCCGGTCGACCACGGGCCGCGCGAGCTGGGCCACGTAGCGGTCGAGGCGGCCGTCGACCAGGGCCTCGGCCAGGTCGGCGCCGGAGGATTCGGCGATCTCCCCGGCGTACGGGCGGATCAACGGCAGGGTGCCGGCGACCAGCCGCACGGCGGCGGCCCAGAGCTGGCCGGTGGCGCCCGGGCGCAGGCCGAGGCAGAGGAGCATGTCCTCGCGGTAGCCGACCGGCGCGACCGGCAACTCCAGGGCCGCCGCGAACGCCGCGCGGCGGGACGACACCCGTACCGACGGGTTCGCCGGGCGCAGCACCGACGGGCAGAGCCGGGCCAGGTCCGCCACGGCGAGCCGGACCCCCACGCGGTCGGCGGCGGCGCGGGCGGCAGCGGCCTTGCCGAGCAGGGCGATCAGCTCCTCCAGCCGGGGCGGCTCGGCGGGTTGGCAGAGCACCGGCAGGTCGATCCGGGGCCGCCAGTGCGGGTCCGCCCAGAGCAGCCGGGCCGGCGCGGTGACCGGCAGTCCGAACGCCCAGTCGGCCGGCTCACCCAGCCGGTGCACCCAGGAGCGGACGTCCCGCGCCGCCACCGAGACGTGGGTGACCCGGCCGGCGCTTTCGGCCAGGTACGCGCGACGGGCGGCGTACGGCGAGCCACCGACCAGCACGTCGAGGTCGACGTCGCTGTGCGCGGTGGCCGCCCGCCGGGCGTGACTGCCGCGCAGCAGGATGCCGACGACCGGTCGTTCGGCGGCGTCCCGCAACCGCGCGGCCCAGTCCTCGAGAAATCCGCTGTGCGGTAACGGAGCGTGACCCACGGCGCCATCGTGCCGTACGTCCGATCGGCGCGCAATGCCCGTTGCCGGACCTGCTGTCCGGTCCGAAGCCTACTGCCCGTTGTCACGCTGGGCGCGAGGGCGGGCACCAGAGGACAGTCGGGCCGCCCGCTCCCCTCTAGCGTGGAATTCAACGAACGATGAGTTTCTGGGAGGTGCGCGATGGACGACGCGATAGGCGTCCACGACCTGGTGATCGATCGAGGCGGGCGGCGGGTGCTGGACGGCATCACCTGCGCCGTTCCGCGGGGCGCCGTCACCGGTCTGCTGGGGCCCAGTGGCAGCGGCAAGACCACGTTCATGCGCGCCGTGGTCGGCGTGCAGGTGGTCAGCTCGGGGACGGTGACCGTGCTGGGCCAGCCGGCGGGCGCCCCGGCGCTGCGACACCGGGTGGGCTACCTCACGCAGGCGCCGAGTGTCTACGCCGACCTGACCGTGCGGGAGAACGCCCGCTACTTCGCGGCCCTGTACGGGCGCGGTCGGGCCGAGGCGGACGAGGCGGTGAGCGCCGTCGGGCTGGCCCAGGCGGCCGGTCAGCTGGTCGCCACCCTCTCCGGCGGCCAGCGCAGTCGGGCCTCGCTGGCCTGCGCCCTGGTCGGTGACCCGGAGCTAGTCATCCTCGACGAGCCGACCGTCGGTCAGGACCCGGTGCTGCGGGCCGACCTGTGGGCCCGGTTCCACGCCATGGCCGCCGCCGGCACCACCCTGCTGGTGTCCAGTCACGTCATGGACGAGGCGGCCCGCTGCGACCGGCTGCTGCTGATCCGCGAGGGCCGGCTGATCGCCGACGACAGCCCGGACGCGATCCGCGCCGCCGCCGGCGTGGACGACCTCGACGAGGCGTTCCTGCGGCTCATCCGGGCCGGCGAGGCCAAGGCGACAGCCGGACGGGAGAACTCATGAACGTGCGGATCCTGGCGGCCACCATCGGCCGCGTCCTGCGCCAGCTCCGGCACGACCGGCGGACGATCGCGCTGCTCGTGGTGGTGCCGACCGTCCTGCTCACGTTGGTCTACTACATGTACGCCGACAAGCCGACGCCCCCGGGACAGCCGTCGGTGTTCGACCGGGTCGCGCTGGTGATGCTGGGAACCTTCCCTTTCGTGATCATGTTTCTCGTGACCAGCATCGCGATGCTGCGCGAGCGCACGTCCGGCACCCTCGAACGGCTGCTCACCACCCCGCTGGGCAAGCTCGACCTGCTCTTCGGGTACGGCATCGCGTTCGGGTTGGCCGCCGCCGTGCAGGCCGCGTTGGCGGCCGGCCTGGCGTACTGGGTCTTCGACCTGCGAACTCTCGGCAGCAGCGGTCTCGTGATCGGGATCGCGGTGCTCGACGCGGTGCTCGGGGTCGCCCTCGGCCTGCTGTGCAGCGCCTTCGCCCGCACCGAGTTCCAGGCAGTACAGTTCCTCCCGGTCGTGGTGATCCCGCAGCTCCTGCTGTGTGGGCTGTTCGTGGCCCGGGACGAGATGGCCGGCTGGCTCCAGGGGCTCAGCGGCGCCCTGCCGCTGACGTACGCCATCGAGGCGTTGCAGGAGGTCGGCGCCCACGCCGACCCGACCGCGACCATGTGGCGGGACGTGGGTGTGGTGTTCGGCGCGGTGGTGTTGGCGCTGGTGCTCGCGGCGGCGACCCTGCGTCGGCGCACCGGCTGACCGATCGGCGGCGCCCCGCGCGGGGCGGGTCGCCACCCGCCGCCGGGAGACCGGCGGCGTCAGCGGACGAACGAGGGGCGGCGATGACGCGGCGTACCGGCCGGCGACCCGGCAATCCGGACACCCGGGAGGCGATCCTCGACGCGGCGCGGGCGACGTTCGCCGAACGGGGTTTCGACGCCGCCCCGATCCGCGCCATCGCCGCCACCGCCGGGGTGGACCCGGCTCTGGTGCACCACTACTTCGGCACGAAGGACCAGCTCTTCCGGGCCGCGATGAACTTCCCGGTGGACCCCGCCGAGCTGCTGCCGGGTGTGCTGGCCGGTGAACAGGACGGCGTCGGCGAGCGGTTGGTCCGGACCTTCATCGGCATCTGGGACTCACCGGCCGGCAGCGCCGGGGTGGCGCTGGTGCGCTCGGTGCTCAGCAGCGAGTGGACCGCGCGCCTGCTGCGGGAGTTCGTCACCACGCAGGTGCTGCGCCGGGTGCTCGACCAGCTCGACGTCGACCCGGCCGAGGTCCCGCTGCGTGGCTCGCTGGTCGCCACCCAGCTCATCGGCCTCGCCATGATCCGGCACGTGGTACGGCTGGAGCCGGTCGCGTCGGCCGACCCGGAGCTTCTGGTCGCCACCATCGGCCCCAGCGTCCAGCGGTACCTCACCGGGTCGCTGCCGATCTAGGGCCGGGCACGGTCAGCGGGGCGGGTGCACGTCGGCGGGGCGGCGCAGCGGCGGGAGCAGCCGGCCCAGCTCGTCGGGGCCGCTGAGCGGGCACGGGAACGCCAGCCGGACGCGCCGTCGTGCGCCGGGGCGTCCGAGAGCGACCACCAGCCCGTAGCGGTCGACACGCACCACCCGCGGCGGCCCGTCCGGGGCCTCCTCGGTCAGCCCGAGCTGCCGGCGCAGGTAGTCGGTGACGGCGGCGGGCTCGCGCTGGGCGAAATCGGCGAGCAGCAGGGACTCGAAGGGGTGCACCGGATCCGGCTCCGCCTCGGCGTACTCGCCCGGGTCGAGCCGGTGCACGACGCCGGCCCGCTCCCAGCGGACCTCGGCCACCTCGAAGCGGAACAGCCGGAACCGGGCGCCGACGTCGAGCAGGTCGCCGGTCGGCTCGACGGCGGCGAAGTCGACCGCGGCGCGGCGTGCCTCGTCGTCGTGCAGTTCGGCGGCCCAGCCGGAGACCCAGGCCCGCCCGAGCCCGGGAGCGCCGGCCGCGGGCGGCAGGTCGAGGACGTCCAGGACCACCGCGACGTCGTCGCCCCCGGCGACGGGCTGGAGCGCGGCGCCCAGGTGGCTGGCCACCGGCACCAGCAGCAACACCCGGCCGTCGGGGTCGGTCACGTGCCGGGCGTGGTGCGGACCCGGGCGGCGAGCCAGGTGGACGAGGCCGGGCAGGCGACCGGCGACGAGGGTACGGACGATCTCGGCGGGGCTGGGCCGCATGGCGCAACCTCCTTCAAAGGTTAGCCTTACCTAACCGGAGCGTAGAGCACCAGCACCACCGCGTCCACCAGCCGATGCCATGGACATCGACCCGTTACCTGGTCTGTTCCAGCCAGGAGGCGTACAGCAGCCCGTAGACCGAGTCGGCGTCGCGCACCAACTCGTCGTGCGGGCCACGCTGCACGACGCGCCCCCGGTCCACCACGATGACCTCGTCGGCGGCCTGGGCGGTGGAGAGCCGGTGCGCGATGGCGAGCGTCGTACGCCCCCGCGTGACGGCGTCCAGAGTGCGCTGCAACCGCACCTCGGTCGCCGGATCCACCGCGCTGGTCGCCTCGTCCAGCACCAGCAGGTCGGGGTCGGCCACGTATGCCCGGGCCAGCGCGACGAGCTGCCGCTCCCCCACGCTCAGCGCCTCGCCGCGCTCCCCGACCGGGGTGTCGAGGCCGGCGGGCAGGCCGTCCAACCAGTCGGCCAGGCCCAACTCCGTGAAGGCGGCCCCCAGCTCCTCGTCGGTCAGCTCGGGCCGGGCGAACCGCACGTTGTCGCCGACCGTCGCGTCGAAGAGGAACCCGTCCTGCGGCACCATCACCACCCGCGAGCGCAGCGAGTCGAAGCGCACCTGCGCCAGCGGCACCCCGGACAGCAGCACCGCCCCCGCCGACGGATCCATCAGTCGGGTCAGCAGCTTCGCGAAGGTCGTCTTGCCGCTGCCCGTCTCGCCGACCACCGCCACCCGGCTCTTCGCCGGGATCTCCAGGTCGATGTCATGCAGCACCGGCGGCCCGCCGGGATAGGCGAACCGCACCCCCGAGAACCGGATGTCCAACGGACCGATCGGCAGGTCCCGGCCCTGCTCCCCGGGGTCCGCGACGTCCGGGGCGACGTCCAGCACGTCCAGCACGCGCCGCCAGCCGGCGATCGCGTTCTGCGCCTCGTTGAGCACCTCGGTGGCGATCTGCACCGGCTGGATGAACAGCGTCACCAGGAAGAGGAACGCAGTGAGCTGGCCGATCGACAGCGTGCCGTCCACGCCCAGCGTCACACCGAGCACCACCACGCCGGCCAGCGCCAACCCGGCCGCCAACTCACCGACCGAGCTGCCCACGATGCTGATCCGGATGGCCCGCTGCTGCGCGACGCGCTGCGCGTCGATGGCCTCGTCCAGCCGCCGCTCGGTACGCCCCGCGATGCCGTACGCCCTGATCACCGGCGCGCCCACGACGCTCTCGCCGATCGCGCCCAGCAGCGCGCCGGTGCGCTGACGCACCGTCGCGTACGCCCCGCCGAGGCGGCGCTGCAACTGCCGGATGACGAGCACCGCCGGCAGGAACGCCACCAGCACCACCAGGGTCAACTGCCAGGAGTACGCCAGCATGACGGCCGTCGTCACCACGAGCTGTCCCAGGTTGACCAGCAGGATCACCCCGCCCCACTGGAGGAACTGGGTGATCTGGTCGACGTCGCTGGTCACCCGCGAGACCAGCGAGCCGCGGCGCTCCGACTGCTGGTGCAGCATCGACAGGTCGTGCACGTGCCGGAACGCCCGCGTCCGCACGTTCGCCAACGCGGTCTCGCTGACCGTGAACAGCCGGCGCATCATCAGGTAGCCGCAGGCCGTGGTGACCACGAGGATCGCCGCGGTGACCACCACCACCGACCAGACGACGTCAAGCCGCAGGCCGCCGACGATGCCCCGGTCGATGCCCTGCTGCACCGCCACCGGTACGGCCACCCGCCCCACCATGTAGACCAGCGCCAGGGCCAGGGTGGCGGCCAGCCCGGTTCGCAGCTCGGGCGAGAGGGCCAGCCCTCGCCGCAGCGTCCGCCAGGTCGTCTCCGGCCGTGCGTCACGCTCGTCGGTCGTCACCGTCGTACTCACCGGGCTCGCCTTTCGTTCGCGACTGCGGGGTTCCGCTGCGCTGCACTCCTCGCGCTCACCGGACTTGCCTTTCGTTCGCGACTGCGGGGCTCCGCTGCGCTGCACTCCTCGCGCTCACCGGACTTGCCTTTCGTTCGCGACTGCGGGGCTCCGCTGCGCTGCACTCCTCGCGCTCACCGATCCACCTCGATCTCCAGGCCCGACGGCAGCGGCGCCACCTCGTCGTCGTACGCGCGCTCCTGCGCGCGGTCGACCTCCGCCTGCTCGTAGGCGGTGACCAGGTCCACGTACCCGGGCACGGTGGCCAGCAACTCGGTGTGCGTGCCCCGCGCGATCACCCGCCCCTGCTCGACGTAGATGACCTCGTCGGCGAGCGCGATGGTGGCCCGGCGGTACGCCACGACGAGGATCGACGCGGCGGGAACCCCCGGCTCGCCGGCCGAGGAGCGCAGGCCGGCGAGGATGGCCGCCTCCACGCGCGGGTCCACGGCGCTCGTCGCGTCGTCGAGCACCAGCAGGCGTGGCCGCCCGGCGAGGGCGCGGGCCAGCGTGAGCCGCTGCCGCTGCCCGCCGGAGAGCGAGGTGCCCCGCTCGCCGACCATCGTGTCCAGCCCGTCGGGCAGCGCCGCGACGAAACCGTCCGCCTCGGCCAGGCGCAGCGCCGCCCACACGACCTCGTCGTCGATGCCCGGCCGGTCCAGGGCGATGTTGGCCCGTACGGTGTCGTCGAAGACGAACGGCACCTGCGCCACGAGTGCGACCGTGCTGGCCAGCGACGCGGCGGTCAGGTCACGCGTGTCCACGTCGTCCAGGGCGACGGTGCCCGAGTCCGGGTCGACCAGGCGGACGGCCAACGAGGCGATGGTGGACTTGCCCGCGCCGGTCGGCCCGACCAGGGCGACCGTGCGGCCGGCCGGGACGGTGAAGCCGACCTCGCCGAGCACCTGCGCGCCGGGCTGGTGCGCCTCGGCGGGCGGATAGGAGAAGTGCACGTCGGTGAAGGTGAGGCTGGCCGGGCCCGGGGTGGCCGGGTCGAGCACCCGCTGTCCGTACGGCATCTCGCCGGTGGCGTCGAGGACCCGGCGCACCCGGTCCCAGCCCGCGACGCTGCGCGGCAGCTCGGCCAGCACCCAGCCGATGGCCCGTACCGGGAAGGCCAGCACGGTGAAGAGGAAGGCGACGCTGACCAGCTCGGTGACGCTGATCGCGCCCTGGCGCAGCCGGAAGGCCCCGACCACCAGGACGGCCAGGGTGCCGAGGCTGGGCAGTGTCTCCAGCAGCGGGTCGAAGACGCCCCGCAGCCGGCCGACCGCGATGAGGGCGTCGCGCAGCTCACCGGCGCGACCGGCGAACCGGGCGGTCTCCTGCGCCTCGCGACCCATGGTCTTGACCACCAGCGCGCCGTCGAAGCTCTCGTGCGCGATGCCGCTGACCTCGGCGCGCAACCGCTGCGCGCGGGCCTGGCGGGGCGCCATCCGGCGGGAGTAGACCACGTTGAGCGCGAACAGCGCGGGAAACACCGCGAGGCCGACCAGGGCCAGGGCCCAGTCGGTGGCGAACAGCGAGACGATCGCGCCGACCAGCATCACCAGCGTGCCCACCGCGAAGGGCAGCGGGGCGATCGGATACCAGGCCGCCTCCACGTCGGAGTTGGCGTTGGACAGCAACGTGCCGGTGGCGTTGCGGTGGTGCCAGGACAGCGGCAGGTCCAGGTATCGGCGGGTGACCCGGCGGCGGTAGGCGGCCTGGAGTCGGTACTGCATGTAACCGGCGCCGAGCCGACGGCCGAAGATGCCGACGACCCGCAGCACGCTGATCCCGAAGAGGGCGACCGCCGCCAGCGTCAGCGCGCCGACGCCGACCTCGCCCCGGGCGATCGCCGGCACCACCACGTCGCCGACCACCGCGCCCACCACGTACGCGCTGACGATGACCATCGAGCCGAACAGCACGCTGCCGACCACGGCGACCGTGAAGATCCGCGGCTGCTCCCGAATCGCCTGCCGCAGAACCCCCAGCCCTCTGCCGAGCACGTCCCGGCTTGTCCTGCTCGCCACGCTCTCCCCCGCCGTAAGCCACAATTATCTACCTCATCCTTACCGGTGCGGGCCTGCGCCGCCGACCCGGACGGGATATGTCGACCATCACGTACCCCACGCCCGCGCCAGCGGTACGACCCGGCCCCGCTCGCCGCGCGGCCGCCCGGGTCCGGGCCTACGATCGGCCCATGTCGCGGTACGCCCGAGCCGAGCGCGAGACGCTGGCCGATCTCCTTCTGGCCCTCGGGCCCGACGCCCCGACGATCAACGAGGGCTGGGCGACGCGCGACCTCGCCGCGCACCTGGTGCTGCGCGAGCGCCGGCTGGACGCGGCCGGCGGGATCCTGCTGCCGCCACTGCGGGGGTACGCCGAACGGGTCCGCCGCCGGCTCGCCGCCGGGCCCTGGCCGGAGCTGGTGGCGACGGTACGCCGGCCACCGCTGTGGAGCCCGGTCAGCAACCCGCTCACCGACGAGCTGGTCAACACCATGGAGTTCTTCATCCACCACGAGGACGTACGGCGGGCCGTCGGGGGATGGCAGCCGCGCGAGTTGCCGCGCGGTCTGCAGGCCACCCTGTGGAAGCGGGCCGCGCCGATGGCCCGGCTGACGCTGCGGCGCTTCCCGGCGGACCTCTACGTGCAGGCGCCCGGGTACGGCGAGGTCTCCGTCGGCCGTGGCGGCGAACGACTGCGCCTGGTGGGCGCCCCGGCCGAGTTGGCCCTGTTCCTGTCCGGACGACAGCGGGTGGCCCGGGTCCAGTTGGACGGCCCGGCGTCGTCCGCGCGGCAACTGCGCAACGCCAGCCTGGGCATGTGACTTTCTGCGCCTAATCGGTCACAGCAACGCCGGACTAATGCCCCAGTCCCAGCGATGCGTACCGATACCTCCTCCCGTACGCTTCACCGCGCCGTTCCGCGCCAGGGCGGCACGATGTGGGGGCACACGATGCGAAGTTTCGCAATCTCGGCGCTACGGGAACCCTCCTTCACGGCGGGGCGCCACAAGTCCACAGATCGGGTAGCCAACGAGAGCGTCGAGTGGGCGCGCGCTTTCGGCCTGGTCAACTCCGGTCAAATTCATCGACTGCAACGGGCGGACGCCGCCGGTCTGGCGGGCCGAGCCTGCCCGGACGGGCCGGTGCGGGGGCTGCGACTCCTCACCGACCTGATCTCCTGGCTGTTCGTCATGGACGACGCCTGCGACGAGGACGGCCTCGGGGCCGATCCGAGCCGGCTCTCGCCGGTCATCGCCGCCCTGCTCAACGTGCTGGACCGTGCCGGCGACCCGAGCGCCGCGCCACCACCGGAGGCCGGCCCGCTGGGCGTCGCGCTGCACGACCTGTGCCGCCGGACCCGGGCCGAGGGCCGGGCGCCGATGCTGCTGCGGTTCGTCAGCCAGGTCCGCCAGTACCTGCTGGCGCTCCTCTGGGAGGCCAGCAACCGGGAGCGCCACCGGGTGCCGGGGGTCTCCGAGTACGTCCAACTGCGTCGACACATCGGCGGCGTACACCCCTGTCTCACCCTGACCGACCTCGCGTCGGAGCAGCCACCCGGGCCAGCGCGGCGGGCCGATCCGGCGCTGACCGCCCTGGACCTGCTGGCGGTGGACCTGGTCTGCTGGTGCAACGACCTCTTCTCGTACGGCAAGGAGAGCCAGTCCGACCCGGACGCGCACAACCTGGTGACGGTCATCGCCCAGGAGAGCGGCCTCGACGAGGCGGGCGCGTTACGGGCCGCCGCGGAACGCTTCAACCGGGGGTTGGCGGCGTACCAGGCGGCGGAGGAGGACTTGCTGGCGAGCGGTGTCGCGGCGTTGCACTCCCCGTTGGCCGCGCGGCGCAACTGGGTCCGGGCCACCTACGACTGGTCGGTCGTGGCTGCCCGCTACGCCTGATTCAGGGCGTCGGTCGGCGCGGCAGGGTCGCCGGACGATCACCGGCACTAGCCGATGCCCGGTATCAGGCAATACTCTTCGGTAACCACTATGACGTGACGACCGTCACGTCGCCACCCCCGAAGGCGGCTACAGCGATGGCTCTCGATGTACCGTACCGTTCCATCCCGGACATGTTCCTCAAGCGCGTGGCGGCCACCCCCGACCGGCACGCGTTCGCGTCCCCGACCCCTGACGACTCGGGGCCCGACTGGTTGACCTGGGAGCAGGTCGGCCAGCGCGCCAAGGCCGTCGCCGCCGGCCTGCACGCGCTCGGCGTCGGCCAGGAGAACCCGGTCGCGATCCTCGCCAACACGCGGCTGGACTGGGTGGTCGCCGACCTGGGCATCATGTGCGCCGGCGGGGCGACCACCACCGTCTACCCGACCACCGAGCCGGCGGACGCGACCTACATCATCGCCGACTCCGGCTCGCGGGTCCTCTTCGCGGAGAACCCGGCGCAGGCGGCCAAGATCGCCGGAGCGGAGCTGCCGGCGCTGACCCACGTGGTGCTCTTCGACGGCACCCCCGACCCGAACGCCGCGATCCCCCAGCTCACCCTCACCGAGCTGGAAGAGCGGGGCAACCGGGCGCTGGCCGCCGAGCCCGATCTGATCGACATGCTGGTGGCCGGCATCGGCCCTGACCACCTCGCCACCCTGATCTACACCTCCGGCACCACCGGTCAGCCCAAGGGGGTCGAGCTGCTGCACGGTGGGTGGTGCTGGGAGGCGGTGGCGCAGGCCGACGTCGGGCTGCTGCGCGACGACGACCTGCAGTACCTGTGGCTGCCGCTGGCGCACTCGTTCGGCAAGACGCTGCTCTGCGGCGCGATCCACGTCGGCCTGCCGACGTACGTGGACGGGCGGGTGGAGAAGCTGGTCGACCTGCTCGCGGTGATCCGACCGACGCTGATGTGTGGCGCTCCCCGGGTCTTCGAGAAGGTCTACAACCGGGCGGTGACCACCGCGCAGGGCGCCGGCGGCGCGAAGGCGAAGATCTTCGCCTGGGGTGTCCAGGTCGGTAAGGAGAAGGTCGCGCTGGAGCAGGCCGGCAAGCCGGTGCCGGCCGGGCTCAAGCTGCGCTACGGGCTGGCCGAGAAGCTGGTGTTCAGTAAGCTTCAGGCCCGCCTGGGTGGCCGGATGCGGGTGCTGGTCTCCGGCGCCGCGCCGCTCAGCCCGGAGATCGCCACCTTCTTCGCCGCGGCCAACCTGCCGATCTCGGAGGGCTACGGCCTCACCGAGACCAGCGCCGGCAACTTCGTCAACCCACCGGACGGGCTGCGCATCGGCACGGTCGGGAGGGCGATGGGCGACCTGGAGTGCCGGATCGACACCGACGGCGAGATCCTCGTGCGGGGCCGCCCGGTGATGCGCGGCTACCACAACCTGCCCGAGGAGACCACCGCCGCGTTCACCGAGGACGGCTTCTTCCGCACCGGCGACATCGGCACGCTCGACGAAGAGGGCTACCTCCGGATCACCGACCGCAAGAAGGACCTGGTCAAGACCTCGGGCGGCAAGTACATCGCGCCGTCGCACATCGAGGGCATGTTCAAGGCCATCTGCCCGTACACCTCGCAGGCGGTCGTGATCGGGCAGGCCCGCAACTTCTGCACGATGCTCGTCACGCTCGACGCGGACGCCATCCGGGGCTGGGTGGCCGGCGGCCCGCTGGAGGGTCGCGACTACAGCGAGATCGTCGCCTCGCCGAAGGCGCAGGCGATGGTCGAGGAGTACGTCGCCCAGCTCAACGCCAAGCTGAACCGCTGGGAGACGATCAAGAAGGTGGCGATCCTGCCGCGTGACCTGACCATCGAGGACGGCGAGGTCACCCCGTCGTTGAAGATCAAGCGACGGGGCGTGGAGGGCAACTTCGCCGCCGAGATCGACAAGATGTACGCCGGCTCCCTCGCCGAGCTGTAGCACCGGACCGTCGTGGCCCCGCACCCACCCGGGTGTGGGGCCACCGGCGTTCCCGGGTCCGCTCAGGCGATGACCGACGGCTCCGGCCACCGCTGCCGGCCGCTGCGGTCCAGGTCGTAGCGGACCGTGGCGATCCGCTCCACGGCCTCCACCAACTCGGCGGCCGGCAGGGTGAACGGCAACCGCAGGAAGCGTTCCAGGGTGCCGTCCAGGCCGAACCGCGGCCCGGGCGCGAGCCGTACGCCGACCTCCTCGGCGGCCCGCGCGAGCGCGCTGGAGACCGGGCCGTCCAACTCGGCCCAGAGGGTCACGCCGCCGCGCGGCACGGTCACCCGCCAGTCCGGCAGTCGGTGCGCCAGCGCGCCGAGCAACGCGTCGCGCTGGGCGGCGAGCTGCGCCCGACGGTCGGCGACGATGGCCGCCGCGTCGGCGAGCAGGCGCACCGCCACCAACTGGTCGAGCACCGGGCTGGACATGTCCACGCCGACCCGGACCGCCGCCAGCCGCTGCACCTGTGGCGCGGAGGCGCGGACCCAGCCGATCCGCAGACCACCCCAGTACGGCTTGCTCATCCCTCCGATGCTGACCACCCGGGAGTGCCGGTCGAACGTGGCCGTGGGCGGGGGCAGCTCGACGCCGTCCAGCGGGAGGTCCACGAAGGACTCGTCGACGATGAGGTCGGTGCCCACGGCGTGGGCGGCGGCGACCACCCGCTCGCGCAGCGCGGCGGGCATCAGGTGGCCGGTCGGGTTCTGGAACTCCGGGATCAGGTACGCCAACTTGGGGCGGGTCTGCCGCAGGCTGCCCAGCAACAGGTCGGGCTCCCAGCCGCCGGCGTCGGCGGACAGGCCGTGCGTGGCGATCCGGGCCCGCCGGCCGGCCAACGCGGCGAGCGCGTTGGGGTAGGTCGGCGACTCGACCAGCACGTTCCCGCCGGGGGCCAGGGCGAGGCGCAGCACCAGGTCCAGGGCGTGCTGGGTGCCGCTGGTGACCATGATCTGGTCGGCCGAGGTGGGTAGCCCTCGCGCGGTGTAGCCGGCGGCCACCGCCTCACGCAGCTCACCGATGCCGGTCGGGTGGTAGCCGGCGCCGCCCAGGTAGCGGGGCAGGTCCTCGACGGCGGCCCGGGAAGCCCCGAGCAGTTGCGGCGGGGCCGCCAACGCGGCGACGCCAAGGTCGATCATGTCCCGGTCGTCCAGCGGGGTCCACAGGCCGGTGCTGGCGACCCGGTGGTTGCCCGGCAGCATCGTCCAACTGCCGGCGCCCCGGCGGCTGGCGAGATGGCCGGTCTCGCGCAGTTCCCGGTACGCGGCGGTGACCGTGGTACGGCTGATCCGCAGCGCCTCGGCCAGCTCACGTTCCGCCGGCAACCGCACGCCCAGGGGAAGCCGGGCGTCCGCGAGCAGCCCGCGCACCGCACCGGCGAGCGCCGCGTAGTCGGGGCTGCGGCGACGGCCCGGCAAGGCGTGCCACTGCCCCAGCAGTCGCGCTAATTGGACCCCTCGCACCTGACCGGTCATGACCACTCCTCGGATATTGGCCTCTTCCTCCGGGAGGATTGGCACCTAGGGTGGCATGCATGGCACTGATTGGCAATCTGCGAGAGCGGCCGGTACGTCGGCTCAGCCAGCTCTACGCCGGGCTCGCCCTCTACGGGGTCAGCATGGCCCTGATGGTCCGCTCCCACCTGGGCCTGGACCCCTGGGACGTCTTCCACCAGGGGCTGTCCGAGCTGACCGGGCTCTCCTTCGGCACGGTCACCATCGTTGTCGGGGCCCTGGTGCTGCTGCTGTGGATTCCGCTGCGACAGCGGCCCGGCCTCGGCACCGTCAGCAACGTGGTGGTGGTCGGCCTCGTGGTGGACGCCACTCTGGCCCTGCTGCCCGCCGGTGGTCCCCTCGGCGTCCGCATCGCCCTGCTGATCACCGGGATCGTCGCCAACGGCGCCGCCACCGCGCTCTATCTCGGCGCCCGCCTGGGTCCGGGCCCACGCGACGGGCTGATGACCGGCTTCGTCGCCCGTCATCCCCGCTTCTCGGTACGACTGGTGCGTACCGTCATCGAACTCACCGTGCTCGCGCTGGGCTGGCTGCTCGGCGGTACGGTCGGCGTGGGCACCGTCGCGTACGCGCTGGCGATCGGTCCGCTGGCGCAGTTCTTTCTCCCGCTCGTCGCGGTACCTCTCGCCGAGGCCGACGCTGACGACGAGTCGGCGATCACTGCCGGTGACCCGTCGCGCGCCCCGGCCGCCTGAACGTTCACCGACCGTTCACGGACCGGCACGCGCCGCTGGTGGAAGTGGGCTCGTTGGAGGGTGGGTGTTCCCTTCCGCGTCGCTCGCCGTCATCATCACTGCATGGGGGAGAATGGTTGGCGCTGGAGCGACGCATGGATTTTCGTGTCGTTGGTCATCGCGAGCGGCGCCGGACGGCACCGACGGTCCGCGACCAGCCGCCGCCCGGAGGGCGTACGTCTGACCGACGTGCTGTCCACCGCCGACCACCTCAACCACGCGATTCCCGAACGACACGAAGTTGAGGCCGCGGTCCAGCGGCTGGTCGGCGCGGGCCTGGTCACCGTCGCCGACGGGTGGTTCCGCATCACCGCCGAGGGTGAGCAGCTCTGGCGCAGCCGCCCCCGGGCCGGCGTCGCCACGATGGTGGACACCGTGCAGGGGGTCCTGAGCCGCCGGCACGCGCCCGGCAGCGCCGACTGGATCCTCGAGGAGGCCGACCACGCGGCGGCCGTGCAGGAGTACGCGGTCCGCTCGATCCCCACGCCACGCCGCTCGCCCGAGGGCCACTCCGGCGGCCACTGACGCAGCGAGATCCTGGACATTTTCCCGTTAGCTGCTAACGGAAAGCGTCCAAGATTGCCACGGTTAAGGCGCGCCGACGGGCGGGGCGGGTAGCGGCAGGACCAGCAGGTGCGTGGGTGTGCCGTCGGGCATCGCCGAATCGCCGACCTGCCGCCAACCCGCGCGCTGGTAGATGGCGCGGGCCGGTGCGGCCGGGTTGGACGCGAGGGTCGCCCACCGCTCGGCCCGCCCGTCGAGGAGCCGGTACATAAGTTGTGCGCCGATGCCCTCACCCCGCCGGCCGGGACGAACGATCCATTCCATGACCGCGAACTTGTCGACGGCGCGGAGGTCGGCGGGCGGCTCGGCGGCGGCACGCGTCCACCAACGCCCGGCGGCCATCGTCGACCCGTACGCCGCACCGACCAGTTCCCCCGCGTCGTCCGCCACCACGAGGGCGAACCCAGGGCGCCTCGTCTCACCGGGCAGGGCGGCGGCGAACGAGGCCACCTGATCCGGTCCCTCGACGTACGGCGGCTCCGCGTAGACGACCGCGTAGAGACCCACGAGCGCCGGAAACACGGCCGTGGCCGATTCGCTGTCATGCGTGGTGTACGTGACGGGCATGACAGCAGAGCCTAGGCCCGGATCCGGTCGGCGAGATCAATGAACGCGGTCCGGGGTCGTTCCACTGTGGGTACCGCATCCGCGACCTGAGCAGCCACCGAGCGCAGCGAGTAGGGGCGGCTGGTGCTTCGACGCACGGATTTCGGTCGCGGCGATCCGCGCGAACATGAGTGAAGCCCGGTGAGGGCGCGCGGTGCTGGGCATGGGCGGAAGCATTCGCCGACCTGGTCGCGCACGACGCGTACCATCTGGGACCGCGGTCACCCTGTGCCTGCGGTCGGCGGTGACCCTCGGTCACCGCCGCGGGGGCGGATGCGGTCGTGAGCGGTATACCTGAGAGTCATATTCATACCGCTGAGGTATACCGCTCAACAGCACCTGGACATGGCGGGCAGCCACAGCGGATGGCGAGCGCCGATCAGCGGCATCGGTGTTCGAGTCGCGCGGATCAAGGCCGCGGGCTGGCGTGCTTGACCGCGTCGATGAATGCCGTCCACGCCCCACGGTCACGACTTACATGACCCGCTAGCGCACCGGGTGGCCGTTGCGGCGCAGGGCGTCCTTGACCTCGCCCACCGTCAGCTCGCCGAAGTGGAAGACACTGGCCGCGAGGACCGCGTCGGCCCCGGCGCCGATGGCGGGCGGGAAGTGCGCCACCTCGCCGGCCCCTCCGCTGGCGACGACCGGCACGTCCACCACGGCCCGCACCGCGCCGATCAGTTCCAGGTCGAAGCCCGCCTTGGTGCCGTCGGCGTCCATCGAGTTGAGCAGGATCTCCCCCGCGCCCAGCTCGGCCACCTGCCGGGCCCAGTCGACCGCGTCGATGCCGGTGCCGCGCCGGCCACCGTGGGTGGTGACCTCGAACCCGCTGGGCGTGTCACCCGCGGGCGCGCGGCGTACGTCGAGGGAGAGCACCAGCACCTGCCGGCCGAACCGGTCGGCGATCTCGGCGATCAGCTCCGGCCGCGCGATGGCGGCGGTGTTCACGCCGACCTTGTCGGCCCCGGCGCGCAGCAGCGTGTCGACGTCGCCGACCTGCCGGACCCCGCCCCCGACGGTCAGCGGGATGAAAACCGACTCGGCGGTGCGGCGTACCACGTCGAGCATGGTGCCCCGGTCACTTGACGACGCGGTGACGTCGAGGAAGGTCAGCTCGTCGGCGCCGGCCCGGTCGTAGGCGGCGGCCAGCTCCACCGGGTCGCCGGCGTCGCGCAGGTCGAGGAAGTTGACCCCCTTGACCACCCGCCCGGCGTCCACGTCGAGACAGGGAATCACCCGTACCGCCACCGTCATGCCGTCAGCCTATCCTCCGCGCACGGCGCGGCGGCCGACCCGAGGGGCCGACCGCCGCGCCGGACGTGCACGTCACACCCGGACGAGCATCTTGCCCAGGTTCTCGCCGCGCAGCAGGCCGAGGAACGCCGCCGGGGCGTTCTCGATGCCGTCGACGACCGTCTCGTCGTAGGAGAGTTTGCCCTCGCCCAGCCAGCCGGCGACGTCCTGGACGAACGTCGCGCGCAGGTTGTTGTGGTCGTTGACCAGGAACCCGCGCAGGGTGAGCCGCTTGCCGATGACCAGCGCCAGGTTGCGCGGCGCGGCCGGCGCCTCGGTGGCGTTGTACTGGGCGATCATGCCGCAGATGGCGACCCGACCGTGCAGGTTCATGGCCGAGATCGCCGCCTCCAGGTGGTCGCCACCGACGTTGTCGAAGTAGACGTCGATGCCGTCCGGGGCGGCGGCGCGCAACGAGTCGCGGACCGGCCCGTCGTGGTAGTCGAAGGCGGCGTCGAAGCCGAGTGCCCGGAGCCGCTCGACCTTGGCGGCCGACCCGGCGCTGCCGACGACCCGGCCCGCGCCCTTGAGCTTGGCGATCTGACCCACCAGGCTGCCGACCGAGCCGGCCGCGGCGGAGACGAAGACCGTCTCGCCGGGCTTCATGGCGGCGACCTCCAGCAGACCGGCGTACGCGGTGAGTCCGGGCATGCCGAGCACGCTCAGGTACGCGCTGGCCGGGGCGATGCTCGCGTCGACGGTGCGGGCGCGACCGGCGTCGAGCAGCGCGTACTCCCGCCAGCCGAGACCGTGCAGCACGGTGTCGCCCACGGCGATGTCGGGTGACTCGCTGGCCACCACCTCGCCGACGGCTGCCCCGTCGAGCGGGGCGTCGAGCGCGTACGGCGGCACGTACGACTTGACGTCGTTCATCCGTCCCCGCATGTACGGGTCGACGGAGACGTACTGGTTGCGGACCACGATCTGGCCCGGTCCGGGCGTCGGGACGTCGGTCTCGACGAGCCGGAAGGTGTCCTCGGTGGGCCAGCCCTCGGGGCGGCGGGCCAGGTGGATCTCGCGGTTGCTGGTCATCAGGGGTCGTCCTCTCGTACGCGGGTGGGGTCCGGGGCCGCGACGATCAGGCGGCCAGGGTCTCGCGGACGGTCAGCGCGACGTCGATGTTGCCGCGGGTGGCGTTCGAGTACGGGCAGACCTGGTGGGCCTGCTCGACGAGCTGCTCGGCGGTCTCCCGTGCGACGGCCGGCAGGTCCACGATGAGCTGGGCGGTGAGCCCGAAGCCACCGCTGCCGTTCGGGCCGATGCCGACCTCGGCGGAGACGACGGAGCCGGTCACGTCGGCCTTGGCGCGGCGACCGACGATGCGCAGGGCGCTGTGGAAGCAGGCGGCGTAGCCGGCGGCGAAGAGCTGTTCGGGGTTTGCAGCGCCACCCGCGCCACCCAACTCCTTCGGCGACGCCAGGTCCAGGGCGAAGGTGCCGTCGGAGGTCTCGACGTGGCCGTCCCGGCCGTCACCGGTGGCGGTCGCGGACGCGGTGTAGAGAACCTGCATGGTGGTCACTGCTCCTTCTGTCGATGAACGGTCTCGGTGACCCGGGTGAGGGTGTCGCGCAACGCGACGAGCTCGTCGATGCCCAGGCCGGTGGCCTGCGCGATCCGCAGCGGAACGTCGCAGAGCCGCTCGCGCAACGCCCGACCCTGCTCGGTGAGGCTCACCTCGACCCGCCGTTCGTCGCGCGCCGAACGTCGGCGCACCACCAGGCCCGCGCTCTCCAGCCGCTTGAGCAGCGGGGAGAGTGTGCCGGAGTCGAGCCGCAGCTCGGCGCCCAGCTCGGACACGGCGGGCGGGTCCTCGGGGCGTTCCCAGAGAACCAGCAGCACCAGGTACTGCGGGTAGGTCAGCCCGACCTCGTCGAGGATCGGCCGGTACACGTCGGTGAGGGCGCGCGACGCGGCGTAGAGCGCGAAGCACACCTGCCGGCGTAGCACCAGGTCATCGGTCACCGCTGAACCGTAGCCCGCAATTAAGTTGTGCACAACCGATCGGCGTGGAGCGCGGCCGTGACGACCGCCACCGAAACGGTCAGCGGTCCCCTACGAACGCCTCCAACTCCACCTCGACCAGGTGCTCCGGGTCGAGCAGACCGGCCACCACCACCAGCGTCGCCACCGGTCGGACCGCGCCGAAGACCGCGTTGTGCGCCCGTCCCACCTCGTCGGCGTGCAGCCGGTCGGTCACGTACATCCGGGTCCGCACCACGTCACCCGGCTCCGCGCCCACCTCGGCGAGCGCGGCCAACCCGATCCGCAGCGCCTGCGCGGTCTGCGCGGCCGCGTCCCCGACGTGCACCACCCGGCCGTCCACGGTGGCCGTACAGCCGGCCGTCAGGGCCAGGTCACCGGCGCGGACCACCCGGGAGTAGCCGTAACTCTGCTCCCACGGGCCGCCCGAGCCCAGCCGAGTGACCGTCACGCCTCGGCCAGGGTGCGCAGCGCCTCGGCCACCGTGAACGCGCCCGCGTACAGCGCCTTGCCGGCGATCACACCCTCCACACCCAGCGGCTCCAGCGTGGCCAGCGCCCGCAGGTCGTCCAGGGTGGACACGCCGCCGGAGGCGATCACCGGCCGGTCGGTACGGGCGCACACGTCCCGCAGCAGATCCAGGTTCGGCCCGCGCATCGTGCCGTCCTTGGTGATGTCGGTGACCACGTACCGCGTGGCCCCCGCCTTGTCCAGGCGCTCCAGCACCTCGTACAGGTCACCGCCGTCGCGGGTCCACCCCCGCGCGGACAGCGTCTGACCCCGGACGTCCAGCCCGATGGCGACCCGGTCGCCGTACTCACCCACCACCCGGTCGCACCACTCCGGGTTCTCCAGGGCAGCGGTGCCGATGTTCAACCGGGCCGCCCCGGTGCCCAGCGCGGCACGCAGCGACTCGTCGTCGCGGATCCCGCCCGACAACTCGACCTGCACGTCCATCTGGCGCACCACCTCGGCGAGCAGGTGCGCGTTGCTGCCCCGACCGAACGCCGCGTCCAGGTCGACCAGGTGGATCCACTCGGCGCCGTCGCGCTGCCACGCCAGCGCCGCGTCCAGCGGGTCGCCGTAGACGCTCTCGCTGCCGGCGGCGCCCTGCACGAGCCGGACGGCCCGGCCGTCGGCGACGTCCACGGCGGGTAAAAGGGTGAGGCTCAACGTCTTCTCCTCGATCAAGTACGACGGTCCAGGGCGATCACCACGATCGCCGGCAGTACGAGTAGCAACAACACGATCAACGCGACCCGCAGCGCCAGATCGTCGACGAACGTCCAGATCAGGATCATCGCCGCCCCGGTGAGCAGCACGATCGCGGCGCGCTCGCCCCGCGAGTGCCGAGCCAGTCGGCCCGAACGACCCCGCCTCACCTGCGGCGTCAACCGACGCAGAACCGCGCGGCGGCGCTGCCGACGGGCCACCCGGCGCTGCCGGACCGCCCGCTCCCGCGCCAACTCTGCCTCACGTTCCGCCCGCCGGCGGGCCCGTTCGCGACTCACCGCGACGCCCGCGTGGCGGACGCCGGGCGGTGCCGACGCTCAGTCACCGGCGGGCAGGGTGGCGAGCCAGTTGCGCAGCAGCGCGGCACCGGTGTCGGCGGACTTTTCCGGGTGGAACTGCGCCGCCGACAGCGGCCCACGCTCCACCGCCGCCACGAAGTCGGTGTCGTGGTGGGCCGTGGTCACCAGCGCGCCCGCGCCCGCCAACGCCGCCGGGTCGCCCATCGCGTACGAGTGCACGAAGTAGAAACGGCTCTCGGCCGGCAGGCCGGCGAACAGCACCGAACCCCGGGGCGCGCGGACCGTGTTCCAGCCCATGTGCGGCAGACGGTGCGCCGCCAACCGGGTCACCCCGCCGGGCAGCAGCCCGAGGCCCTTCGTCACGACCCCGTGCTCCTCGCCGTACTCGAAGAGCACCTGCATGCCCACGCAGATGCCGAGCACCGGCCGGCCCGCCGCCACCCGCTCCGCGATGACCGGGCCCGCGCCGAGCGCCTCGATACCCGCCATGCACGCGGCGTACGCGCCGACCCCCGGCACCACGAGACCGTCGGCGGCGGCCGCCGCGGCCAGGTCGTCGGTCACCCGGACGGTCGCGCCGGCCGCTTCGAGGGCCCGCTCCGCCGAGCGCAGGTTGCCCGAGCCGTAGTCGAGCACCACCACGTCGGCGGTCACGACCCCGACTCCGGGATCAGCCGCAGCACCCCGGCGGCCGTGGCGAGCAGCGCCAGCAGCGCGGTCACCACGACCGCGCCGCGCGGAGCGCCCTGCCGGTGCAGCGACCACGCCCCACCGACCAGCACTCCGGCGAGGATCAACAGCAACGTCGGCAACGCCGCACCCATCAGAGCCACCTTCCATTCGCGACTGCGGGGCTCCGCTGCGCTGCACTCCTCGCGCTCATCAGAGCGCACCCTTCGTGCTCGGGATCGCGCCCGCCGCCCGCGGGTCGATCGCGGTGGCCTCGCGCAGCGCCCGGGAGACCGCCTTGAACTGGGCCTCCACCACGTGGTGCGCGTCCGGGTGCCCGCCGGGACGCGCCGCCCGCAGCACGTCGACGTGCAGGGTCACCCGGGCCGCCTGGCCGAACGACTCCCAGATGTGCCGGGTCATGCTCGTCGCGTAGACCGGCCCGATGTACGGCGCGAGCAGCGGCTCGTCGTGCACCACGTACGGACGGCCGGACAGGTCCACCGCGGCCCGGACCAGCACCTCGTCCATCGGGACGGTCGCCGACCCGTACCGCCGGATGCCGGCCTTGTCGCCGAGCGCCTGGTCGAACGCGGCGCCCAGCGCGAGGGCCGTGTCCTCCATGGTGTGGTGCGCGTCGATCTCCAGGTCGCCCACCGTGCGGACGGTCAGGTCGTAGCCGCCGTGCCGGGCGATCTGGTGGAGCATGTGGTCGTAGAAGCCCACGCCGGTGCTGATCTCGGCGGCGCCGGTGCCGTCGAGGTCGATCTCGACGAGGACCTTGGTCTCCTTGGTGATCCGCTCCACCCGGGCGGTCCGGCTCATTGCTTACCTTTCGGTCGCGACTGCGGGGCTCGCAAGCTCACTCCTCGCGCTCCCACTGCACAGTCTCCATTGCAGTCAAGAAAGCATCCGTCTCGGCGGGCGTCCCGGCGGTGACCCGTAGCCAGCCGGGCAGGCCGACGTCGCGGACCAGCACCCCCTGCTCCAGCAGGGCGTGCCAGACGGTGGCCTGGTCGCCGCCGACCTCGAACAGCACGAAGTTGGCGTCGCTGTCGGCCACCCGCAGCCCGCCAGCGCGCAGCGTCGCCACGATCCGGTCCCGCTGTGCCATCACGGCGGCCACCGTACCGAGCAGGGCGTCGCGGTGGGTCAGCGCCGCGCGGGCGGCGGCCTGGGTCAGCGCGGACAGGTGGTAGGGCAGGCGGACGAGCTGCACCGCCTCCACCACGGCCGGGTCGGCGGCCAGGTAGCCCAGCCGGCCCCCGGCGAAGCCGAAGGCCTTGCTCATCGTGCGGGTCACCACGAGCCGCGGGTGGCCGGGCAGCACCGCGAGGGCGCTGACCGTGCCGGGCCGGGCGAACTCGGCGTACGCCTCGTCGACGACCACCATGCCGGGGGCGACGTCGAGCGCGGCGGCGACGACCGCCGGGTCGAGAGCGGTGCCGGTCGGGTTGTTGGGTGAGCAGAGGAAGACCACGTCGGGTCGGTGCTCGCGGATCTGGCCGACCGCCTCGTCGGCGGTCAACCCGAAGTCGACGCCGCGCCGCGCCGGCACCCACCGGGTGCCGGTGCCGAGGGCCAGCAGCGGGTGCATCGAGTACGACGGGACGAAGCCCAGCGCGCTGCGCCCCGGCCCACCGAACGCCTGAAGGAGCTGCTGCTGGATCTCGTTGGAGCCGTTCGCCGCCCAGACCTGCTCGACGGTGAGCCCGTGCCCCAGGTATGCGGCCAGGTCGGCGCGCAGCGCCACCGCGTCCCGGTCCGGGTAGCGGTTCAGGTCACGCAGCTCGGCGGCGAGCGCCTTACCGATCGCGTCCACCACCGGCTCGGGCACCGGGTAGGAGTTCTCGTTGGTGTTGAGCCGCACCGCCACGTCGAGCTGGGGCGCCCCGTACGGCGACAGGCCCCGCAGGTCGTCGCGGATCGGCAGATCGTCGAGGCCGCTCACGCCGACTCCTGGGGAAACCGGGCCTGGACGGCCTGGCCGTGCGCCGGCAGGTCCTCCACGGTCGCCAGGGTCACCACGTGCGGCGCCACGTCACGCAGCGCGGCCTCGGTGTATTCGATCAGGTGCACCCCGCGCAGGAAGGACTGCACCGACAGCCCCGAGGAGTGCCGGGCGCAGCCGCCGGTGGGCAGCACGTGGTTGGAGCCGGCGCAGTAGTCGCCGAGTGACACCGGCGACCAGGCGCCCACGAAGATCGCCCCGGCGTTGCGGACGCGTAGCGCCCACTCCCGCGCGTCGACCGTCTGGATCTCCAGGTGCTCGGCCGCGTACGCGTCGACCACCCGCAGCCCCGCCTCGAGGTCGTCGACCAGGACCACGCCGCTCTGCTCGCCGGTCAAGGCGGTGGTCACCCGCTCGGCGTGCTTGGTAGCCGGCACCTGCCGGGCCAGCTCGGCCTCGACCGCGTCGACGAGCGCCAGCGACGGGGTGACGAGCACGCTCGCCGCGAGCGGGTCGTGCTCGGCCTGGCTGATCAGGTCGGCGGCGACGTGCGCCGGGTCGGCGGTGTCGTCGGCGAGGATGGCGATCTCGGTCGGACCGGCCTCGGCGTCGATGCCGACCACGCCGCGCAGCAGCCGCTTGGCGGCCGTCACCCAGATGTTGCCCGGGCCGGTGACCAGGTCGACGGGCTCGCAGCGCAGCTCACCGGCCGGGTCGACGGCGGAGCCGTACGCCAGCATCGCGACCGCCTGGGCACCGCCGACCGCGTACACCTCGTCGACGCCGAGCAGCGCGCACGCGGCGAGCACCCGGGCGTCGGGCAGGCCGCCGTTGTCCTTCTGCGGCGGGCTGACCACCACCAGCGAACGCACTCCGGCCGCCTGGGCCGGCACCACGTTCATCACCACCGTCGACGGGTACATGGCCAGGCCGCCGGGGACGTAGAGGCCGACCCGATCCACGGGCAGCCACCGTTCGGTGACCGTGCCGCCGGGCACCACCTGGGTGACGTGGTCGGTACGCCGCTGGTCGGCGTGCACCCGGCGGGCCCGGCTGATCGACTCCAGCAGCGCCTCACGCACCGCCGGGTCGAGCACCCCCTCGGCCTCGGCGATCGCCTCGACGGGCACCCGCAGCACCTCCGGCGAGATGCCGTCGAACCGCTCGCTGGCCTCCCGGATCGCCGGGTACCCATGCTCGCGGACCGCCTCCACCAGCGGGCGGATCCGCTCGACGGCAACGGACACGTCGAGCTGGGCACGGGGCAGCAGACGGCGCGGGTCACCGAGACCGTCGCGCAGGTCGATCCGATTCAGCACCCTTGCGAGTCTAGGCGGCCCGTCCGTCGCCCACCCGAGCCGTCCGGTCGGCGGGACGGTGAGCCGGGCCACGCCGTCGCGGACGGGATTGGTTAGGCTCGACGGCGTGACCGCACGGCTGCCGGTGTTCCCGCTCGCAACGGTGCTCTTTCCCGGGTTGGTGCTGCCACTGCACATCTTCGAGGAGCGCTACCGGGCCCTGGTCCGGCACCTCGTCGACCTGCCCGAGGGCGCGCCGCGCGAGTTCGGCGTGGTCGCCATCCAGGCCGGCTGGGAGGTGGCCCCCACCGGGCCCGGCGCTCACGCCGGCAACGGGGTCGGCGACATCACCCTGCACGAGGTGGGATGCACCGCCGAGTTGCGCCAGGTCACCGAGCTGGCCGACGGCGGCTTCGACATCGTCACGGTCGGCCGACGTCGATTCCGGATCGCCGACGTCGACGACGCCACCGCGCCGTACCTGACGGCCGCGGTGGAATGGCTGCCCGAGGCCAGCGGGCCGGACGAGGTGGCCGACCTGCTGGCCGCCCGCGTGATCGCGGTGTTCCGGCAGTACCTGAGCCTGATCCGGCCCGACCCGGAGGAGATCTCCGAGCAGCTTCCGGAGGATCCGACGGTGTTGTCGCACCTGGTGGCGGCCACCGCCGCCCTGACCGTCGACGACCGGCAACGGCTGCTCGCCATCGACGACACCGCCGCCCGGCTGCGCGCCGAGCTGCGGCTGCTCAACCGCGAGGCGGCTCTGCTGCGCCAGGTGCGGGCGGTTCCGGTGCCGTTGTCGGAGCTGGCGTCCCCGCCGACACCCAACTGAAGTCCGTCGGGTCGGGCTCCGGGCGCAGCGACGGCCACCGCGACCAGCCGGCCATCAGGGTGTACGTGACGGCGGCACCGAACGCGGGCAGCAGCAGATTGCCGTGCGGCACCGGCAGCACGTGCCCGAGCCAGTCGATCCCGCCGGCCCGCAGGTCGGCGGGTTTGGTGAAGGCCTGCCCCGCCGGAGCGGTGTCCAGCAACCGGTCGAAGGTCGCCAGCCCGACCCGCCGCCCCACCTGCCAGGCCACCGGGGCCGCGGCCAGCGCGCCCAGCACCACGGCGAGGAGCCCGACCGGACCGCGCCGCCGGCGCAGCAGGAACCACAGGGCCAGCGCGGCGAGCACGCCGAACGCCAGCCCGAGCAGGCTGAACCAGCCGTCGGCGGCGATCGGCTGCTCCGGCTGGGGCTCGGCGTAGATCGCCCCCTCGGCGGTCTTGAGCACCGGGGTGTCCGGCGCGAACGCCGCCCAGAGCAGCCCGAGTGGCGCGCCCAGCACGGCCAGGGCGAGCGCGGCGCCGAGCACCGTCGCCACCGTTCGCAACGGCCGGCGCGGCTCGTCGGGGGTCATCTCCACCCCGCTCGGGTACGCCGTCACGGCGGCACTCCCGTCGGGGACCGACCCGAACGACGGCCCGGCGGACTCGCTCGGCGCACTGGGCGCGGACGGCGCGGACGACGGGGGCGCGGACGACTCGTTCGTCGCGGACGGCGGCGGCACGGCCGACCCGGCCGGCAGGGCGGACTCGTTCGGCGGCGGCACCGCCGACCCGGCGGGCAGGGCGGACTCGCTCGGCGGCGGCACGGCCGACGGTCGGGGTGGCGCGGGGCGGTCGTCGGAGATGTCCGCGTGCCGCTCAGGGTCGGGGTTGTCCGGGCTCACCCGATGATCCTCTCAGGCCCCGCCACGGGCCGGGGCGCCGGTGGCGGCGAACCAGCTCACCGGGCGAACGGCTCCGCCATGGCCGCGGCGGCGCGCAGCCACGCCTGGCGGGTCTCCGGCTGGAGCTGGTGGTACTCGATCGACGAGCCGGTCTCCAACGCCGGGTCGTACGGCACCACGGCCACCGCGCGGGTACGCGTGGCGAAGTGCCGTTCCAGGTCGTCCTGTAGCGCCGAGCGGCCGGGGGTGGGGCAGGAGATGAGGGTGACCGCGTTGTCGGCCAGCTCGCCCATCCCCTCCTCGTGCAACAGGTCGAGCATCCAGTCGGCGCTGAACGCCGCGTCCTCGCGGGGCACGGTGGTGACCACCAGTTGGTCGGCGGCGTGCATCACGGTGCGCCAGTTGGGGCTCTCCACGTTGTTGCCGGTGTCCACGCAGATCACGTCGTGCGTACGCCGCAGCAGCTCGAGCACCCGCTTGACGGTGAACTGGTCGAGCCGCTGGGCGAAACGGGGGCTCTCCTCGCCGGCCAGCACGTCGTACGAGCCGTCGGAGGCGTGCCGCAGGTAGTCGTCCAGCCGCTCCAGCAGGGTCGCGCCCTCCAGGATCTCGATCTGGGCGAGGTCGCTGACCAGGTGTCGGATGGTGCGGGCGTGCCGGGCGCTGCCGGCGCGCAACCCGAGGGTGCCCCGCAGTTCGTTGTCGTCCCAGGCCAACACGCCCCGCCCCCGCACGCTGCCGACGGTGGCGGCGGCGAGCACGGTGGCGGTGGTCTTGTGCACCCCGCCCTTGGGGTTGGCGAACGCGAACACCCGGGGTGTGCCCAGGTCGCGGCGGAGCACTCCGGTGGCGCGCTCGGTCTCCTGGTCGACGCCCTGCGGGCGCCACTCGACGCGGGCCGGGTAGCCGCGCTCGGCGAGGGCCGAGCCGGGCGGGGTGACCACCGGGACCGGCGGCGGCGCGACCGGCGGGGCGGGTGGTGGAATGACCGGCGGTGGCGCGATGGCCGGGGTGGGTGTCACCGGCGGCGCGGGCGCCGGGTAGCCGGTCTCCGGCTGGTAACCGGTCTCCAGCAGCGCGTACCGGGACTCGCCGACGGGATTGCCCGGCCGGTAGCCGTTGTCCAGGATGGCGTAGCGCGACTCCGGCTCGGCGCGGCGCGGCGGCTCGGGCTCGGCCTGGTAACCCGGCTCGGCCCGGTACGTCGGCTCGGTCCGGTAACCGGGCTCGGCCGGGTAACCGGGCTCGGCGCGGTACGTCGGATCGGCGCGGTAGTCCGGCTCGGACCGGTACCCGGGTTCCGCGCGGTACGTCGGATCGGCGCGGTAGTCCGGCTCGGACCGGTACGCCGGCTCGGCGCGGTAGTCCGGCTCCGACCGGTACGCCGGCTCGGCGCGGTAGTCCGGCTCCGAGCGGTATCCCGGTTCGGCACGGTAGGCGGGGTCGACCCGGTACGTCCCCTCGGCCCGGTAACCGGGCTCCTGGCCGTACGACAGATCGGCCGGATGCCCGATGGCCGACGCGCGCCCCGCGTAGCCGTTGGGGGCCGCTCGTCGCGGCAGTGGATCCGGGGCCGCCTCGTCGGCACGGCGCTCGGGCTCGGGCTGCTCCGCCGCCCGACCGCCCAGCCGGGCACGGTCGAGCAACGCCCGCCACCTCGGCGCTGGTTCGGCCGGCCGGCCCCAGCCGGTCTCACTGCCCTCCACGGCCCGCCCTCCCAGCGCCATCGATCTCTGTCTGACAGGCTACGAACCAAACCCTATTCGGACCACTCCTGCGGGCGCACGCCGCCCGGCCCAGATCACGGCGGGGAGGTTGCCAGCAACCCGCTATCCGTCGCGTCCGGGGAGGTGGTGAGCGCCGACGGGGCCGGCTCGGTGGACTGCGCCGGGGTCGGCTCGGGTGACGCAATCGTTACGAGCGGTGCGGGTTCCGACGATTCGCCCATCGGCACCGGCGGCCTCGGCGTGCTCGACGTCGACCCGTCGCTCGGGCGCGGCGTCGGCGACGGACTCGGCCCGGTGTCGACCGGCGGCCGGACCACATCGCTCTGCTCGGGCAGGGGCGGCGTGAAGACCGTACGGTCGAGCCGGTACACCTCGGGCGCCGGATCGACGGCCCGCACGTCCGGGCGGGCGGCCACCCGGCGCAGCGCCTCCGGCGCGGCGCGCACCACCGCGGCGTAGACGCAGGCGCAGCCGGCCCGGTACGCCCGGGCCTCGGCGTCGGCCACGTCCGCGTCGACGACGTACCGCTCGCGCAACTCGCGCTCGGCGTCGCCGTCGCCGCGTACCGCGGCGGCCCGTGCCCGGTAGTCGGCGGCCTCGCCGTCCTTGCGGGCGGCCACGCGTTCCATCTGCGCGACCACGTCGTCCGGCACCCGAAGGGCGGGCATCCGGACGATCTCGGTCTGCCGACCGGGCAGTGGCACCCGCCCGAAGACCGTCGAGACCGGGACGTCGCCGAGCACCGTCGCCAGTCGGTGCGGCGGCACGTACGCGTCGAGCGTCACCAGCGCGTACGTGCCGTCCACGGCAGCTGGAGCGGTCGGGCCCAGTGCGGCCAGGTCGGCCGCCGCGGAGCTGAGGTAGCCCGGCACGGAGTCGCCGTCGGCCACCCCGACGCGGGTCACCTCGCCCACCGTCGGGTCGCTGACCGGCGCGTCGTCGACGGTCCAGACGGCCGTGCCCAGCACCGCCGCCGCCGAGAGCACGGCGACCCAGGAGAGCACGCCGGACCGCGTCGGACGATCAGCGAGACGGGCCACCGCCCGGGTCAACGGCGGCAGCAGCCGTTGGTCCAGCTGCCGCAGCAGGTCGCCGGCGCGCACGGGCGAAATCCCCTCGTCGGATCGATGTCGGGTGGTCGCCGCTCAGTCACGCAGGATCTCAAGCGCACGTTCCAGATCGTCAGGGTAGTCGCTGACGAACCGGACCTCGTCCCCCGAACGGGGATGCAAAAAGCTCAGTTCGCGGGCGTGCAGCCACTGACGGGCCAGGCCGAGACGGGCCGAGAGGGTGGGGTCGGCGCCGTACGTGAGGTCACCCACGCAGGGGTGCCGCAGGGTGGAGAAGTGCACCCGGATCTGGTGGGTCCGGCCGGTCTCCAGCCGGACGTCGACCAGGCTGGCGGCCGGGAATGCCTCGAGGGTGTCGTAGTGGGTGATGCTCGGCTTGCCGCCGGACACCACGGCCCAGCGGTAGTCGTGGGTCGGGTGCCGGTCGATCGGCGCGTCGACGGTGCCCCGCAGCGGGTCCAGGTGGCCCTGCACCACGGCGTGGTAGCCCTTGTCGACCTCGCGGTACTTGAAGGCCCGCTTCAACGCGGTGTACGCCTGCTCGCTCTTGGCCACCACCATGATGCCGGTGGTGCCCACGTCGAGGCGGTGCACCACGCCCTGGCGCTCGGCGGCGCCGCTGGTGGAGATGCGGTGGCCGATCGCGGCGAGCGCGCCGATCACCGTCGGGCCGGTCCATCCCGGGCTGGGATGCGCGGCCACCCCGACCGGCTTGTCCACCACGACGATGTCGTCGTCGGCGTACACGACGCGCAGGCCCGGCACCGCCTGCGGCACCACGGTCGGTGGCGCGACCGGCGCGGGCAGCGTGACGTCCAGCCAGGAGCCGGCCTTGACCTTGTGGGAGTTGGGGCGGGCCGCGCCGTCCACGAGGGCGTCGCCCGCGTCGACGAGGGCGGCCGCGGCCGTCCGGGAGAGACCGAAGAGCCGGGACACCGCCTGGTCCAGGCGCATGCCGTCGAGACCGTCGGGTACGGGCAGGGAACGGTGGTCGCCGCCGGCGGCGAAGGCGGAGGTCATGCCCGCTCCCGCTGCTCGGCGTCGGCGGTGGCGTTCGCGTCGCCGCTGGCGTCGTCACCGCCGGCCCGCCGGCCGTCGCGCTGCCGACCGGTCAGCTCCAGCAGTACGGCCAGCACCACGCCACAGACGAGCGAGCTGTCCGCCAGGTTGAACACCGGGAAGTACTCGCCGTACGGCCCGAAGACGCTGATCATGTCGACCACGTGCCCGTGGAAGGGCGCAGGCGCGCGGAAGATCCGGTCCATGAGGTTGCCCAGCGCGCCCCCGAGCACCAGGCCGAGGGAGATCGCCCACGGCAGCGAGCGCAGCCGCAGCGCCATCCAGACGATCCAGCCGACCACTCCGATGGTGATCAGCGGGAAGACCCAGGTGTAGTTCGCCCCGATGCTCCACGCGGCACCGCTGTTGCGGGTGAGGCTCAGGTAGACCAGCCCGCCCAGGATCCGGACCGGCTCGCGGTCGGTGAGGCCGGCCAGCGCGAGGTGCTTGGTCACCAGGTCGGCCAGCAGGGCCACCAGGGCCACTCCGGCGAGGATCGCGACAGCCCGGGGTCGGGGCTTGCCGCCGCCCGGGTCGGTGCGGCCGGGTTCGGCGGGCGGTGCTGCGGTCATGCGCTCCCCATCGAGGTGTCTCGGCGGTGATCGCTCACCGTCTCGTCGCAGACGGGGACCGGGCCTTCAGCGCCGCTCCTCCAGCTGCTTGCACGTCACACACAGGGTGGCCGACGGGAAGGCGGCGAGGCGCTCGACCGGGATCGGGTTGCCGCACCGCTCGCACCAGCCGTAACCACCCTCGTCGAGGCGCTCCAGGGCGCGCTCGACCTGCGTGATCCGTTCCAGAATGCTGTTGGCGAGAGAGATCTCCTGCTCCCGCTCGAAGGTCTTGGTGCCGGTGTCGGCCTGGTCGTCCCCGGCCGAGTCCGTCAACCGCTCGCGCTGCAGCTCGGTGATCTCGCTCAGCGTCTGATCGTACTCGGCGCGAAGCTCGTCCCGCCGCGCCGCCAGCGCCGCCCGGATCTTCTCGGTCTCCGCCGCGCTGCGGGTGGCCTTGGCCACCGGCTTGCGGCCGGCGGTCCTGGTGTCGGCTGGCTTCGCCATGGGTCGCTCCCTCGGCCGGGGAGCCGCGCGGTCGCGGCACCTGGTCAGGGGGCGCCGACGAAGGCGTCCCCTGAGTACGAAAAGGGGCGCACGGCGACAATGGCCGCGCACTCCCGAGGTTGGCAAGAATACGGAACGTACAGGCGTCCGACAACGTGGCGCACCGTCGCACCGCTCAACCGCCCCGAGCCCTGCCTAACTGGGGCAAAGGGAACGCTAGCAGATCAACCGACCGCTTCATCTCCGTACTCGCCAAACCATCGGGCCAGCCGACCCCGTCGGCTGACGGCCCGCAGCCGCCGTTCGGCGGCGTCCCGTACCCCACCGGTGGCGACGATCAACAGGCTGTCGCCGGTCTTCAGCCGGGTGTCCGGGCCGGGCACGAATCCCACCCCGTCGCGCAGCACCAGGGTCACCGAGGCGCCCAGCGGCAGCCGCAGCTCGTCGACGTGCACGCCGGCCAGCCGGGAGCCCGGCGGCACCTCCAGTTGCAACAGGTCGGCCCGCATCCGCTCGAGCGGCGCCGTCTCCACGTGGATCTCGGCGGCCTCCGCCGGCGCGGTGGTCCCCAGCCGGCGGGCGAGCGGACCGAGCGTGCCGGTCTGCACCAGCGTGAAGATCACCACCAGCACGAAGACCGCGTCGAAGAGGCGTTCCGCGCCCGGCACCCGTTGCGAGAGCGGGATGGTGGCCAGCACGATCGGCACCGCCCCGCGCAGCCCGGCCCAGGACAGGAACGTCTGCTCCCGCAGGCCCACCCGGAACGGCAACGCCGAGACCGCCACCGACAGCGGCCGGGCCAGCAGCACCAGCGCCAGACCGGCGACCACCGCCGGCAGCACCGCGGCGTCCAACCGGCCGGGCGCGACCAGCAGGCCGAGCAGCACGAACAGGCCGATCTGCGCGAGCCAGGCCAGCCCGTCGGCGAAGCCGAGGATCGCCTGTCGGTGCGGCAGGCGGGCGTTGCCCAGCAGCACCCCCGCCACGTAGACGGCGAGGAAGCCCGAGGCGTGCAGCACGGCGCCGGCGGCGTACGCCAGGACGGTGATCCCCACCGCCGCGATCGGGTACAGGCCGGCCGAGGGCAGCGCCGCCCGGCGCAGCGCCCAGGTGCCGGCGAGCCCCGCGCCCACGCCGACGGCCGCGCCGACGCCCAGCTCGTAGCAGACCAGACCGACCTCGTACCACCACGGATGCGACCAGCCGGAGTGCGACAGCAGCACCACCAGCAGCACCACCGGGGCGTCGTTCATGCCCGACTCGGCCTCCAGGGTGGCCACCAGCCGCGGCGGCAGCCGCAGCCGTCGCAGGGTGGCGAACACCGCCGCCGCGTCGGTGGAGGAGAGCACCGCGCCGTAGAGCAGCGCCAACCGCCAGTCCAGACCCAGCAGCAGGTGTACGGCGACGCCGACCACCACGATGCTCACGACCACGCCGACCGTGGAGAGCGCGGACGCCAACGCGAGCACCGGACGCAGCGTGCTCCACCGCGCGGTGAGGCCGCCCTCGGCGATGATCACGATCAGCGCGCAGAAGCCGAGGGTCCGGGTCAGGTCGACGTCGTCGAAGCGGATACCGAGCCCGGCCTCGCCGATGGCCACGCCGAGCGCCAGGTAGACCAACAGGCTGGGCACCCCGAGGCGGGTCGAGAGCCGGACCGCGCCAACCGCCACCAGCAGCACGGCCGCGCCGAGCAACAGCGCGATGTCCAGCCCGGGCGTCACGGTCGCCGGGCCCGGGCGGTCCTCACCCAGCGGCTCCGTCGCGCAGTCGGCGCAGCACGTCGGGCAGCTCGGGGGTGGGCCGGTCGACGAGGAAGAGCTTGTCCCGGCTGGCCGCGCCGGTCCGCAGCGACACCGCCGCCGGCCGGACGCCCAGCGCGGCGGCGAGGGCGCGGCGGGCCGCCTCCGTCGCCCGACCGTCCACCGCCGGAGCGTGGACGGCGATCACCAGGGACGGGCCGTGCGGGCCGTCGAAGCGACCGCCGACGGCGTCGCGGGAGGCGCCCGGCTTCACCCGTACCGCCACGGTGAGCGCGTCCTGCGGGGGCACCGGCACAGTCTTCAGAACGGCCGGGCGTCGGTGAGCAGGGCGGTGGCCGGCGCGCACGCCGCGCACGGCGTGAAGCCGAGCTCGACGGCCTCGGCGACGGGAAGCGTCTCGGGGGTCCGGCCGATCAGGTGCGGGCACGCGGCCAGGTGGTAGCGGGGCCGTCCGTCCACCACCTCGACGGAGTCGGGCAGCCGGGAGATCCGGGCCGCCTCGGCGGGGGTGATGGGTTGCTCCGCGGGCTCGTCGGCCAACGGATCGGCGGCCAGCGGGTCGGCGGCCAACGGATCGGCAGCCAGCGGGTCGGCGGCCAGCGGATCGGCGGCCCCGGCGTCGGCCCGGTACGCCTCGTCGGCGCGGGCCACGAACGGTGACGCCGGACTGACGGGCGAGGTGCGTGCTCCGCCGTCAGCCGCCGGGGCCGGCTCGTACGGCGAGGCCACGTCGTACGCCGGCTCGGGGTCGGACGGCGGCTCGGGTGGTTGCCGCCACCCGGTGCCGCCGTCGCCGACCGTCGAAGGTACGTGCTGGACCGGCACATCCGGCTCGGCCAGCGGTGGCCCGTACGCGGCACCCGGCTCGGCCCGGCTGGCCGTGCGGAATGCCCCGCGGTCTCGCGGGCCGACCCGGCCGGGATCCGCCGAGGCGCGGTTGGCGGCTGCCTGGCGGGCGCCCACCACCAACGCCACGGCGGCCAGCAGACTGGCCGCGATGGAGATGGTCAACAGAGTGCTGGAGCCACCGGCCAGGCCGAACACCAGCAGCACCACGGCGACGAGGATGAGCAGGAGACTCGCGACTATCACGGCTCACCCCTGCCGCGTCGTACCGTCCAGGCGGGGCCGGCGACCGTCACCATCTGCGGAGAACGATCGCCGGCCGGTGCTCAGCGTCCGGCTTCGAGGGCGCCGGAGCGCCCGCCGCCGTACGAACCGGCGAGGCCCGCTGCGGCCAGCCCGTTGCCGCCGGCGACCCGGCCTGCCTCGGAGCGGGTCATCTCGGCTTCGAGGCCCTGGCCGCGACCGTCGAGGTCCCGCAGCTGGCTCTCCAGGTACGCCTTGAGCCGGGTGCGGTACTCGCGCTCGAACTGCTTGAGCTCCTCGATGTGCTTCTGCAGGGCCGTGCGCTTGGCGTCCAGGCCGCCCATGGCCTCCTGGTGCCGCTGACGGGCGTCCCGCTCCAGGGCGTCGGCCTTCGCGCGAGCCTCGCGGGTCACCTCCTCGGCCTTGCTCCGCGCCTCGGACAGCAGCGAGTCGGCCTCGCGGCGCGCGTCGGACACGTGGTCGTCGGCGGTGCGCTGGGCCATCATCAGCACCCGCAGCGCCTGCTGCTCACCGTCACCGGTGACGCCGGCCGGGCCGCCGGTCGCGCGGACCTGCTCCAGCTCGGCCTGCATGGCGCGGGCGGCCTGCTCGGCGGCGGACTTGTCGCGCTGGACCCGGTCGAGCTGGGCCTTGACATCGTTGAGCTCCGCCGCCAGTCGGGCGTCGCCGCCGGGGCCGGCGGGGGCACCGCCACGGCCGCCGCGCTCCACCTGGGCGCGCAGCTCGTTGTTCTCCTCGATGAGACGGGCGAGCTCGCGCTCAACCTCGTCCAGGAAGGCGTCGACCTCCTCCTCGTCATACCCCCGCTTGCCGATCGGCGGCTTTTTGAAGGCGACGTTGTGTACGTCGGCCGGGGTCAGCGGCATCGAAACTCCTCGGGTCAGTTGCGGCCGCGAAAGCGCGTCGGTCATCAGGCAGATGCCCTGATCGACGGCCCTAACACGAACTCCATCAGCACGAACAGGATAACCAGGAGCACAAGGGAGGCCAGGTCGATGCTCACGGTACCAATTCGCAGCGGAGGGATCACACGCCTCAACGCGTTGAGAGGGGGATCAGTGACGCTCCACACGGATTCCAGTCCTGCCGCCGCTCCGCGCCCCGGCTGCCACCGGCGGCCGTACTGCAGGACGGCGCTCAACACGAACCGGGACAGAAGAAGAAGCAGGAAGACATAAAGGACCAGGTACAACACTTGCAGCAAGATCGACAACACGGTCAGCGACGTCCCTCGGGTCGGGCGGGGTCAACTCAGGCTGAAAAAACCGCCCTCAGCGATCTTGGCCTTGTCCTCAGCGGTGACCTGGACATTGGCCGGTGAGAGCAGGAACACCCGATTGGTCACGCGCTCGATCGTACCGCGCAGCCCGAACGCCAGACCGGCCGCGAAGTCAACCAGACGTCGGGCGTCGGCCTCGTCCATCTCGGTGAGGTTGATGATCACCGGTACGCCGTCGCGGAAGTGCTCACCGATGGTGCGCGCCTCCCGGTAGGTGGTCGGGTGCAGCGTGGTGATCTGGTAGCGCTGCTCCTCCTCGGGCATGGCCACGCGCTCCCGCGTCACGGCCTGCGGCGCGAGGGCCAGGTTGTCGCGCGTGTGGTACGTCAGCGCGCCCGAGGTCTCGCTCGCCGAGGACCGCGTGATCGACCGTACGCTGGCCCGCTCGGCCCGCTCGGCCCGCTCAGAGCGCTCAGCCCGCTCGGCCCGGTCGGCGTCGCCACGGTCGGAATCGGCGAGCCGCCCGGCCGACCGCTCGGAGAGCCGGCCCCGCTCGCTCACGCGCGCCCGGGGAGCCGGCGGCTCCTCGGTGTCGTCGTCCTCGTCGGCGAACTCCTCGGCGTACCGGCTCTGCCGGTAGCGCGAGTCACGGTAACCACCCTTGTCGTAGTCACCGTCGTCGTAGGCCCGCTCGTCGTCTTCCTCGACGAGACCGAGCCAGACCCCCGCCTTGCGCAGTGCACCCATCCCGCGCCCTTCCGTCCGCCGTGCGGCACTCGCCCCCGTGCCATGTCGCCCGTCGCGAGTGGACAACCATGCCCATCGGACCGGGACGGCAATCCCGTGACATGCGATTCGCGTCGCGTGTCACGACCCCCACAGGATCGGCCGTCCCTGAAACAACACTGATGTAATTTGCCTGTCTCGCGGTCAGGCTACCGCAGCGTGGGACGCATTCCGAGCAACGCGCTACCGACGCGGACATGTGTCGCGCCGTAGCGGATCGCAATTTCCAGGTCGCCGCTCATCCCCGCCGACAACGCTGTCGCTCCCGGATGGACCGATCGGAACGCCTCGGCGATCTCGGCCAGCCGGGCGAACGCGCGGTCCGGCGGCCAGCCCAGCGGCGCGACCGCCATGAGGCCGGCCAGGCGCAGCGCCGACGACTCGGCGACCGCCGCGGCGACCGTGTCCAGGCCGGACTCCGGGTCGGCCGACCCGGGCAGAGCGCCGCCCCGCGCCGGGTCGCCGTCGATGCTCACCTGCACCAGGGCGTCCAGCGGCCGTTCCCGCTGCGCCGCCGCGCCGTCCAGAGCCCGGGCCAGCCGTACGCTGTCCACCGAGTGCACGACGTCGGCGTAACGGACCACCGAACGGGCCTTGTTGCGCTGCAACTGCCCGATGAAGTGCCAGCGTGGACGTACCCCGGCGGCGGCCACCTCGGCCGCCTTGCCGGCGGCCTCCTGGTCGCGGTTCTCCCCCATGTCGGTCACCCCGAGCCCGGCCAACGCCACCACATCCCCGGCCGGGTACGTCTTGGTCACGGCGATCATGGTCACGTCGGCGGGGTCCCGGGCCGCTTGGACGCAGGCATCGGCGATCCGGGCCCGTACCGTCGCCAGACCGGCCGCGAGTTCGGCGCGCCGGTCCGGTCGTACCGCGGCTGAGCTGTCGGTCATCGGCGGCGCTCAGGAACCGTTCTTGAGGAAGTCGGGCACGTCCACGTCGTCGAAGAGCACCCGGCGGGGCGACTGCGTCGGGGCCGGCAGGGTGGCCGGCGGCGGCACCGGCGTGGTCTGCGGCGCCGGCTGGTTGGTATTGGTCTTGCGGGTCGGCTCGGCCGCCTTGTAGGCCGGCGTGCCGCCGTCGAAGCCCGCCGCGATGACCGTCACCCGTACCTCGTCGCCGAGCGCGTCGTCGATGACCGCGCCGAAGATGATGTTGGCGTCCGGGTGGGCCGCGTCGGTGACCAACTGCGCCGCGTCGTTGATCTCGAAGAGGCCCAGGTCGGAGCCACCGGCGATGGAGAGCAGCACGCCGCGCGCGCCGTCCATGCTCTGCTCCAGCAGCGGGCTCGAGATGGCCGCCTCGGCCGCCTCGACCGCGCGGTTCTCCCCGCGGGCGCTGCCGATGCCCATCAACGCGCTACCCGCGCCGCTCATCACGCTCTTGACGTCGGCGAAGTCCAGGTTGATCAGACCCGGCGTCGTGATCAGGTCGGTGATGCCCTGCACACCGGAGAGCAACACCTGGTCGGCGGTGCGGAACGCGTCCATCATGCTGATGTTGCGGTCGCCGAGCGCCAGCAGCCGGTCGTTCGGGATGACGATCAGGGTGTCGCACTGGTTACGCAGTTCGTCTATTCCGGACTCGGCCTGCACCTGCCGGCGCTTGCCCTCGAACGAGAACGGCCGGGTCACCACGCCGATGGTCAGCGCGCCGAGCTTGCGGGCGATGTTCGCCACCACGGGCGCGCCGCCGGTGCCGGTGCCGCCGCCCTCGCCGCAGGTCACGAAGACCATGTCGGCGCCCTTGAGCACCTCCTCGATCTCGTCGCGGTGGTCCTCGGCGGCGTTCTTGCCGACGTCCGGGTTGGCGCCCGCGCCCAGCCCGCGGGTCAGCTCGCGGCCGACGTCGAGCTTGACGTCGGCGTCACTCATCAGCAGCGCCTGGGCATCGGTGTTGATCGCGATGAACTCGACGCCCTTGAGCCCAACCTCGATCATCCGGTTGACGGCGTTGACGCCGCCACCCCCGATGCCGACGACCTTGATGACCGCCAGGTAGTTGTGCGGAGGTGTCATCTCCGGTCCTTTCCCTTCGAGATTGGCTTCGGCCGACCGGGTACGGCGTGGCCAGCCCAGCGGCCGACGACAGCGCCACCAGCGAGGATCAGAGGTGAACCCTCACCCTCTACTAGAGGCTTACAGTTATGTCAACCACTGATCCTCTTCGGGGCAACGTAAGCGCCGCCGCGCCATGAGCCAAGGACCCGGTCGGCGTGTCGCCGGCCGGAGCGCGACTCGTCACGTCCACGGCCCGCTGAGTCGGTCAGCGGAAGGTCACCACGTCCGGCGCGCTCACGTCGATCCGCTCGCTGTCCTCCCCGAGCAGCGCGGTGGCCACCCGGGCCTTGTCCGCGCTCCGCGTGGCGTCGCCCCAGACCACCGTGCGGTTCCCCCGCAGCCGGAGGCTGATCCGGGCCAGACCCTCCACGCTCACCTCCACCAGCTCGGCACGCAACTGCGGGGTGAGCGCGCCGAGCACCTCCAGCGCGGCCCGGGTGTCCGGGTCGGCGGCGGCGGGTCGGACCACCCGCACCAGCGGCAGTCCGGCCGGGCGGCGAGCCACCGTCTGGAACGCCACACCGCTGCGGTCGATCACGGCGAACGCGTCTGCCTGCGGCACCACCGCCACCGGCGTCCGCTCGGTCACCTTCACCACCAGCGTGCCCGGCCAGTCCCGCGACACCGTGGCCCGCTCCACCGGCGCCAACCCACCGACCCGACGGGCGGCGGCCGCGAGGTCCACCCGCGCCAGCGGCACCCCGTCGGCAACCCCCACCGCGTCGCGTACCTGCACGTCCGTGACCAGCTCGGCGCCCTGGACGGAGACCGACCGGACACCGAACAGTCCGGTGCCGAGCACCGTCCAGGCGATCAGCCCGAGCAGCGCCAGCACGCCGGCGGCCACCGCCCACGGCATCGCCGCCCGCATCCGGCGCTGCCGGGCGCGGGCCATGAACCGGCGAGTCGACGCCGGCACCGCGTCGCTGCCGGCCCGGACCAGCTGCCAACGCCGGACCGGGCCGCGCCGCCCAGAGCCGCCGTCTCCAGGGCTGGTCCGCCCACGGGCGGGGCCGGGGCTCATCCGGCCGCGGGCGTCGAGCCGTCCGGTGCGGCGGCGCCGAGGGCCGCCCCGTCGCCACCCGCCGTGGACCCGCCCGGCACCGGCTGGCCGATCGCCGGGGTCGTCGCCAGCGGATCGACGGCCGAGGTCGCCGAGGAGCCGGCGGCACGCGCCCCCAACGCCGCCAGCAGCTCGTCACCCATCAGCGAGATCGGTGGAGCGCCCATGGTGACCACGACGTCGCCCGTGCGGGCCCGCCTGGCCACCTCGCCCGGCACGGCCTCCCACGAGTCGACGAACACCTTACGGTCGGCCGGCAGGTCCACCGCCGCGATCAGCGCCGCCGAGCCCTCGCCGGGCTGGCGCAGCTCGCCCGGCCCGAAGACCTCCAGCAGCACCACCTCGTCGGCGATGGCCAGCGCCTCGGCGATCTCCGCCTGGTTGTCGCGGGTGCGGTACAGCCGGTACGGCTGGAAGACGACGATCAACCGCCCGTCCCCGGCCACCTCGCGCAGCGTCTGCAACGCCAGCATGATCGAGGTCGGGTGGTAGGCGTACTCGTCGTAGACCAGCACACCGTCCGCGACGCCCTTGCGCTCGAAGCGCCGCCGTACGCCGGGGAAGACCGCGAGCGCGGCCTCCGCCGCCTCCAGGGGCAGTTCGAGCAGGTACGCCGTCAGCACCGCCGCGGCACTGTTGAGCCCCATGTGCCGCCCCGGCACCGGCAGCCGGAACTCGCCCAGCGACCGTCCGTCGATCGCGGCCAGGTAGCGCACACCGCGCGCGGACGAGGCGATGTCGGTCATCCGCAGGTCGGCGTCCTCGGCCGCGCCGTAGGTGAACACCCGCCGCCCCTCGGCGCGCAGGGTCTCCGCCAGCCGTCGACCGCCCGGGTCGTCGGCGCAGGTGATGATGAAGCCGCCCGGGTCGGTGAGCCGCGCGAACTCCGCGAACGCCGCCTCCAGCGTCGCGAGGTCGCCGTAGGTGTTCAGGTGGTCCGGCTCGACGTTGGTGATGATCGAGACGTACGGGCGGTAGATGAGGAACGAGCGGTCGCTCTCGTCGGCCTCGACCACGAAGTGCTCGCCGGTCCCGTGGTGGGCGCCCGAGCCGACCTCGGAGATCTCCCCTCCGATCACGAAGGACGGGTCCACGCCGGCCTGCTGGAGCACCATCGTCACCATCGACGTGGTGGTGGTCTTGCCGTGCGTACCGGCGACCGCGATCGCCCGGCGGCCGGTCATCGCCGCCGCGAGGGCCTCCGAGCGATGCAGCACCCGCAGGCCGCGGCGACGGGCCTCGACCAGTTCGAGGTGGTCCTTCGGAATGGCCGAGGAGTAGACGACCGTGTCCACCCCGTCCAGGTTGGACGCCTCGTGGCTGAGGTAGATGGTGCCGCCGAGCGCCCGCAGGCCCGCCAGCGACGGCCATTCGCGCAGGTCGCTACCGGAGACCTGGATACCCCGGGTGAGCAGCAGCCGGGCCACGCCGAGCATGCCCACCCCGCCCACGCCGATCAGGTGTACGGCGCCCAGGTCCTCGGCGGTCAGCGTGCCGGCCGGGGTGAACTGCGCGGTCACCGGGCCACCGCCTCGAGGACGAACGAGCGCAGCGCCTCGTCACCGTCGCGCCGCCCGTACGCGGACGCCGCGGCGCCCATCGCGTACAGCCGCTGCGGGTCACGGATCAGCGGGATGACCGCGCGCTCCAGCCAGTCCGGGGTCAGCTCCGCGTCGTCGACGAGCAGACCGCCGCCGGCCTCCACCACGGGCAGGGCGTTGCGCCGCTGCTCCTGGTTGCTGTGCGGGTACGGCACGAAGATCGTCGGCAGGCCGATCGCGGCCACCTCGGCGACCGTCATCGCCCCGCCCCGGGCCAGCATCAGGTCGGCGGCGGCGTAGCCCAGCTCCATCTCGGACAGGTACGGCAGCGTCACGTACGGGACCGGCAGGTCGGTGGGGATCGGCACCGGCTCGTTGCGGGCGCCCATCACGTGCAGCACCTGCACGCCGTTGCGGGCCAGCTCCTTGGCCGCGCCGGAGACCGCCAGGTTGACCGAGCGGGCGCCGGACGAGCCGCCGGCCACGAAGAGCACCGGCAGATCCGGGCGGAGGCCGAACCGGGCGCGGGCGGCGTTGCGCATCGCGTACCGGTCCAGCGAGGCGATGCTGCGGCGCAGCGGCACACCCACCACGGTGGCGTCCCGCAGCGACTCGGCCTGACTCGGCTGGTGCGGGAAACCGACCGCCACGTTCTTGGTGAACTTCATGCCGAGGCGGTTGGCGACGCCCGGCGGCACGTTCACCTCGTGGATCACCATCGGCAGCTCGCGCCGCCACGCGGCCAGGTAGGCCGGCACCGAGACGTACCCGCCGAAGCCGACCACGGCGTCGGCGCGCACCTCGTCGATCACCTTGCCCGCCGCGCGGGCCGCGGTCCACATCCGGCCCGGAGTCCGGACCAGGTTCATGTTGACCGACCGGGGCAGCTGGTACGCCGGGATCTGCCGCAGGTCGTAGCCGTGCGGCGGGATCAGCTCGTTCTCCATGCCCTTGGGTGTGCCGAGACAGGTGATCCGGACGCCCGGGTCGTGTCGGCGCAGGCAGTCGGCGAAGGCGAGCAGCGGGTAGATGTGCCCCCCGGTGCCACCTCCCGCGAGCACCACCGAACGCAGCGGACCCATCAGCGTCTCCTCTCGCTCGCCGTACCCTGACGGCTCCGGCCCTGCCGGACACCGCGTGGTGCGGCCTGGTCGTCCTTCCGCCGCTCCCGCGCCCGGGGCACTGGCCCTCGGGCCGCCGGTGGCGTCGCCGGTCGGCGACGCCGGCCGGGAAGCGGCGGCAACGGGGCCCAGAGTAGTCGGACCCACCGGGCCGGCGGACGGGCATGCAGTGCTCTGGCCGCATCGGGTTCGGCGCGGGCGAAGGACGCCAGCATCCCGATCGCCGCCAACGTCACGACCAGGGCACTTCCGCCGTCGGAGATGAACGGCAGCGGCAGGCCGGTGATCGGCAGCAGCCCGACCACGCCGCCGATGTTGATCACCGCCTGGCTCACCAGCCAGGTCGTGACGGCGGCGGCGGCGAGCCGCCGGAACGGGTCGTCGACCCGCCGGGCGATCCGCAGACCGGTGTACGCGAGCACGGCGAACAGGGCGAGCAGCACGGCACAGCCGATCACGCCCAACTCCTCGGCGATGATCGCGAAGATGAAGTCGTTGTGGGCCTCGGGCAGCCAGTCCCACTTGACGCTGCCCTTGCCCAGCCCGACGCCGAACCAGCCACCGTGCTCGATGGCCAGCCGGCCCTGGTAGAGCTGGAGGCAGCCGTCGAGCTTGCACTCCTGCGGGTCGGGCGGGTTGATGAACGACGTCAGCCGCGCCAGCCGGTAGTTGTCCGCGCCGCGCTCGCCGGAACCGGCGCCCAGCGAGGCGACCGCGATGAGCAGGCCGACGCCGAGCAGACCGGCCACGGTCAGCGCGCCGAAGACCCGCATCCGCACGCCGGCGGCCCAGAGCAGGCCGACCACCAGGGCCAGCAGGCAGAGCATCGTGCCGGTGTCGTTGTAGCCGACCAGCACGAAGAGCAGGCCCATCACCGGGAAGAGCGGGGTGGCCAGCTCCCGCAACCAGCCCAGCGCTGCCCCCTTGCGAGCGATCACGTGCGCGCCCCAGAGGACCAGCGCGAACTTGGCCAACTCGGAGGGCTGGAGCTGGATCCCACCGACGAACAGCCAGTTCAGTCGCGCCTCGATCGGCCCGAACGTGACCGACTTCAGGTTGGCGAGCCGGCCGTACGCGACCAGCACATTGAGCACCAGCAGCAGTGCCACCGCGGTGAACAGCAGCGGCCGACCGAGGGAACGGTAGGTGCTGGCGGGCAGCCGCTGGCACGCCCAGAACGCCCCGATGCCGATCACCGCGAAGATGGCCTGCTTGGTCAACGAGGCCGACGCGTTGCCGTCCTCGGCGTAGTCCTTCACGCTGGTCGCCGAGAAGACCATGGTCAACCCGATGAGCAGCAGCAGTCCGGCGCTGGACAGCAACAGGTAGTAGGAGGCCAGCGGCCGGTCCAGCAGACCCCGCAGCGCGGCCAGTCCACCGGCCGCGTCCAGCCCGCGCAGCGGCGCCGGCGTCTCCGCTGCCACGTCCCGCCGTACCGCACCCGGCTCCGCGCCGCGGGTCTCGTCCGGCTGCTTGCCTACCTCCGTGCCGCGTCCCGCTTCCACGGTCGACGGGCGGCGCGGCCGGCCGACTGTCCTGTCCTCGGTTTCTCGTTCCTCCCCCACCCGGACATCATCACCGCTCGGCGCGCCCGACAGGCCCACAACGCCGCACCGGGCGTGTCGGGCAGTGCGCGCGGCCGTGGACGGGGCCGGGGCCGGGGGCCGGGGGCCGGGGGCCGGGGGCCGGGGGCCGGGGGCCGGGGGCCGGGGGCCGGGGGGCGCCCATCTCCACCGCGTCCTTTGCTCTGCTTCAACCCAGGCAACAGTTTGGTCACCGGAGTGTCGCCTCCGTTGAAGCAGAGCAAAGGACGTGCCGACCACCCGGCCACCCAGCCCCTGTCCCAACCCCTGCCCAGCAACACACCCGCCCCGGCCTGCGCCAGGGCGAGGTCGGGGCGGGGCGGGGCGGGGCGGGGTTAGGGCGTCAGGTCATGTTCGCGAGGAACTCGCTGTAGAACAGGCCCAGAGCGATGGCCACGCCGATGCCGGCGATGATCCAGAACCGGACCACGATGTTGACCTCGCTCCAGCCGGCCAACTCGAAGTGGTGCTGCAACGGGGACATCCGGAACACCCGTTTCCCGGTGGTCCGGAAGGAGATGATCTGGATCACCACGGACATCGTGATGATCACGAAGAGCCCGCCGATGATCGGCAGCAGCAGGATGGTCCGGGTGGACATCGCCATGCCGGCGATCAGGCCGCCCAGCCCCAGCGCCCCGGTGTCACCCATGAAGATCCGCGCCGGGGACGTGTTCCACCACAGGAAGCCCACACATGCCCCGGCGGCGGCCCCGGCTATCAGCGCGATCTCCAACGGGTCACGGACCTCGTAGCAGTACGGCTGGGAGTAGCTCGGGTCGGCGCACCAGTGGCGGTACTGCCAGAACGCGATCAGCGCGTACGCGGCGAGCACCATCACCGAGGCGCCGGTCGCCAGACCGTCCAGGCCGTCCGTGAGGTTGACGCCGTTCGTCGCGGCCATCACCACGAAGATGAAGATGATCACCGCGCCGACCTTGCTGACCTCCAGGAAGTCGATGTCCCGGATGAAGCTCAGCGTGGTGCTGCCCACGGTCTGGGTGTTGGTGGCCCGGCCCGTCGCGTCGGTCATCGTGCTCGGGAACCACAGCGCGATCACGCCGAAGACCGCGCCGACCAGGATCTGACCGAGCAGCTTGCCGCGCTTGTTGAGGCCGGCGCTGTTGCGCTTGCGCACCTTGAGGAAGTCATCGAGGAAGCCCACCGCGCCGGAGAACACCATCAGCCCCAGCAGCACCAGCGCCGTGATGGTCGGTTCCACCTGCGCGATCTGCGCGTCCGGCAGCGTGGTCAGGGCCAGGTGGCCGGCCACGTACGCGATGACCGTGGCCAGGATGAAGACCACGCCGCCCATCGTCGGCGTGCCCTTCTTGCCCTGGTGCATGGCCGGGCCGTCGGACCGGATCGGCTGGCCGGCCTTGAGCCGGGTGAACACCTTGATCGCGATCGGGGTGCAGAACAGCGAGACGACGAAGGCCACCCCGATGGCGACGATGATGGCCCTCATCGACTGGCCTCCTCGGCGGCGTCGGCGCGCAGGGCGTCGGCCACCTCCCAGGTCCGGTACCGGGAGCCCTTGACCAGGACGACGTCGCCCGGCCGTAGCTCGCCCCGCAGCACCTCGACGGCCGCCGCCTGATCGGTGAGCAGCACCGACTCTCCTCCCCAGTTCGCTACCGCTGTCGCGCCTTCGTGGATCGGCGCGGCCGGCTCGCCCACCACGAGCAGCCGGTCGACACCCAGCTCGGCCGCCAGCCGGCCGACCTCGGCGTGGCCGTCGCGCTCGAACGGGCCCAGCTCGGCCATGTAACCGAGCACCGCGACGGTACGCCTCTCCCGTCCGAGGCTGCCAAGCGCCCGGAGCGCGACCGCCATCGAGGCCGGGTTGGCGTTGTACGAGTCGTCGATGACCGTCACCCCGTCGGGCCGGTCGAAGACGTCCATCCGCCGGGTGGACTTCAGCCCCAGCTCGCCGAGCGCCGTGGCCAGCTCGGCCAGCGGCATGCCCAGCTCCCGGGCGACCGCGGCGGCGGCGAGCGTGTTGCCGACCTGGTGGCGGCCGGTCAGCGCGAGCCGTACCGGCGCGCTTCCCTCCGGCGTGACCAGGGTGTACGACGGGTGCCCCCGCTCGTCGAGCGTGACGTCCTCGGCACGCAGGTCGGCGTCCGGCGCCTCGCCGTAGCGGACCACCCGGGCATGCGTACGGCTCGCCATGGCGTCCACCCGGGGGTCGTCGGCGTTCAGCACGGCCAGCCCGTCGGCCGGCAGCGCCTCGACCAGCTCGCCCTTGGCCTGGGCGATCGCCTCCTGTGAGCCGAACTCACCGATGTGCGACGTGCCGACGTTGAGCACCACCGAGATCCGCGGCGGCACCAGCTCACACAGGTAGCGCACGTGCCCGATGCCCCGCGCGCCCTTCTCCATGACCAGGTAGCGGGTGTCCGGCCCGGCCAGCAGAGCCGTGTACGGGTGACCCAGCTCGTTGTTGAACGAGCCAGGCGGCGCGACCGTGGCGCCGAGCCGGGCGGTGAGCTGACCGATCAGGTCCTTCGTGGTGGTCTTGCCGGACGAGCCGGTCACCCCGACCACGGTCAGCTCGGGCAGCCGGTCCACCGCCGCGCGGGCCAGCCGACCCATCGCGGTCAGGGCGTCGTCGACCAGCACCATCGGCACCCCGGGCACCGCACGGGTGCCGAGCACGGCCACCGCGCCGGCCTCGATGGCCGTCGTCGCGTAGTCGTGCCCGTCGACCTTCTCCCCCGGGAACGCCACGAAGAGCGAACCGGGCCCCACCTTGCGCGAGTCGAACTCGACCGAACCGGTGACGGTGGCGGCCGGGTCGGCGGCGACGAGCCGCCCGTCGACGGCCGTGGCCACCTCGGCCAGGGTCAGGGCGATCACCGCTGACCCGCCCGGTCCGCGAAGCGGGCCCGCAGCGCGTCGGCCAGCTCGGTGCTGTCGTCGAACGGGAACACCTCGCCCGCCACCTCCTGGCCCCGCTCGTGGCCCTTGCCGAGCAGAGCGATCACGTCGCCTGGCTCGGCCAGTCGGACCGCCTCGTCGATCGCGTCCCGCCGACCGGCCACCTCGATGATCCGGGCCGCGGTGTCGGCCCGGTACGCCCCGGCGAGCACCTCGGCGCGGATCTCGGCCGGGTCCTCGGTGCGCGGGTTGTCGTCGGTCACCAGCACCACGTCGGCCCCCTCGGCGGCGGCGGCGCCCATCACCGGCCGCTTGCCCCGGTCCCGGTCGCCACCCGCGCCGATGACACAGATCAGACGGCCGACGCTCAGCTCCCGCAGCGCGGCCAGCGCCGCCACGATCGCGTCGGCCTTGTGCGCGTAGTCGACCACCCCGCGAACCGGCCCGGCGACGTCGACGAGTTGCAGGCGACCGGGCACGCCACCGCAGGCGGCCACACCGGCGGCCGCCGTGGCCGGGTCGACACCCGCGCCCACGAGAGCGGCGATGGCCAGCAACGCGTTGGCCACGTTGTGCCGGCCGGGCAGCGCCACCCCGGCGGACACGACCACACCGTCCGGGCCGTGGGCGGTGAACCGCTGGGCGTACCCCTCGCCGTCGACACCGTCGGCCCACCACGTCGCCGTGGGGTCGCCGGCCGCCGAGTAGCTGACCGTCGCCGGCTTGTAGAGCGGCGTGAGCGCCGGGTCGTCGCGGTTGAGCACCTCGACCGCGCACCGCCCGTCGAAGAGCTGCGCCTTGGCGGCGAAGTAGTCGGCGCTGTCGGCGTGGAAGTCCAGGTGGTCGGAGCCGAAGTTGGTGTAGCCGCCCACGGTGAACCGCACCCCGCCGACCCGGCCCATCGCCAGGGCGTGGCTGGACACCTCCATGACGACGGCGGTGACTCCACGCTCCCGCGCGGTGGCCAGCATCGCGTGCAGGTCGGTCGCCTCCGGGGTCGTCCGCACGCTGTCGATCACCAGGTCGCCGAGGCGGGTCTCCACGGTGCCGATCAGCCCGGTGGTGTGCCCGGCGGCGCGCAGGCCCGACTCGACCAGGTACGCGGTGGACGTCTTTCCGGCCGTGCCGGTGATGCCGATGACGGTCAGGTCGGCGGTGGGGTCGCCGTACACGGCCGACGCCAGCTCGCCGAGCACCGCGCGCGGATCGGGGACCACCACAGCGGGCAGGCCGCTCGCCGCCGCCAGCTCCGCGCCGGCCGGATCGGTCAGCAGGGCCACCGCGCCGGCCTCGGCCGCGCCGGCGGCGAACTCCGCGCCGTGGCGGCGGGCACCGGGCAGGGCCGCGTACAGGTCGCCGGGGCGGACCTCCTGGCTCGCATGGGTGGCACCCGTGACGACCACGTCGGCGGCGTCCGCCGGAAGGTCGACGGCGAGCCGGGCGGCGAGATCACCGAGCCGGACGCCGGTCACGGTACGTGGACGTGGATTGCCGGGCACGGCGTCAGACCCTACCCGGTCGTCCGGTTCCGGCCGCACAGCCGCCCCGGTGGTTCGTCGGCACTCACCGATGATGTCGCGCCCACGCCGCTCAGCGCGGATAGACCACGAACTTCGGTGCGGAACCACTCGGGGACGGCGGCACCCGGTAGTGACGCAGCGTGAACTGCATCATCTCCCGGAACGCCGGGTTGGCGATCGCCGCGCCACCACCACCGGGGGCGTACACGAAGACCGCGATCACGTACCGGGGCTTCTCGGCGGGGGCCATGCCGATGAACGAGGACACCTCGCCCGGCTGCCTCTTGCCGTCGACCCGACGCCACCCGGTGCCGGTCTTGCCGGCGACCCGGTAGCCGGAGACCGCGGCCGTGGTGCCGGTGGCGCCCTCGACGGTGGTGACCGCCTCCAGCATGGTGCGCAGCGCCGCCGCGTTCTGCGGGCTGAGCACGGAGCGGGTGACCGGCGCGGGCGCGGGGGTCCGCTTGCCGTCCGGCCCAATCGTCTCCTTGACCAGGTGCGGCTGCACGTACGTGCCGTCGTTGGCGATCGCGGCGTACGCGGCGGCCATCTGCAACGGCGTGGCGTCGACGCTGTGCCCGATCGGCACCGAGCCGTACGACGAGTCGCTCCACTCGCTGGCCGGCAGCAGCCGGCCGCTGGCCTCGCCGGGCAGGCCCTCGCGGGTGGGCTGCCCCAACCCGAACCGCTTCTGGTAGTCGATCAGCCGGTCCTTGCCGAGCTTGTCGGCGACGGTGATGGCCCCGACGTTCGACGAGAAGGCCAGCATTCCCGGAATGCTCATCTTCTTGCCGTTGGCGGGGTGCGTGTCCGAGAACCAGGTGTCACCCATCTTGATGCTGTTCGCGATCGGCAGCGTGGTGTCCGGGGTGATCACCCCCTCCTGGAGCGCGGCGGCGTAGGTGATGGCCTTGTGCACCGAGCCCGGCTCGACCACGAAGCTGGTCGCGGCGTCCTCCCGGGCGACCGGGTCGCTCGGGGTCGGCTTGGCGGCGTTGTAGGTGGGGTCGCTGGCCTGGGCCCGCACCTCGCCGGTGGCGACGTCGATGATCACGGCCGCGGCGGTCGCGCCCTTCTGCCCCGCCATCCCCGCGCTGAGGATCTGTTGGCAACGGAACTGCAGGTCCCGGTCGATGGTGAGCGCGATCGAGCTGCCCGGCTTGGCCGGGGTCGTCTTGCTGTAGCCGCCGGGGATCGGCGCGGCGAGGTCACCGAGGCCGGCCTCGTACACCCGCCGGCCATCCTGCCCGGAGAGGAGGTCGTCGTAGCGGGCCTCCAACCCCTCCAGGCCGTCCATGTCCTGGCTCGTGAAGCCGATCAGGTTGGCCGCCAGGTCGCCGCCGGGCACCTCCCGGCGCTCGTCGCGGTGCACGCCGATGCCGGGCAGGTCCAGATCCAACACCTGCTTGGCCGTCGGGATCTCCACCCCCCGGGCCAGGTACTCGAAACGCGACGCGTTGCCGTTCTCCAGTTTGCGGGGCTTCATCAGCTCGGTCAGCTTCGAGGCGGGAATGCCGAGCAACGGGGAGAGCGCCTTGGCGGTGGCGTCGGCGCCGATCCACCCGGGGCTGGATCGGTCCTCGATCAGCGTCGGGTCGGCGAACACGTACCGCGCCTCGACGCTGTGCGCCAGCGGCTCGCCCCGGAAGTCGTAGATCGCGCCGCGCGGCGCGGGCAGCTCGACCGTGCGCGTCCGGTCGGCGACGCCACCACCGGCGTAGGCGGGGGTGTCGACCGCCTGCAGAAAGATCAGCCGCACGCCGATGGCGACGAAGAGCGCCAGGGTGAGCACGGTGCCCAGGCGCAGCCGCAGCCGCGGGTCGGCGAGCTTCGGCGGGCGGGGCGGCTTGCGGGACGGCCGGCGGGCCGCCGGACGGTCGCCGCGACCGGGCGCGCGAGGCGTGGTGCGGCGACGCGGCGGCGGGACGTCGCCGGGGGCGCCGCGCGGGGTCCGGGGCGCGACGGTGCGCACGACGCCGCTGCGGCCGGCCGCCGGAGCGTCCCGCCGGCCGGCGCGGGCGGCGGCCCGGCCGCCGTCGAGCACCTGCAACGCCGGCCGGAACGGGTCGCCGGACCGGGTGCTGCCCCGAGGGGTACGCCGCTGCTCGGCATTCCCGCCGCGCGCGGGCGTGCCGCGCTCCTCGCGGACCGTCCGCCCCCGCGGGGTGTACGCCCGAGCGCCGGAGATGCCACCGATCCCCGAGTCACCCGTGCGCGACTCGGAGTCGGCGGCATCACGGCGAGAACCGCGCCGGGACCCCGTGGGGTCCCGGCGCGGCTCGTCCGACCTCGGTGGCACCGGTCAGCCTCCCGCGCCCTGGCTGGTGACCGACGGCTCGCCGGTCGCCGGCTTGGGCACGCCGATCGGCTTGCCGTCCGGCATCCGGATGTACGCCGGCTCACCGGCGTCCACCAGACCCAGCCGACGGGCCTCGGCGGTCAGGTTCCCCGGCGCCTTGGCGTCGGCGATCTCCTTGTCGAGCTGCTGCTTCTCCAGGTCCAGTCGGGCCTGCTGCTGCTGCAGCTTCTCCAACCGGAACGCGTTCTCATTAATCTTGGTGTTGACCGCCAGGATGCCGAACACCCCGCCGACCACCAGCACCACGATCAGCGCCGCGAACGGCGCGCGCGGAACCGACACCGGTGGCGGAGGCGCCACCCGCAGCCGCGGCGAGCGGGCTGCCGCCGTGGCGGCCGCCTTCTCGGCCGGACGCAGCGCGGCACTGCCCTGGGTCGGGAACTCGCGCGCCCCCCGGGCGCGAGTCTCCCCCTGCCGACTCACTCGATCGATGCGTGGCGTACCGTTTTCCACGCGCGGAGCTCGCTCCGCCGCGGTCCGGCCCCCCGACCGCGGTGCGCGCTGCCCGCCGCCGGTGACGTCCCGGCGGTCGCGCTTGTCAATGCTCATGTCCCTCCCCCTCAACGTCCGTCCCTCGCCGGTCGCGGCGCCCCTGACCCCCCACGGATCAGGCGGACCCCGTGCCCGGTTGGTGCATTCCCTTCACCCGTCGGCGAGACCGTTCGCGGTCGGTCCGCCCCTGCTCTGTCGCGTTCGGGTCAAGTCGCTCCGCGGCCCGCAACCGCACCGAAGCGGCGCGCGGGTTCGCGGCGACCTCCGCCTCCCCGGGCAGTTCGGCGCCCCGGCTGAGCAGCCGGAACGTCGGACCGGACCCGGGCAGCTCGACCGGGAGGTCGACCGGGCCCTTACTGCGGACCCGGTCCGCGAGCGCCGCCTTGGTGAGCCGGTCCTCCAGCGAGTGGTAGGACAGGACCACCATGCGACCGCCCACGGTCAGTGCGTCGAGCGCGGACGGCAGCGCTGTCTCCAGCGCTGCCAGCTCTCTGTTTACCTCGATCCGTAAAGCCTGAAACGTTCTCTTTGCCGGGTGCCCACCCGTTCGTCGGGCTGGTGCCGGAATCGACTCCCGGACCAGCTCGGCCAGGCGCGCCGACGAGGTGATCCGGGCCCGTTCGCGCTCCCGGATGATCGCCGAGGCGATCCGCCCGGCGAACTTCTCCTCGCCGTACACCCGCAGCACCCGGGCCAGATCCGGATGGCCGTACGTGTTGACCACCTCTTCGGCGGTCGTCCCCCGCGTCTGGTCCATCCGCATGTCCAGTGGCGCGTCCTGCGCGTACGCGAACCCGCGGTCGGGCGCGTCCAGTTGCAGCGACGAGACACCCAGGTCGAACAGGATCCCGTCGATGCCCGGATAACCCAGCCGCTGGAGCACGTCGGGCAGCTCGTCGTAGACGGCGTGCTCCAGGTGCACCCGGTCGGCGAACCGCGCCAACCGCACGCGTGCGTGGGCGAGCGCCTCGGTGTCCCGGTCGAGCCCGATCAGGACGGTCTCCGGATGCGCTTCGAGCACCGCCTCCGCGTGACCGGCCAAGCCGAGCGTCGCGTCGACGTGCACCGTCCGGCCGCCTCGACCCAGCGCGGGGGCCAGCAGCTCGAGACACCGCTCGAGCAGCACCGGCACGTGCGTGCCGCGCAACTCCCCCATGATGACCCCCACTGGTTGAAACGTCCGTTCTTCTCGCGCGCCTGCCGTGGCGACGGCGCTCCCGTCGTACCGCCAGATCCCCATCCGCTCCCGCCGGACACCGACTTCCGCCGGATTCCTGGATCGTGCGCCTGGCACCGGGGAAGTGATGCCAGGAACTCGAAAGCGGCTGGAGATCTCGCAGTACGTCGGGCGCCGTTCCGCCCTACAGACCGCCGGGCAGCACCCCCTCCTCGATGTCGGCGAAGTCGTCTTCGCTCTCGGCGAGGTAGGTCTCCCAGGCGACCTTGTCCCAGATCTCGACCCGTGTGCTCGCGCCGATGACCACCAGGTCCCGGTCGAGCGCCGCGTACTCACGAAGATGCGCGGGGATCGTCACGCGGCCCTGCTTGTCCGGCACCTCGTCGTGCGCGCTGGCGAAGAAGACCCGGCTGTAGGCCCGGGCCGCCTTGTGCGTCATCGGCTGCGCGCGTAACTGCTCCGCGATCCGTTGGAACTCGGGCGTCGGAAAGACATAGAGGCAGCGATCCTGCCCTTTGGTGACCACGACACCCCCCGCCAGCTCATCCCGGAACTTGGCCGGAAGGATCAACCGGCCCTTCTCGTCCAGGCGCGGGGTATGGGTGCCGAGAAACATCGGCCCAACCCCCTCGCCCTTGAGCGGCGTTCGCGGCGCCGCTGACCCCCCGGGCCGGTGAGCCCTCCCGGCCTCACCATTGGGCCCCACTCTACTCCACTTCCCTCCACCTGCAACCAGATTCGCCCGCGTGGCGCGTCCGGTCCGCGCGTGAAACCGCACGTCACAGGGGGTGGAGCGGAGTGGAGGGCCGGCCCGGCCGCCCGGCGTGGTCCGCTTTCCGACATTGATCGACTCCGTCCGGCCGAGCGCGCGCCGACCTCCCGCCGGGATGCCACGGCCGAACGGTTCACCGTCGGCGGCGATCTGGCGAGGTCGGCGGTCCGGTAACCTCGCTCGCGTGACGGACGCGAAAATGCCCCTACGGGCCAAGGTGGCCAGCTCCGTGTCACGGACCGCCGCGGCGCTCTCCCGGGCCGCCGGCCGTGGCGACGGTTCGGTGATCGGCGGGTGGATCGGATTGAAGATCGACCCGGACCTGCTGGCGCACCTGTCGGCCGGCCGCGCCATCGCGCTGGTCTCCGGCACCAACGGCAAGACGACCACCACCCGGTTGACCGCCGCCGCGGTCGGCGTGCTCGGCCGGGTCGCCACCAACTCGTTCGGCGCCAACATGCCCAGCGGGCACACCTCGGCGCTGGCCAAGGCCGGCAGCACCCCGTACGCCGTGCTGGAGGTCGACGAGCACTACCTCGCCCAGGTGCTCGAGTCGACCGAGCCGCACGTGGTCGCGCTGCTCAACCTCTCCCGCGACCAGCTCGACCGCGCCAAGGAGGTCGCCATGATGGCGCAGCTCTGGCGCGCGGCCCTGGTCCGGCACACCGACGTACGGGTGGTGGCCAACGCCGACGACCCGATGGTGGTCTGGGCGGCCACCCCGCCGGCCGACCCGGCCCGCGGCATCAACCCACCGCACGTGACCTGGTTCAGCGCCGGCCAGCGCTGGCACGACGACTCCTGGGTCTGCCCGGAGTGCGGCTCCACCATCGCCCGCTCCGGTGAGCAGTGGTGGTGCACCGGCTGCGCGCTGCGCCGCCCCGAGCCGAACTGGGTCGTCGAGGACGAGGGCGTGCTCGACCCCACCGGGGCCTGGCACAAGGTCTCCCTCCAACTACCCGGCAAGGTCAACCTGGGCAACGCGGCGACCGCGCTGGCGGTGGCGGCCGAGTTCGGCGTACGCCCCGTCGACGCGGTGAGCCGCCTCGGCATCGTGACCTCGGTCGCCGGCCGGTACGCGCAGGTCGACCGGGACGGGCGCAACATCCGGCTGCTGCTGGCCAAGAACCCGGCCAGTTGGCTGGAGGCGTTCGACATGGCCGACGAGGCGCCCACCCTGCTCTCCATCAACGCGCGTGACCCCGACGGGCTGGACACCTCCTGGCTGTTCGACGTCGACTTCGCCCCGCTCCGCGGCCGGCAGGTGTTGATCACCGGTGACCGGGCATACGACCTGGCGGTTCGGCTGGACGTCAACGACGTGCCCTTCCAGCACGTCCGCACGTTCGACGACGCCGTCCGGTCGGTCCCGCCCGGCCGGCTCGAGGTCATCGCGAACTACACCGCGTTCCAGGACATCCGAGCGGAGTTGGACCGTGTCAACTGAGAGCCTGCGTATCGTCTGGATCTACCCCGATCTGCTGTCCACCTACGGCGACCGGGGCAACGCGCTGATCCTGGCCCGGCGGGCCCGCCAGCGCGGCATGCCGGTCGAGGTGCTGGAGGTCCGCTCCGACCAGCAACTGCCGTCGACGGCCGACATCTACCTCGTCGGCGGCGGCGAGGACGGCCCGCAGGCGCTGGGCGCGCAGCGACTCATCGCGGACGGCGGTCTGCACCGGGCGGTCGCCCAGGGCTCGGTGGTCTTCGGTGTCTGCGCCGGTTACCAGCTGCTCGGGACGTCCTTCTTCGCCAAGGGTGTGCAGTGCCGCGGCCTGGAGCTGCTGGACCTGCGGTCGGACCGGGGCGAGAGCCGGGCCGTCGGCGAGTTGGCCGGTGAGATCGACCCTCGGCTGGGCCTGCCGCCGCTGACCGGTTTCGAGAACCACGGTGGCCGTACCCACCTCGGCCCGGAGGTCGCCCCCCTGGCCCGCGTCACCGCCGGGATCGGCAACGACGGCGCCACCGAGGGCGCCTGGCGCGGCAAGCTGCTCGGCACCTACTCGCACGGTCCCGCGCTGGCGCGCAACCCAGCCCTGGCCGACCTCCTGCTGCGCTGGGCCACCGGGGCACACCAGCTCCCGCCGCTGGACGACACCTGGCCCGACCGGCTCCGTAACGAGCGCCGCTCAGCGGTGGCCGCCGCCCGGGCATGATCCGCGCTGTCCGACGGCTGCTCCGGCAGCCGTCGGCCGCTCGGTTCGCCCTGCTGGTCGCGCTCATCGGCGGCTGCGGGCTGCTGCTGCTCCTGGCACCCCGCCCGGACCCGGCGCGGCTGCCGGCGCTCGCCGACCAGCTGGGCGACCTCGCCCCGGTGGCGGCGATCCTCGGCGGCGCGCTGCTTTTGGTCGCGCTGGTCCCCCGCACCTTCGTGACGCTCGCCGCGGGCGCGATCTTCGGCCCTCTGGAGGGTGCCGCGTACGCCCTGGGCGCCGCGTTGGTGGCCGCGGCGATCGGGTTCACCGTGGGCCGGCTGCTCGGCCGGGAGTTCGTCGCCGAACGGGTACGGGGTCGGTTGGCCCGCCTCGACGGCTGGTTCGCCCGGCAGAGCGTGTTCGGGGTGGTCACCGTCCGGCTGCTGCCGATCGCGGGGTTCGGCCTGGTCAGCTACGGCTACGGCACGACCGGCGCGCGGGTGTTGCCGTTCCTGGCCGGCAGCGTGATCGCCTCCGCGCCGACCGCGTTCGGCTACGCGGCGATCGGCGCGGCCGTCAGCTCCCCCGGGCACGTCAACTGGTACGCCGCCGCCCCCGCCAGCCTCGGCCTGATCGCCAGCCTCGTGCTCGTTCACCAGTGGTGGCGCGCCAACCGCCACCGCCGCCAAACCTGACCGGGTCGATCATGGAGTTGTGGTGGGGATCAAACCCCTGCCAAGGGGCGAACCCGGCACCACAACTCCATGATCGACCCCGGAGGGAGCCAGCGGGGTCAGCGGGGTTACACGACCACGGAGACCATGCGGCCCTTGACCACGATGACCTTGCGGGGTTCCTTGCCGGCCAGCGTCGCGGCCACCGCCTCCAGGGCCGCCGCGCGGACGGTCTCGTCGGCGGCGTCGGCGGGCACCTCGACGCGTCCCCGGACCTTGCCGTTGACCTGCACCGGGTAGGTCACCGTGTCGGCCACCAGCAGCGCCGGATCGGCCACCGGGAAGTCCACGTACGTCAGCGAGGTGTCGTGACCCAGCTTGCGCCACAGCTCCTCGGCCACGTGCGGGGCGAACGGCGCCACCATCAGCACCAGCGGCTCGGCCACCTCACGGGGCGTCGCCGACAACCCGGTCAGCCCGTTGGTCAGCTGGATCAGCTTGGCGATCGCGGTGTTGAACCGGATGCCGTCCATGTCGCCACGGACCCCGTCGATCACCGTGTGCAGCAGCCGTCGGGTCGCCTCGTCGGCCGGGTCGTCGGTGACCCGCAGCTCGCCGGTCTGCTCGTCGACGACCGCCCGCCAGACCCGCTGCAGGAACCGGTACGAGCCGATGACCGCGCGGGTCTCCCACGGGCGGGACACCTCCAGCGGGCCCATCGACATCTCGTACACCCGGAAGGTGTCCGCGCCGTACGCCGCGCACATGTCGTCGGGGGTCACCACGTTCTTCAGCGACTTGCCCATCTTGCCGTACTCGCGGTTGACCACCAGGTCTTCCAGGTAGTACGCGCCGTCGCGCTCGACGACGTCCTCGGCCTGCACGTAGCTGCCCCGCGAGTCGGTGTACGCGTACGCCTGGATCATGCCCTGGTTGAACAGCTTGCGGAACGGCTCGAACGACGACACGTGACCCAGGTCGAACAGCACCTTGTGCCAGAACCGCGCGTACAGCAGGTGCAGTACGGCGTGCTCGGCGCCACCGACGTACAGGTCGGTGCCGCCGCAGTCGCCCTCGCCGCGCGGACCCATCCAGTACCGCTCGTTCTCGGCGCTGACGAACCGCTCGGTGTTGGTCGGGTCCAGGTAGCGCAGCTCGTACCAGCAGGAGCCGGCCCACTGCGGCATCACGTTGGTCTCGCGGGTGTAGCGCTTCGGCCCGTCACCCAGGTCCAGCTCGACCTCGACCCAGTCGCGGCGACGCGACAGCGGGGTCTCCGGGTTGGAGTCCGCGTCGTCCGGGTCGAACGTCTTCGGGGAGAAGTCGTCCACCTCCGGCAGCTCGACCGGCAGCATCTCCTCGGGCAGGGCGATCGCCGCGCCGGTCTCGTCGTACACGATCGGGAACGGCTCACCCCAGTAGCGCTGCCGGGAGAACAGCCAGTCCCGCAGCCGGTAGGTCACCGCGCCGGTCCCGTGCCCGTTCGCCTCCAGCCACGCGATGATCGCCGCCTTGGCGTCGGCGACCCCCAGGCCGTTCAGGTCCAGGCCGCGCTCGGGCGCGGCGCTGTTGATGGCCGGGCCGTCCCCGGTGTACGCCTTGCCGTCGAAGCCCTCCGCAGGCTGCACGGTCCGCACGATGGGCAGCTCGAACACCTCGGCGAACGCCCAGTCCCGCTCGTCCTGCGCGGGCACCGCCATGATCGCGCCGGTGCCGTAGCCGGCCAGCACGTAGTCCGCGATGAAGATCGGGATCTGAGCGCCGGTGACCGGGTTCGTGGCGTACGCGCCGATGAAGACGCCGGTCTTCTCCTTGGAGTCGGACTGCCGCTCGACGTCGGTCTTCGCGGCGGCGGCCTTGCGGTACGCCTCGACGGCCTCGCGGGGGCTGGCGTGCCCACCGGTCCAGGCGTCCCGCGTGCCGTCCGGCCAACCAGCCGGCGCCAGCGCGTCGACCAGCTCGTGCTCCGGCGCCAGCACCATGTACGTGGCGCCGAAGATGGTGTCCGGTCGGGTCGTGAACACCCGGATCGGTGCCCCCGCCGTGGCGAAGTCGATGTGCGCGCCCTGCGAGCGGCCGATCCAGTTGCGCTGCATCAGCTTGATCGGCTCGGGCCAGTCCAGGCTGTCCAGGTCGTCCAGCAGCCGGTCACCGTACGCGGTGATCCGCATCATCCACTGCTTCAGGTTGCGCTTGAAGACCGGGAAGTTGCCCCGGTCGGAGCGGCCGTCGGCGGTGACCTCCTCGTTGGCCAGCACGGTGCCCAGGCCCGGGCACCAGTTCACCGGGGCCTGCGAGACGTACGCCAGGCGGTGGTCGTCGACGACTCCGCGACGCTCGGCGACGCTCAGCTCGGCCCAGGCCCGGCCGTCCGGGGTGGCCCGGTTGCCGCCCTCGAACTCGGCGATCAGCTCGGCGATCGGGCGGGCCCGGCCGGCGTCGCGGTCGTACCAGGAGTTGAAGATCTGCAGGAAGATCCACTGCGTCCAGCGGTAGAAGTCGGTGTCGATGGTCGCCACCGAGCGCCGCTCGTCGTGCGCCAGCCCCAGGCGGCGCAGCTGCGCCTTGTACCGCTCGATGTTCTGCTCGGTGGTGGTCCGGGGGTGGGTGCCGGTCTGCACGGCGTACTGCTCGGCGGGCAGCCCGAACGCGTCGAACCCCATGGCGTGCAGCACGTTGTGCCCGGCCATCCGCTGGTAGCGGGCGTAGCAGTCGGTGCCGATGTAGCCCAGCGGGTGGCCGACGTGCAGGCCGGCGCCGGACGGGTACGGGAACATGTCCAGCACGTACAGCTTCTCCGCGCCGGCCCGGGGGTGGCTCGGGTCGGCCAGCGGGCCGGTCGGGTTCGGCGCGTGGAAGGTGCCCTCGCGTGCCCAGGTGTCCTGCCAACGCGTCTCGATCTCGTCGGCCATGGCCGCGGTGTACCGGAACGGGGGGATGTCGCCCGCCGGTGCGGCTGCCTCGCTCATCGTCTCTCCTCGCTTCGCTTCGCTTCGTCTCGGCACCGCCGGGCCGGACCGGCGGCGGGCACAAAAAAGCCCCTCGCGCAGGAGGGGCCGCCGTGCTGTCGCTGCGTTCAGCGCATCAGCACGGCCCGGTAAGAAGCAGGAAGACTCCGGCCATGCCCGGCAGTGTACCGCGTGCACAGTTCCGCCTGCCGACCACCGGGCGTGTTCGACCCGTTCCCCCTAGCTGGCGAATATCGGGGCGTAACCGGCGGACTACCTGCGGGGGTCGGCGATAACGACAAACATGGTTAGCCTGAGAGGCCAGTGAGATTCCTGCGGCAATCGAGGCTCGACGTCGCGAACCCAACGGCGGGTCCAGGTGCTCTCTACAGAGCTGCCGTGACGGCGACGAGGAGGAGGCCCGTGACACAACAGACCTGGGACGAGGTGGGCGGCCTGTTGCCGCACGACGAGTTCCGCGCCGCCAGCGAGGCCATCGTGGCCAACATCGAGCAGGTCATCGAGGGCAAGACCGCCACCGTGCGGCTGGCCCTGGCCGTGCTGCTCGCCGAGGGCCACCTCCTCATCGAAGACGTCCCCGGCGTCGGCAAGACCAAGCTGGCCAAGGCCCTCGCGCGGTCCATCGACTGCACGGTCCGCCGGATCCAGTTCACCCCCGACCTGCTGCCCAGCGATGTCACCGGCGTCAGCGTCTACAACCAGGAGACCCACGACTTCGAGTTCCGCCCCGGCGCGGTCTTCGCCAACCTGGTGGTCGGCGACGAGATCAACCGGGCCTCGCCGAAGACCCAGTCGGCGTTGCTGGAGTGCATGGAGGAACGACAGGTCACCGTCGACGGCGTGACCTACCAGCTCCAGACCCCGTTCATGGTCATCGCCACCCAGAACCCGATCGAGATGGAGGGGACGTACCCGCTGCCCGAGGCGCAGCGCGACCGGTTCACCGCCCGGATCGCGATGGGTTACCCGGACGCCGGCGCGGAGCTGGCGATGCTCGACGGGCACGGCGCCACCGATCCGCTGCACGAGCTGCGTCCGGTCTCCGACGCCGACATGGTCCGGCGGCTCATCGCCACCGTCCGGCAGGTGCACGTCGCGGACGCGGTCAAGCAGTACGCGGTCGACCTGGTCACCGCCACCCGTGAGGCCCACGACCTGCGCCTCGGCGCGTCCCCCCGGGCGACGCTGCAACTACTGCGCACGGCCCGGGCGGTCGCCGCGCTGGAGGGCCGCGACTACGTCCTCCCCGACGACCTGCAGGCCCTGGCGGTGCCGGTGCTGGCGCACCGGATCATCCCGACCGCCGACGCGCAGCTCGCCCGGCGCACCACCGACGCGATCGTCTCCGAGCTGGTGCACCGGCTGCCCCTGCCACACGACCGTCAGCGCAACCCGTACGACACCCGGCCCGCCACCGGCAACGGCCGCGCGCCCTACGAGCCGCGGAGGCCGTGACGTGCGTGCCGGGCTGCGCGGGCTGACCACCCGCGGGCGCTCGTTCCTGGCCGCCGCGGTCGCCGCGGCGGTCTCCGCCTTCATCCTGGGCGAGAAGGACCTGCTCCGGGTCGCCCTGTTGCTGGCCATCCTGCCGTTGCTGGCCGCTGCCTACGTGGGCCGCAGCCGCTACAAGCTGGCCTGCAACCGCTCGCTGGACCCGCACCGGGTTCCGGTCGGGGCCAACTCGAGGATCGTGCTGCGCCTGCAGAACCTCTCCCGGCTGCCCACCGGCACCCTGCTACTGGAGGACCGGCTCCCCTACGCGCTGGGCAGCCGGCCCCGCGTCGTGCTGGAACGGCTCGGCGCGCACCAGGCCAGCTCCGTGGCGTACACGGTCCGCGCGGACGTGCGCGGTCGCTACGACGTGGGTCCGCTGGTGGTCCGGATGACCGACCCGTTCGGTCTCTGCGAACTCACCCGCTCCTTCCCCAGCACCGACCACCTCACGGTCATCCCGCAGGTCACCCCCCTGCCGTCGGTCCGGCTCCCCGGGGAGTACGCGGGCAGCGGCGACAGCCGGGCGCGTTCGGTGGCGGTCCACGGCGAGGACGACGCGGCGACCCGGGAGTACCGCCGGGGCGACGACCTGCGCCGGGTGCACTGGAAGTCCACGGCGCGCACCGGCGAGCTGATGGTGCGCCGGGAGGAGCAGCCCTGGGAGAGCCGCGCCACCGTCGTGCTGGACACCCGGGCGTACGGCCACCGGGGTGACGGGCCGACGGCGAGTTTCGAGTGGGCGGTCTCGGCCGCCGCGAGCATCGCCGTACACCTGCGCCAGGCCGGCTACAAGCTGCGCCTGGTCACCGGCTCCGGGGTCGACGTGGACGCCTCGGAGGGCGGTGGCGACGGCGTGCTGCTCGACCATCTGGCCGAGGTGCGGTTGGACCAGCGGGCCGACGTCACCGATCTGGTGCAGCGGGTGCGGCAACGCGCCGACGGCGGGCTGATCATCGGGCTGTTCGGCGCGGTGAGCATCGCCGAGGCCGAGCTGCTGGCCGGGCTGCGCGGCAACGGCGCGACCTGTGTCGGTTTCCTGTTGGACAGCTCCACCTGGCTGAGCCTCCCCGAGAAGGCCCGCGCCGAGGCGGAGCACGCGCACGGCGCCGCCGTGCTCACCATGGTGCGCAGCGGTTGGCGCGCGATCGGCGTCGACCACGGCAGCCGGCTGCCGGCGCTGTGGCCGCAGGCGGGCCGCGGTTCCCAGGGCTTCGCCCTGCGGGCCGCGCTGGCCGAGACGGTCGCTGGCCGCGTCCGATGAACGGAAGGTCCCCCTCATGATCGCCAGCCGGAACACCGGTCTGGTCGCGGCCGCCGCGACGCTGCTCGCCGCCGCGCCGCTGTCGGCCATCTTCCAGACCTGGACGTGGCTGATCCAGTGCGCGATAGCGGTCGCCGTGGTGGCCGGGGTCGCCGCGCTGACCCGGCTCGTCCGCGCGCCGCTCTGGGGCCAGGTGCTCGGCATGCTGGCCGCCCTGCTGCTCGCGCTGACCTGGCTGTTCCCGAGCGGCAGCGAGCTGGTGGCCCTCCTGCCCACGCCGAGCACGATCGGGCACTTCGCCGATCTGCTCGCCGGTTCGGCACAGGACATGCGCTCGTACGGCGTCGAAGTCCCGGACACCGATCCGCTGCTGTTCATCACCGTGCTCGGCGTCGGCGGGGTGGCCGTGCTGGTGGACGTGCTGGCCGTGGGACTGCGCCGGCCGGCGCTGGCCGGACTGCCGATGCTCGCGATCTACTCGGTGCCGGTCGCCGTCTACGTGGACAGCGTCCCCCCACTGCCGTTCGTGGTGGGCGCCGCCGGTTACCTGTGGCTGCTGGTGACCGACAACATCGACCGGGTACGCCGGTTCGGGCGGCGGTTCACCGGCGACGGCCGGGACGTGGACGTGTGGGAGGCGTCGCCGCTGGCGTCCGCCGGCCGTCGGCTCGCCGTGGTCGGCGTGGTGTTGGCCGTGGTGCTGCCGCTGGCGGTGCCCGGCCTGAGCGGTGGGCTGCTCGACCGGATCACCGAGGGCACGGGTAACGGCACCGGCAACGGTCGGGGGGTGGGTGGCTCGTCCGGCCGGATCGACCTGTTCGCGTCGCTCGCCGGCCAGCTCAACCAGTCCGAGGTGGTCGACCTGGTCAAGGTGACCACGTCGGAGCAGAGCCCGTTCTACCTGCGCTACGCGGTCGCCGACGAGCTGCGCCCGAACGGTTTCCAGGCCCGCGCCGCGAGTGGCCGGCCGGTCAACCGCGATCTGCCCGATCCGGGCGAGCGGGTCGTGCCGGGGGTGCAGCAGGCCGAGTACCGGGCGACCGTCGAGGTGACCAAGAGCCTCAGCATGTCCCTGATGCCGGTGTACGCCGAGCCGGTGCGCACCCAGGACCTGAACAGCAACTGGTTGTACGACACCAACCAGCAGATCGTGTTCTCCAACCGGGAGAGCTCGCGGGGGCGTAAGTACTCGTTCGACTACATCCGCTCGACGTACACCCCGGCGACCCTGCGGGCCGCGAAGACGCTGCCGGCCGAACACCCGCTCCGCCGGCAGCAGACCGCCACCCCCGGGCCGGTGCCCGAGGTGGAGGAGCTGGTCCGGGGGCTGATCCAGGGCAAGCGGACCGACTACGACCGGGTGCTCGCCATCTACCAGCACTTCTCCGCGGACAACGGGTTCACGTACCGGTTGAGCACCGCGAGCGGCAGCAGCGGCCAGGACATCGTGAACTTCCTGACCAACAAGGTCGGTTACTGCCAGCAGTACGCCGCCGCGATGGCCTGGCTGGTCCGGTCGGCCGGCATCCCGGCGCGGGTCGCGTTCGGGTTCACCAACGGCAGCAGGCGCGACGGCGACACGTACACGCTGACCAACCTCAACCTGCACGCCTGGACCGAGGTCTTCTTCGACGGGATCGGCTGGGTGCCGTTCGACGCCACCCCGGCGTCCGGCGTTCCCGGCTCCACCCGGTCGGCCTGGGCACCGGACACGGACGCCCCCGAGCCGTCCACTCCGGAGGCGGGCGCCACGGACAGCCCGAGCGGCGCGGACTCGTCGGCCGGGCCGACCGGCCCGGACAACGCCGACCGGGACACCGACTCCGGGCTCTCCCTGGGGGATTCGCGGCCGACCGAGCAGGCCCCGGTGTGGCCGTGGTGGGTGGCGGCCGTACTCGCGCTGGTGGCACTGCTGGCGGTGCCGGCACTTCGTCGTCGGGCGCTGCGTCGGCGGCGGGCCGGCCGGGCGGACGTCGCGGCTGCCGCCGCCGCCGTGGGCGACGGGCCGCCGACCGACGACGCGCGCGTGATGGTGGTCGAGGCGGACCCGGGTCGCGCTCGCGCCGACGCCCACGCCGCCTGGGCCGAGTTGCTCGACACGCTCGTCGACTACAAGGTGCGGGTGGACCTGACCGAGACGCCCCGGGCGACCGCGGACCGGCTGGTCCGGGACGCTCTCCCCGACGACACCGAGGCCATCGGCGGGGCGCGGCTGCTCGGCCGTGCCGAGGAGCGGGCACGGTACGCGCGCGCTCCGCTGACCGGTGAACCGTTGCCGTCCGCGCTCCGCGCGGTCCGTGGGGCGCTCGCGTCCCAGGCGGATCGACGGACCCGGCTGCTCGCCGCCGTGCTGCCGCCCTCGGTGCTGCTGCGCTGGCGGATCGCACTGGCGGACTCCTCCGGCCGCCTGGTGGCGCTGACCACCCGGATGCGCTACCGGCTGCTGCGCTGGAACCCGCGCCGGTTGCTGGCCGATCGGGCCGCCCGCTGACCGACGCCCGCAAGCGCGCTGCGGCGGCGCCCCGGCCCAACGCCGGGCGCCGCCCCCAGCCCTCAGCCCTCAGCCCTCAGCCCTCAGCCCTCAGCCCTCAGCCCTCAGCCCTCAGCCCTCAGCCCTCAGCCCTCAGCCCTCAGCCCTCAGCGATCTTGCACTTTCTGTCGCGACATAAGGGGTATCCCACTCATACGGACGACAGAAACTGCAAGATCGGCGCGATCACGGAGGGACGCGCGGCGCGAGCACGGCGACGCGGCGCGAGCACGGCGACGCGGTGCTCGGGGCACGGCGACGCGGTGCTCGGGGCATGGCGGAGCGACGGCGGCCACCGGGGTCATCCCGATGGCCCGCTCGTCGCGGTGGTCGGCCCGCCTCAGCGGCGGGACGCGCTCAGCGGTGCCCCTCCGGGCGCTGCCGCCATCGGTCTTCCATCCGGTCCAGGATCGACCGTCGGCGACCGGACCGGCCACCGCGGGGACGACGACGACTCGTCGTGCCACCCACCACGTGCAGGTCGGGTGACTGCGCCCGCCGGTGCGACTGCACCGCGAACGCGGCCGACGCCAGCATGACGACGAAGCCCGCCACCGCCAGCGGTGGAGTCTTGATCACCGCGCCATAGACCAGTAGGGCCAAGCCAGCGATGATCACGCCGGCTGCGACGAGCAGGCGACGCCGCGCGTGGAAGCGCGGATCGCTGGCGCGCACGGCCGAGGCGAATTTGGGGTCCTCGGCAAGCGACCGCTCGATCTGCTCGAACAGCCGCTGCTCGTGCTCCGAGAGCGGCACGGCACTCCTCCCCGGTCACGTTGGTCGGCCCACTCGGGCCGACAGACCGTGGCAGCCAACCGGCTGCTTACCCGCAAGTCTACGAGGGGGGTCGCGCGTCGGAAAGCGGGACGACCTACGGGTGGGGTGGATTTTCCTTTCGATGAGCGTCACGGTCGGCTAACAGACTGGCCGGACCTATGACGGACCGCCCGAATCGGGCAGCGGCGGCGTCCGCGGCAGCTTCCGCCTCCCGCCAACCACGCTCGGGCGCGCCGAGGGTGAGTTGCCGGGGCGCGCCCTGCGCCGAGGTGAGCCCCTCGACCCGGACACCGACGAGGCGGATCCGCTCAGCCGGGTCCAGCGCGGTGTAGAGCGCCCAGACCGTGTCGAACATCTCCCGGGCCGTGTCCGTGGGTACGTCGAGGGTGCGGGAGCGGTTGACGGTGCGAAAGTCGGCCAGTCGTACCTTCAGGGTGACCGTGCGCCCGACGTGGCCGGCGCTGCGCAGCCGGACGCCGACCTTCGCGCTGAGCGCGAGCAGGGCACGGCGGATCTCCATCGGGTCTGCCACGTCGGCGTCGAAGGTCACCTCGGCGCCGATCGACTTGTCGACGTGTTCCGGGCTGACCCGGCGCGGGTCACGCCCCCACGCCAACTCGTGCAGGTGCGCCGCGGAGGCCGCGCCCACCGCTTTGCGCAGCATGCCGACCGGGGCCTCGGCGAGGTCCCCCACGGTGGCCAGGCCGAGCCGGCGCAGCGTCTCGGCGGCCCGCTCCCCCACCCCCCACAGCGCGTCCACTCCAAGCGGGTGCAGGAAGTCGAGGACCTGCCCGGCGGGTACGACCAGCAGGCCGTCGGGCTTGGCCCGGGTGGAGCCGAGCTTGGCCACGAACTTGCTCGGCGCCACCCCGACCGAGCACGTCAGCCCCTGCTCGTCGGCGACCCGCTGGCGGATCAGCCGGGCGATGGTGGCCGGCGGGCCGAACAGTTTGCGGGCGCCCGTGACGTCGAGGAACGCCTCGTCGAGGGAGAGCGGCTCGACCAGCGGGGTGACGTCCCGGAAGATCTGCATGACCGCCCGCGAGGCGGCCGAGTACGCGGCGAAGTTGGGCGGTAGGTAGACGGCGTGCGGGCAGAGGGCCCGGGCCCGGGAGGTCGGCATGGCGCTGCGCACGCCGTAGCGGCGAGCCTCGTAGCTGGCCGAGCTGACCACGCCACGCGAACCCACACCGCCCACCACGACCGCGCGGCCGCGCAGCTCGGGGCGGGCGCGCACCTCCACGGAGGCGAAGAACGCGTCCATGTCGACGTGCAGGATGCCGCTGGCGGAGTCGTCGGCGTCCGGCCCGAAGCGCGGATCACCGCCCCGGGGCAACGACTGACTGCGGCCCATCGGTGCAGGCTATCCCCGAGGTACGACACCAGCACCGGCCGGCTGGCCGGACCGCGCCCCGGTCAGCCCCGCACGACCAGCAGCGGCACGGTCAGCTCGGCGGCGGTGTCCGCCCCGTGGTACGCGACCAGCTTCGACGCCTTCGGCGGCTCGGTGCGACTGGCCAGCACGGCGTACGTGTCGTTGCAGGTCACCACGACGTCACCGATCCGGCCCAGGTGCTCCTCGGGCACCGGCCCGAACCAGCCGGTGGCGATCATCTCCGGGCGGGTACGCACCCGGGCCGCGTCGCCGAGCACGGCCGACCACGCGGCCACCACGTCGTCCACCGCTCCCGGCTCGGTGTGCAGGTAACGCACCCGGGCCTCGCCGGCCACCACCCGCAGGCCGTCACGCAGCCGTGGATCGGTGTCCAGGTCGAAGCGGTGCGCGACGGGGATGTCGAGTTGCCCGTGGTCGGCGGTGACCAGCAGCGCCGCGTCCGGCGGCAGCCCGTCGACCAGCCGGGCGAGCAGCAGGTCCACCTCGGTGGCGGCGCTTCGCCACGGCGCCGAGTCGACCCCGCTGAGGTGCCCGTGCCGGTCGAGGTCGGGGTGGTAGCCGGAGACCAGGGTCGGCCCGTCGCCGGCGGCCAGCACGGCCAGCATGGCGGTGGCCACCTGATCCGCGCCGGCGGCGCCCCGGAAGTCGCCGCCCCGGTTGGCGGCCAGGGTCAACCCGCTGCCGCCGAACTCCGGCCGGCTCACCACCGTCGTCGTCACACCGGCGGCCCGGGCCCGCTGGAGTTGGGTGGGCACCGGCTGCCAGCGCAGCGGCGACGGGTCGGCGGCCCAGTCGGTGTGGGTGAGCACCCGGTCGGTGCCGGGCACCCGCACCGTGAAGCCGAGGACCCCGTGCGCGCCGGGCGCGACGCCGGTGCCCAGCGTCACGAGGCTCGTCGGAGTGGTGGACGGGAAGCCGGCGACGAGGGGCCGACCCGCCGTCGCGGCCAGCCCGGCGAGCGTCGGGGCGTACGGCGCGGCGGTCGGCACCTGGTACCAGCCGAGCCCGTCGACGAGCAGGACGGCGATCCGGCGTACCCCGGCCAGGGCGGGCGTCAGGCCGAGCGGATCGGGCGAGCCGGGCACGCCCAGTACGGCGAGCGCGCTGGGCAGCACGTCGGCGAGGCGGCCGCCGGCCCGGTCGGGTGCGAGGACCGCCAGCGACGGGTCGAGGCCGGTCACCGGACCGCTGGCGGCCGGGGTACGCCCGTCGGCGGTCAGCTCCGGGCCGGACGAGCCGGCCGGCGTACCCCCGTCGGCGGGCCGCACCGGACGGGTCATGCCGGTCGGCGGGCGAACAGGTGCAGTTGGGCGGCCAGATCCCGGTAGGGGGGTTGGGCGGCCAGGGCCAGTTCCAGCTCGACCAGGGCCGCGGGCTGCCCGTCGGAGACGGCGGCCGGCAGCAGGTCGGCGAGCACGCGTACCCCGTGGATGTCCTCGACCTCCAGCCCGGCGGCGGTGAGCAGCGCGACGGCCTCGGGGGCGTCGTAGCGGCGGCGCAGGGTGTCGCGCGGCCCGGCGCTGCCGGCCGGGTCGGCGGCCAACGACGCCGCGACGTCCAGGTGCCCGTTCATGGCGCGGCCCAGCACGGCCGCCGCCCGGCCGGCCACCAGCACGCTCGCCGCGCCGCCGGGGCGCAGCGCGGTGGCCAGCGCGGCGACCACCGGCGCCGGGTCGTCGACGACCTCCAGGACGGCGTGGCAGAGCACCAGGTCGACCCCGGCCGGCTCGACCAGCCCGGCGAGGGCGTCGCCGTCGCCCTGCACGGCGACGACCCGGTCGGCGACCCCGGCCTCGGCGGCCCGTCGGGTGAGCGCGGCGAGCGCGTCGGGGCTGGCGTCGACGACGGTGACGCGGTGCCCGGCCCGGGCCAGCGGGACGGCGAAACCGCCGGTGCCCCCGCCGATGTCCAGCACGGTCAGCTCGGCGTCGCCGCGCCGGTCCAGTTCGGCGCGCAGCACCGACCAGATCACGGCGGTACGGGGGGTCAGCGGCGGCGCGGCGAACCGGCCTCGGGTCTGCTCCACCCGGTCGAGCCTAGTGGTCAGGACTGGGTGCCCTCGACCGCGTCCTCAGCCCGGGATCGACGCTCGTTGGCGACCGGACCGTTCGTCACCTCGTACTCACGGGGGTCGGTGAGGTGCGACGGCATCCAGCCGGCACCCAGCCGGGTCCGCCGGACGTTGGCGATTCCGCCACCGGTGTACGCGTGGTTTCCCATCACTTGTCAGTCCCCCTCACGGATCACGGGCCGCTCTGCCCGCTCAGGACGAGTCTCCCGCTCCGCGGCGACAGAAACCGTAATGTGGATCACTGTTCAGCGGAAGTCGCGGGATGCGGGACTGACCGGCGGCTCAATGGCGTCCAGCCGGTCGGCGACCAGGTTGGTCACTCCCTCGTGGCGTTGCAGTCGCCCCCGGACCACCAGCGCGGCGCTGGTGCGGGCCACCCGCCGATAACGCTGCCACAGACCCGGTGAACAGGTGACGTTCAACATCCCGGTCTCGTCCTCCAGGTTGAGGAAGGTCACCCCACCAGCGGTCGCCGGGCGCTGTCGGTGGGTGACGATGCCGCCGACCCGGATCCGCTGGCCCGGCTCCACCCGACCGAGCCGGGCGATCGGCACCGCGCCCAGCACGTCGAGCTGCCCCCGGATGAACCGGGCCGGGTGACTCTCCGGCGACAACCCGGTGGCCCACACGTCGGCTACCAGCCGATCCACGGCCTCCATGCCGGGCAGCGTGGGCGCCGCCGCGCCGGTCACCGTGCCGGGCAGCCGGCCCGGTCGGTCCTGGGCCGCCGCGCCGGCGGCCCACAGCGCCTCCCGCCGGGTCAGCCCGAAACAGGCGAAGGCGTCCGCGGTGGCCAGCGCCTCCAGCTGCGCGGCGGTCAGGCCGACCCGCCGGGCCAGATCCGGCATGTCACGGTACGCCCCACCGACCGTCCGCTCGGCCTCGATCCGCTCGGCCACGTCCGACCCGAGGGTACGTACGCTGGACAGCCCCAGTCGGACGGCCGGACCGCCCAGCCCCCAGGCGTGCGGCGGCTCCCCCGGCTCGCTGCCCCACCGGGTGTCCGGGGTGGACTCAAGCACCGCCAGGGCCCCGCTGGCGTTGATGTCCGGACGGCGGACCTCCACCCCGTGCCGGCGGGCGTCGTCGACCAGGGTCTGCGGCGAGTAGAAGCCCATCGGCTGGGCGTTGAGCAGCGCCGCCAGGAACGGGGCCGGGTGGTAGCGCTTGAGCCACGAGCTGGCGTACACCAGGTAGGCGAAGCTCATCGCGTGGCTCTCCGGGAAGCCGTAGCTGGCGAACGCGGTGAGCTTGCGGTAGACGTCGTCGGCCAGCTCGCCGGTGATGCCCCGCTCGGCCATCCCGGCGTAGAGCCGGTCGGCGATGCGGGTCATCCGCTCGACCGACCGTTTCGCGCCCATCGCCCGGCGCAGCTGGTCGGCCTCGGCCGCGTCGAACCCGGCCAGGTCGATGGCGAGCTGCATCAACTGCTCCTGGAACAGCGGCACCCCCAGGGTCTTCTCCAACGCGTTACGCATTAACGGGTGCGCGTACGTCACCGGCTCCTGACCGTTCTTGCGCCGGATGAACGGGTGCACCGAACCGCCCTGGATCGGGCCGGGACGGATCAGCGCCACCTCGACCACCAGGTCGTAGAACTCGCGGGGCTTGAGCCGGGGCAGGGTGGCCATCTGGGCGCGACTCTCCACCTGGAACACGCCGACCGAGTCGGCCCGGCAGAGCATGTCGTAGACCTCGGGATCGTCGAGCGTCATGTCGCCGAGATCCAGCCGGGACCCGATCATGTCGTAGCCGTAGTGCAGGGCGGAGAGCATGCCCAGGCCGAGCAGGTCGAACTTCACCAGGCCCACGGCGGCGCAGTCGTCCTTGTCCCACTGCAGGACGCTGCGTCCGGGCATCCGCCCCCACTCCACCGGGCAGACCTCGATCACCGGACGGTCGCAGATCACCATGCCGCCCGAGTGGATACCCAGGTGCCGGGGGAACGTCTGGAGCTCGTTGGCGTACTCCACCACCTGCTCCGGGATGCCCTCGACGTCGACCGTGGCGACCGAGCCCCACCTGTCGATCTGCTTGCTCCAGGCGTCCTGCTGACCGGGTGAGAAGCCGAACGCCTTGGCCACGTCCCGCACCGCGGACCGGGGCCGGTAGGAGATAACGTTGGCGACCTGCGCGGCGTGCTCCCGGCCGTAGCGGGTGTAGACGTGCTGGATCACCTCCTCGCGCCGGTCGGACTCGATGTCCACGTCGATGTCCGGTGGGCCGTCCCGCTCCGGGGCGAGGAACCGTTCGAAGAGCAGCCGGTGCCGGACGGCGTCCACGTTGGTGATCCGCAGCGCGTAGCAGACCGCTGAGTTCGCCGCCGAACCCCGCCCCTGGCAGTAGATGTCCTGCTCGCGGCAGAACGAGACGATGTCGTAGACCACCAGGAAGTAACCGGGGAAGCCCAACTCCTCGATCATGTTCAGCTCGTGGTCGAGCTGCGCGTACGCCGCCGGGTGCGCCTGCGGCGGCCCGTAACGCTCGTGTGCCCCGTCGGCGGTCAGCTTGCGCAGCCAACTCATCTCGGTGTGCCCCGGCGGCACCGGGTACGCCGGCAGCTGCGGCGCGACGAGCTGGAGGTCGAAGGCCAGCTCGGCGCCGAACTCGGCGGCCCGCGCCACCGCGCCCGGGTACGCGGCGAACCGCGCCGCCATCTCCGCGCCGCTGCGCAGGTGGGCGGTGGCCGCCGCGGGCAACCAGCCGTCGATCTCGTCCAGACTGCGCCGGGCCCGCACCGCGGCGACCGTGGTGGCCAGCCGACGCCGGCCAGGGCTGGCGTAGTGCACGTTGTTGCTGGCCACCGTCGGCAGCCCGGCCGCGGCGGCCAGCTCGGCGAGCGCGTCGTTGCGGTCGGCGTCGACCGGATGACCGTGGTCGGTCAACTCCACCGCCACCGTCTCCGCGCCGAAGAGCGCGGTCAACCGGTCCAGCTCACGGGCCGCCGCGTCCACCCCCTCGGTGAGCAGCGCCCCCGGCACGTGCCCCTTGCGACAGCCGGTCAACACCAGCACGTGATCCTTCAGCTCGGCGGCGACCTCCTCCAGCTCCCCGTAGACCGGGCGGCCCTTCTCCCCACCACGTAACTGGGCGCGGGCGATGGTGGTCGCCAGCCGGGCGTACCCCTCGTGGCCGTGCGCCAGCACCAGCAGGTGCGCGCCGTGCGGGTCGGGTTCGCCGTTCTGCGGGCCGGGCAGCCCGAGCGACAGCTCCGCGCCGAAGATGGTCGGCAGGCCCAGCATCCGGGCCGCCTCGGCGAACCGGACCACCCCGTAGAAGCCGTCGTGGTCGGTGACGGCCAACGCGGTGAGCCCCAGCCGGGCCGCCTCCTCGGCCAACTCCTCGGGGTGGCTCGCGCCGTCGAGGAAACTGAAGTTGGTGTGCGCGTGCAGCTCCGCGTAGGGCACCACGCCGTCGGGACGGGCCAGCTCCGGCGGCTCGTACCGCTCGCGGTGGCGACTCCAGGCCGGCGAGTCACCGCCGTCGGCGTCCACGGCGAGCGGATCCACCACGTGCAGGTGCCGCTCGGCGCGCGGCCGCCCGCCGCCGGCCCGGCCGGAGAGCACGCTCTCCAGCTCCGACCAGGGCATCTTCGGGTTGTGAAAGCTCATCAGATCGCCCCCAGACCGACCGCAACCGGATTGATCCACTCGACGTCCCGGAAGTCGGGCTGTCCGAAGAGGTGGGACACCCCAGCTTCCGGGAAGTCGAGTCGATCATGGCCGGCTGAACGCTCAGTCATAGATCGCCTCCACCAGCCACTGCCCCGACTCCACCGCGAGCAGCAGAGCGGCACCGTCGGCGAGACTCACCTGGAACCGGGCCCGGCGGCGGGCCTCGGCCGGCGCCCACCAGCGCTCGTCCACCGGCCACGGCCCGGCCCAACCCACGATCTCCGCCGGCTGACCGGTGCCGACCACCAGTCGGGCCGGTGGGGCACTCACCGCCAACCGCGCGCTGATCACCACCGGCTCGCCGGCGGCGTCGTGCACGGTCGCGGCGAGTGGGCTGGGCAGCACCACGGCGGGCGCGGGCGGCGGCAGCCGACCCGGCCACGGCGGGATACCCCCACCCCGGCCGGCCGCGGAACCAGCACCGCTACCGCCACCAGCACCAGCGCCCACGCCCGCACCCCTACCCGCGCCCGCACCCATGCCCGCGCCCGCACCCCTACCCGCGCCCGCACCCATGCCCGCGCCCGCACCCATGCCCGCGCCCGCACCCATGCCCGCGCCCGCACCCATGCCCATGCCCGCGCCTGCGCCGGTGTCCGCACCGGCACCCATGGCCGCGCCGGCAACGGCCGGTGGGCCGGGATGGGCCGGTGGGCCGGGTCGGGCCGGGAGCCGCTCGTCGCCCCACGGCACGAGGCGCACCTGGTCAGCCGGGGAACGCCCGCCACCGAGCACCGCCGTGACCACCGCTTCCGGGCCGAGGATGCCCTGTACGCGGCTCAACGCCCGGTGCGCCCGCTCCCGCTCCTCGCCGGTCTCCCCCCAGAGGCCGGTCTGCAGGCCGGCCTGGGCGACCACCCCGTCCGGGATCAGCCGCAGTCGGATGATGCCGGCCGTCGGGCGGGCCGGGCGGGCGCCGGCGCGACCGTTGCTGCCGGAGAGCCAGCCGTCGAGCTGCCAACGCACCCGATCGGCGATGGCGGCGGCGGTGAGCAGACCGTCATGCCGCCACACCCGGTGCAGCTCCTGCCCGTGCTCGGTAACCGCCTCGATGCCGAGTCGGGTGCAGGCCAGCCCGTGCCCGGCGAGCCGGTCGTGCAACTGCTCGGCCAGGGCACGGGCGGCGAACGCCGCCGCGTCGACCCGGTCGATCGGATCGTCGTACCCGGCGGTCACCGTCAGGTCGGCCGGCGGCTGCCGGACGGCGAGCGGGCGGTGGTCCCGGCCGGCGGCCAGCCGGTGGGCCAGCGCGCCGTCGAACCCGAAGCGGGCCAGTACGTCGCCGGCCGGTAGCGCGGCGAAGTCACCGAGAGTCCGCACCCCCAGCCGGCGCAGCAGGTCAGCCAGCGCGGACCGACCGAGCGCCTCGACCGGCATCCCGGCCAGGAACGCCGGCGTCCCACCCGGCGCCACCACCCGGCCGGTGCGGGCGGCCAGCCCCGCGGCGAACACCCCGTCGGCGATGCCCACCTGGCTCTCCACCAGACACGACTGGGCGACGTGCTCGATGAGCCGCTCGGCGGCCGTCTCCTCACCGCCGAGGTAGCGACTCGGGCCCCGGGCGGCAACCGCACAGGCGCCCGGCCGGACCACCTCGACACCGGCCACCAGTTCCTCCAACGCGGCGACCACCGGCTCGAACGCCCGGGCGTCCCGGCCCGGGTCGTAGTCCACGACGGTGAGCTGCGGACAACGACCCTGCGCCTCCCGCTTGCGCAGCCCTCGGCGTACGCCTTCGGCGCGGGCCCGCTCGGAGCAGGCGACCACCCGGTTGGCGTGCAGTACGGCGACCGGGCCGGTGGCTGGTATCCCGTCGACGATCTCGACGGCGAGCACCGGCCAGTCCGGGCACCACAGCAGCAGGGTCCGGGTCGGCGAGCCGGTCACCCCGACCCGACCAGGGCGAGCGGCCCGGACGGTCGGCCCACGGTCGATCGCACCGTCCGGGGAATGACGCGGGTGAGCTCGGCGTCGGGGAGCCAGACCTTGATCTCCTTGGGGCGGGCGGCTGCTCCCCGCCCGCGCGCCGACACGGTGACCTCCCGGCGGCGCAGCCGCCCCCGACCCTGACCGAGCCCTTCCCAGACCCCGCGGACCACCTGCAGCGTCACGTCCGCGCCGTCCCACCGGCCGTACGGGACGAGCACGCTGCCGCGCTGCCGGGCCCGGGCGGCCAGCCGGGTGGCGACCGAGGCGGAGACCGCGGCCGGTACGGCGGTGACCACGACGTCCACCCCGTCGATCAACGCGGCGACCACGGTGGCCCACTCGGGACCCGGATTCGGCACCAGGGCGAGCCGGTCCAGGGAGATGCCCAGCTCGGCCGCCGCGCCCGCGCCGAACGTCGGCACCCCGACCACCGCACACCACGAGCCGGCCCGGGACGCCTCGGCCAGCAGCGCGAGCACCAGCGAGGTGCCCCCACTGCGGCGGGGCTGACCGGCGGCGACAGCGATCGTGCTGCCCCGGCGTAGACCCCGGTTGGGCAACAGGCCGGTCAGCTCCGGCGTCACCGGTAGCACGCGGTGGCCGCCCACCGGATCGGGCGCGCTCGCCGGGCGTACCAGATCGGCCAGCGCGGCGGAACCCACCACCATGCGGCCCGCCATCGGACCAACCCCCCGTCGTTGCTGTGGAACAGATCAGGCCGCACCGTGACGCCGGCCGCCCGGCTTCCCTTCCAGGCGGCCGGCGTCCCGGCGGTCTCACGCCGCGAGGCCGTCCAGGGCTGGTTGGTGTGCCACGCCGAGCGCGGTCTCCACCACCGTGACGAACTGTTCGGCGGCGCGGAGCAGGTCATCGGCCTCCCGGGCGCTGACCACCCGGGGGATGCCGGCTTCGGCGGCGGCGCGCTTGCTGGCCCCGGCGGCGAAGAACCGGGCCCACTCGTCGAGCTCGGGGGCGACGGCGCAGAGCAGCACCCAGACGCTGGTGATCCGGTTGCGCCGGCTCGGGGCGGGACGGGCCCGGGCGGCGAGCAGGGCGGCCGCCGCGCGCAGCGCCGCCAGGTGGGCGGCCGCGTAGCGCAGGCCGTCGGGTCGGGTCTGGCCGGCCTCGACCAGCCCACGGCGGGCCAGGGTGAGGAGCTGGGCAGGGGTGCGGTGCGGCAGCACGTGCGCCGGCACCGTCGGTGCCTGAGCCGGGTTGGTCGGCATGGACTGTCTCCTCCACGTGGCCGGGGCGTCGGTCGGGGCGATGGTGCCGCCGACGAGACGCCGAGGTCGGGTGGGTGCGGAGGAAGACGCACCGGGGGTGGCCGGCCGGGTGTGGATGCTTCCCCACACCACACCCGGCCGGCGTACCGGCGGGTTCGTCGCCCGCCGCCCGGGGGTCGTGGGCGGCGGGCGACGCTCCTGCCTGATGGGACCGGGCTCGCGACTGCCCGGAAACCCAGGTGCGGCCCGCGGAGCCGCACCGGCCGGAACTGGCGCCGCGAAACGCCGCGCTCCGGCTGGTTGGAACGAGCGTACGAGGCAATCGAACACTCGTTCTAACTGCTGCTGACAGTACACCTCCCCTCCGACGAAAATGCAACGTGTGACGCGCCAGGACTCGCCGTGACGTGTGCCGGGGTGAACCGGCGCACACGGACCGGGAAGAATGACGGGATGCAGCCACACCCGAACGTACGGGCGGTGCAGGACGCGCTGGACGGCGCTGGCGCGCTCGACGACACCGGTCAGCCCAGCACGGTCCGCCTCCTGCCCGACGCGGTGCACACCGCGGCGGCCGCCGCCGAGGCGCTCGGCGTCGAGGTGGGCCAGATCGCCAACTCGCTGATCTTCGACGCGGACGACGCGCCGCTGCTCGTGCTCACCTCCGGCGCGCACCGGGTGGACACCGCCGGTCTGGCCGCGTCCATCGGGGTCACCCGGCTGCGCCGGGCCACCCCGGAGTTCGTCCGTGAGCACACCGGCCAGCCGATCGGCGGGGTCGCCCCGCTCGGGCACCCTCGGGCGCTGCGCACCCTGGTGGACACCGCGCTGGCGCCGTACCCGCAGATCTGGGCGGCGGGCGGCGTACCGCAGGCGGTCTTCCCGACCACCTACGCCGAACTGCTGCGCGTCACCGCCGGCACCCCCGCCGAGGTGGCGTGAACGCCGTACCGGAGCTGGTCACCCTGCACGTGTGGCGGACCGCCCGGAGCGCGCTGCCGCGGGCGCTGATGAGGATGGCGGTGGATCCGCGTCGGCTGCGCGCCCTGCCAGGCGTCCGGTTCGGCAAGCTGCTGGGCACCGGGACGGGCACCGGCTTCGGCCCCGGTGACGCCGACCTCACCAGGTGGGCGGCGCTGACCGTCTGGGACTCCCCCGCCGCGGCGGCCGGCTTCGACGACTCGCCGGTCGGGCGGGCCTGGGCGCGCATCGCCCAGGCGCAGGTCCGGGTCGACCTGCGTCCGCTGAGCAGCCGTGGCGAGTGGTCGGGCGAGCGGCCGTTCGGCGAACCACCGGGCGGTCGGGTGGCCGGGCCGGTGTTGGCGTTGACGCGGGCCCGGCTGCGGGCACGTCGGGCGGCCACCTTCTGGCGGGCGATCCCGCCGGTGGCGGCGGCCCTGCGCGACGCGCCGGGGTTGCTCGCCCGGTTCGGCGTGGGTGAGGCCCCGTTGGGCTGGCAGGGCACGGTCAGCGTGTGGCGCGACCCGACGGACCTGGTGGCGTTCGCGTACCGTCACCCGGAGCATCGGGCGGCGATCATGCGAACCCCCACCGCGGGTTGGTACGCCGAGGAGCTGTTCGCCCGGTTCGAGGTACGCGACGTGGTCGGCGACCGGACGGTCCTCGGGTGGGTCGCCGACGGCGACCAGGCGACAGTGAAGGGTGGACGGGCATGAGGTTGGTGCGCTGGACGCCGGACGACCTCGTCCGACGACTGGACGATGTGGTGGCCGTCTACGGCGAGGCGATGGGATACCGCACCGACCTGTTGGAGGCCCGGCGCGGCTACATCGCCACCCACGTCCGCCGACCGGGGTTCCGGGCCGTGGCCAGCCTGACCAGCGAGGGTCACCTCGCCGGCTTCGGGTACGGCTATCTGGGCAGCGCCGGCCAGTGGTGGCACGACCAGGTGCACCGGGCGCTGGACGGGCCGACCCGCAAGCGCTGGCTCACCCACTGCTTCGAGGTGGTCGAGCTGCACGTCCGCCCACCCGCGCAGGGGCACGGCCTGGGCGCCGGCCAGTTGCGGGCGCTGCTCACGATGGCCGAGGGCGACACCACGCTGCTGTCCACCCCGGAGGCGGAGGAGCAGACCTCGCGGGCCTGGCGGCTGTACCGGCGCTTCGGTTTCGTCGACGTGCTGCGCGACTTCCACTTCCCGGGTGACGAGCGGCCGTTCGGCGTACTCGGCCGGGATCTGCCGCTCGATCCCCCGGCGTCATGACCCGGCGGGTCTCCTGGGCGCTGCTCGGCGTCCTGGTGTTCGCCCAGATCTGCTACCCGCTGACCACCGGCACGACCCGGGCCGGGCTGACCGTGGCCACCGTCGTGCTCGGCTGGCTGCTCTCGGTCGGTCACGCGCTGCTCAGTCGGGGCCCCCGGGTGGCGGCGGCGCTGGTCGCGGTGGCCACCGGCGGTGGGTTCACGATCGAGGCGATCGGGGTGGCCACCGGTGTGCCGTTCGGCAGCTACGACTACTCGGGCGAGCTGGGTCCCAAGCTGGCCGGGGTGCCGTTGATCATTCCGTTGGCGTGGACCTGGATGGCCTGGCCGGCCTGGCTGGCCGCGGTCCGCCTGACCGGCGGCGGCAGCGCCCCGACCGACGACGGCAGGGGCTCGACCGTCGGACGGTGGGTGGGCAGGATCGCGTTGGCCGCCGTGGGCCTGGCGGCGTGGGACCTCTTCCTCGACCCGCAGATGGTCGCCGAGGGCTACTGGATCTGGCGCGACGCCACCGGAGCGTTGCCCGGCCTGACCGGCATCCCGGTCAGCAACTACCTGGGCTGGCTGCTCTTCGCCGTGCTGCTGATGAGCGCGCTGCGCCCGCTGGCCGGTCCGACCGCCGAGCGCACCGACCGGCGGGACCACCCGATGGTCGCGCTCTACCTGTGGACGTACTTCTCCAGCATCCTGGCCCACGCCGTCTTCCTGGACCTGCCCGCCTCGGCGCTCTGGGGCGCCGCCGGCATGGGGGTCACCGCCGTGCCGCTGACGGTGACGCTGCTGCGCGCCCGCCGGAACGGCGGGACCCGCCAGGAGGATCACCGGCCGGACCGTACCGGCGTCGACGCGACCCGATGACCGTCCTGTCCGTCCTGCTGGTCGCCGTTGCCGCGTTGACCGCGCACACCTGGGTCAACGCGGCCCGCTGGCTGCGCCGGCCCACCGACGCACCGGACGAGGTCGGCGAGTCGGTGGCCGTCCTGCTGCCGCTGCGCGACGAGGCCACCCGCGTCACGCCCTGCCTGCGTGCCCTGCTCGCCCAGCGCGGCGTGCCCGGGCTGCGTGTCGTGGTCCTCGACGACGGCTCCACCGACGGCACCGCCGACGTGGTCCGCGCGGTGGCCGGCGACGACCCCCGGGTCACCGTGCTCACCGGGGTCGCCCCGCCGCCAGGGTGGCTGGGCAAGCCGCACGCCTGCTGGCAGCTCGCCACCCGGGCCGCCCCGGAGGCCACCGCGCTGGTCTTCGTCGACGCCGACGTGGTGCTCGCCCCGCACGCCGTGGCGGCCGCCGTCACCGAGCTGCGCGCCGCCCGCGCGACGTTGCTGTCGCCGTACCCCCGGATCGTGGTGTCGACGGCGGCCGACCGGCTGGTCCAGCCGTTGTTGCAGTGGCTCTGGCTGACCTTTCTGCCGCTGCGGGCGATGGAACGCTCGGCGCGGCCGTCGCTGGCCGCGGCGGGCGGCCAGTTCCTGGTGGTGGACCGGGCCGGCTACACCGCCGCCGGCGGGCACGCCGCCGTCGCCGACAAGATCCTGGAGGACGTCGAGCTGGCCCGGGCGGTCAAGCGGGCCGGCGGACGGATCGCCCTGGCCGACGGCTCGCGGCTGGCCACCTGCCGGATGTACGACGACTGGCCGCAACTGCGCGACGGGTACTCGAAGTCGCTGTGGGCGTCGTTCGGGCACCCGGGCGCGGCGGCGGCCGTGGTGGCGGCGCTGCTGCTGCTCTACACCGCCCCGCCGCTGGTCGCGCTGGGGGGTCTGGTGGCCGGCGCGCCGGGGGTGGCCACCGTGGGCCTGGCCGGCTACCTGCTCGGGGTGGCCGGGCGGGTGCTGACCGCCCGCGCGACCGGGGGCCGGTGGTGGCCCGACGCGCTCGCACACCCCGTGTCGGTCGTGGTCCTCGGTTGGTTGACAGTGCGGTCGTACCATCTGCGGAAGCGACGCCGCCTCACCTGGCGGGGCCGTCCGGTCAGCTAGGGAGGGCACGGCATGGCGCGGATCGTGGTCGTCGGCGCCGGGGTGGGTGGCCTCGCCACCGCCGCCCGGCTGGCCGCCACCGGACACCAGGTGACCGTCTTCGAGGCCGCCGACAGGGTCGGCGGCAAGCTCGGCCGGTACGCGCACGACACCCCGGCCGGGTCGTTCCACTTCGACACCGGACCGAGCCTGCTCACGCTGCCCGAGGTCTTCCACGACCTGTTCGAGGCGACCGGGGCGAAGCTCGACGAGTACCTGGACCTGGTCCCGCTGGACCCGATCGTCCGGCACGTCTTCGGAGGCGGCGGCCCGACCCTGGACTCGTGCGCCGACCCGACGGAGTTCGCCGCGCGGATCGGGGCCGCCCTCGGTGACCGGGCGGCGGCCGACTGGCAGCGGCTGTGGCGGCGCGCCGCGCGGGTGTGGGAGGCGTCCTCGCGGGACATCCTGCGCCGTACCGTCGACTCCCCCCGCGACCTGGCCTCGCTGGCCTGGCGGCTGGGCGACCTGGCCGCCATCGCGCCGGGCCGCACCCTGCGCGGCCTGGGCCGCCGGCACCTGTCCGACCCGCGACTGCGGATGCTGCTGGACCGGTACGCCACCTACACCGGCGCCGACCCACGCCGGGCACCGGCGGCGCTGGTCGCGGTCCCCTACGCCGAGCTGGCCTTCGGCGGTTGGTACCTGCGCGGCGGGCTGGGCACGCTCGCCGACGCGCTGCTGACCCGCTGCCTGGACCTCGGCGTGGTCGTGCAGACCGACACCCGGGTCACCCGGATCGACGCGACCGGCGGCCGGGTACACGGGGTACGCCTCGCCGGTGTCGCCGCGCCCGTGCCCGCCGACGTGGTGGTGGCCAACGTGGACGCCCTCACCGTCTACCGTGACCTGCTGCCGCACCCGCGCCGGCTGGCCGGCCTGGCCGACCGCAGCCTCGCCGGGTTCGTGCTGCTGCTCGGCGTCTCCGGCGACACCGGGCTGGCCCACCACAACGTCTTCTTCCCGCGCGACTACGACGCTGAGTTCGACGCGGTCTTCGGCGACCCGGGTCGGGGCGTACGGGCCCGGCCGGCGGCCGACCCGACGGTGTTCGTCACCGTGGCCGACGACCCGATGGCCCGACCGGCCGGGCACGAAGCGTGGTTCGTGCTGGTCAACGCCGCCCGGCAGGGCACCGCCGGTGGGGCGGTCGACTGGCGACGCCCGGGGCTCGCCGACGCGTACGCCGACCGGATCCTGGAGGTGCTGGCCGAGCGCGGCGTGGACGTGCGGGACCGGCTGCTGTTCCGCGAGGTGCGCACCCCGGCCGACCTGGACACCGCGACCGGGGCGCCGGGCGGCGCGATCTACGGCACCGCCGGCGGTCTGCTCCGCCCGGCCAACCGGGGCCCGGCGCACGGACTGTGGCTGGTGGGCGGCTCCAGCCACCCCGGCGGCGGGCTGCCGATGGTGACCCTCTCCGCGCAGATCGTCGCCGAGGAGATCGGCCCCGCCTGGTAGCCGGCGTAAGGAAGGGCACCTTATTAACGCCTGCGGTAGAGGAAGGGCCCCTTGCTAACGCCGTCGGAGATCAGCCGGCGTCGAGGAGCGCGCGGCGGACGGTGGACAGCAACTGCCCCAGCCCGAAGCCGGCGAGCAGCACCCAGACCGCGGTCGCCATGGTGATGGTGCCGGCGGCCAGCTCCGGCTCGATCAGGCCGGCCAGCCCGGCGACCACCAGACCCGCCAGCGCGACCGATACCCGGGTGGGTCGCTCGCCGACGGTCACCGCGCCGATCTCACGCATCCCGGCCAGGGCCGCGCGGGCCCGGACGTACTCGTGCAGCCAGGACAGCGCGCCGGCCGCGACGACCAGCGCGCCCGGCGCGCCGACCAGCCAGAACGCGAGCAGCCAGGCCACCTCGCCGAGCCGGTCGGCCAGCGAGTCGTAGACGTAGCCGAGCCGGGTGGTGCGGTCGGTGGCGACGGCCACGGCGCCGTCCACACTGTCGGCCACGGCGGCGAGCAGCACGAACAACGCGCCGAGGAACGGGCCGTCGCCCGGCCGGGTCGCCAGCAACGGTACGCAGAAGCAGAGCAGCACCCCGACGACGGTGACCGGGGTGGGGCCGATCCGCAGCCGGCCCAGCACGTACCCGACGTGGTAGGCGAACCGCAGCCAGGCGCGGACCACCGGCGCGGCGACCCGTGGGTCGAACCCGCCGTGCAGCCGCGCCCACGCCGTGGCGTACTGGTCCCAGTTCAGCTGTGTGCCCACCTGAGGATCAACCGTCGTGCCGGGCATCAGGTGTCGCCGACTCCGCGTTCACACCCGCGCGCCGGCCTTGAGGTTCTGCCAGACCTCCCGCGTGGCGGTGGACCGGTTGAGGGTGATGAAGTGGATTCCGGGGACGCCCTCGTCCAGCAGCCGGCGGCACATCTCGCTGGCCTGCTCGATGCCGAGCTGGCGCACCGCCTCCGGATCGTCGGCCACCCGCTCGAAACGCGCCGCCAGCGCGGGCGGGAAGGGCGCCCCGGAGAGCTGCACGGACCGCTCGATGGTGCCGATCTGGGTCACCGGCATCACCCCGGCCAGGATCGGGGTGGCGCAGCCGGCGGCGGCCACCCGGTCACGCAGGCGCAGGTAGTCGTCGGCCTCGAAGAACATCTGGGTGATCGCGAACTCGGCGCCGGCCCGGCACTTGCGGACGAACTGCGCGGTGTCGCTGGCCACGTCGGGCGAACGGGGGTGCTTGTACGGGAAGGCCGCCACGCCGACGCTGAAGTCGCCGGAGTCACGGACCAGCCGGACCAGGTCCTCGGCGTAGTCGACGCCCTCGGGATGCCGGACCCACTCGCCGCCCGGGTTGCCGGGCGGGTCACCGCGCACCGCCAGCACGTTGCGCACTCCGACCCCGGCGAGCCGCCCGATGACGTGTCGCAGCTCGGCCACGGAGTGGTTGACGGCGGTCAGGTGGGCCATCGGCAGCAGGGTGGTGTCGGTGGCGATCCGCTCGGTCACCGCCACGGTGGTGTCCCGGGTCGAACCGCCCGCGCCGTACGTGATCGACACGAACGACGGGCGCAGCGACTCCAGCTCGCGGATCGCCTGCCAGAGCAGCCGCTCCCCCGCCTCGGTCTTGGGCGGGAAGAACTCGAACGAGAACGTCGGCTGACGGTCACGGATGAGCGCCCCGATCGCCGGCTGCGGATTGGGGAGTACCGAGGGAAGACCGAGCGCCACGACCCGACTCTAGCGGGCGGCGCCGTCGGGACCCAGGAGCTTCCCACCGTCGCCCACGAGTCGGTCGATCCCGGTCCTGCGGCGCGGCCGGGCCGCCTGCGGCGGACTCCACAAACTCGGGTCGGATAAACAGCGAACGTCTGGCGATGGCGTCACCTCTGCGGTCGAGCTGGTAACAGTCGAGCCAGCACCAACCGTCGTAGGTGACCCAGTCGAGCCTTCTGATGACCCGGACGGTTATCGGGATCATGAATTGAACGCTGACCTTCCGATCGAGCCGCAGGACATCACCGGCCTTCACGGCTGCTTCCTAGCGCGCCAGAGCTTCAGGGTGAGTCCAGCGGCTCTGAGCTTCGTACAGCCATCCTGTCGGCAGCGTGGGCAGGTCTTGCGGATGTGCAGATCCACTACGAAACCGGCCATGATCACAGGGAACGGTGGCTCGGGCCTGATCTCCTCAAGCATCATGGCGGCCGTCCCGCCGGCTGCGGCGCTTCCATCGATCCATCAGCTGCCTCCCGATTGCTTGGGTGGCCGACACGCAGTGCCTACCCCTAGATCACTCAGCGTGCCGGCCACACTGCAACCGTAAACCTGTCTAGTCAGCCTGTCCAGACAGGTAATGTCGTGTCATGGCGAACAAGCGGTCGGGAAGATCCGGAGTACGGTGACGGGCGTGCCTACCCCGCACCCACAGCCGCGGCGCTACCGGCAGGTTGCTGACGAGCTACGCCACCGGATCGAGGCCGGCGTGATCGCTCCCGGCTCCTTGCTGCCCAGTGAATCGACCTTGATGGCCGAGTTCGCAGTCGCACGCGGGACCGTTCGTGAAGCGCTGACGCTACTGCGGGCAGAGGGCTTGGTGATGACAGAGGTTGGACGAGGCACCTACGCCCGTCCGAACATGCCCGTGCGTCGACTCGCCTCCGAGAGGTACCGCAAGGAGCTGGAGCAGGTTCGCAGCGGCCAGCTCGGAACGTCCTTCACCGCTGATCAGCAGGTCGAGTGGTCTGCCTACAGCCTCGACAGGAGCTTCGTCGAGGTGCCGGCTACCGAGCCCATGGCCGAGCTGTTCGGGGTGGAGCAAGGGACGATGCTGCTGGAGCGCCATTTCCTGTTCCGTACTCACGGCGTGCCGCAACAGATGTCCGTCTCGTCACTGCTGCTCGACATGGTCGCCGGCACTCCGGTAGCCGACCCGGACAACGAGCCCTGGCCGGGTGGCAACACCTCACAGCTCTACAGCCTTGGGCACACCATCACTGCCATACGTGAGCGGCCACGATGGAGAATGCCCACTCTGGATGAGGTTGAGGCTCTGCAGATCCCTGGCGGCGTTCACGTCGTAGTGATTACTCGACAGACGTATGTCGGTGACCGCGTGGTCGAGGTGGCGCACATCGTCAGGCGTGCGGATCTGGTGGAGCTGGACTATTGGATCGACCTCGCGTGAACCGACTCTGCTCTTGAGCTGAGACAATTTCCAACCGGGTCTGACGGGGAAGTCGTCGTACCCCGAAGGTAGGAATGGGGGGCGCGGGAGGGGCGGCGGGGGCGGCCCGGTTTCCGGCGCGGGGGTCACGCAGCCGAGGTGCGCCCGGCCCGTTCTGCACGGGCGGACGTCACCGCGTCGACGTCCCGCCGGGAGGACCCATGACCTCGCCCGCACCGCCGTACCGCACGCAGCTCGGGCCACTGCTGGTCCGGCATCGGCTGGCCCGGGGGTGGAGCCAGCGGCGGGCCGCCGCCGAGTTGTGCGCCGCCGCAGGCGTGCCGACGTTGAGTCGGAACGAGGTCTCCCGGTGGGAGCGGCAGCGACGCGTACCCGGTGAATTCTGGCTCGGCTGGCTCGCCGTCGTGCTGGACGTACCCCCGATGGTGCTCACCGAGGCGGCCGTGCGCGCCCGGCAGACCGGACCGCCCGCGGCCGCCGGGCCGGGCCGGCGCGGCGTGACGGGAACGCGGCCGGCCGGGCGGGCAGGTGGCGGCCGGGCCGGCGGGAGTACGCGTGGCGGTGGGGCGCGGGCCGTGGCGACCCGCTAGCGTCGTGGCGTGACCCATGCTGCTCCCGTGTCCCCCGTCGACCGCGCCGGCCTGCGGCAGCGGGTCGACGAGGCGCTCACCGAGTTCCTGGCCGGCCAACGGGCCCGGTTGACCCTGGTTGACCAGGCCCTCGTTCCGGTGGCGGAGGCGATCGAGGCGTTCGTGCTCGGTGGCGGCAAGCGCCTGCGCCCGGCGTTCGCGTACTGGGGATTCCGAGGCGCCGGCGGGGTGGACGGCGACGAGGTTCTCACCGCGCTCGCGGCGCTGGAGTTCGTGCAGGCCAGCGCCCTCATCCACGACGACCTGATGGACCGCTCCGACACCCGGCGGGGCGAGCCGGCGGTGCACCGGCGGTTCGCCAGTCGGCACCGGGCGGCGGGCTGGGGTGGCGACGCGGACGGGTTCGGCGACGCCGCCGCGATCCTGCTCGGCGACCTGTGCCTGGTGTGGTCCGACGAGCTGCTGCACTCCGCCGGCCTGGACCTGCGGGCGCTGGCCCGGGCCCGGCCGGTCTTCGACGAGATGCGCACCGAGGTCACCGTCGGGCAGTACCTTGACGTGCTGACCCAGGCCACCGGGGACACCTCGCTGGAGCGGGCCGGCAAGGTGGCCCGGTACAAGTCGGCGAAGTACACCGTCGAGCGTCCGCTGCTGCTCGGCGCCGCGCTGGCCGACGCGGGCGAGGAGGTCCGGACGACCTACTCGGCGTACGGGTTGCCGTTGGGTGAGGCGTTCCAGCTCCGCGACGACGTGCTGGGGGTCTTCGGCGACCCGGCGCAGACCGGCAAACCGGCCGGGGACGACCTGCGCGAGGGCAAGCGCACCTACCTGGTGGCGGCGGCCGTGGAGACCACCGACGACGCGGGCCGGGAGCTGCTGCTCGGTCAGCTCGGCAACCCGGACCTGGACGAGCAGGGTGTGGCCCGCCTGCGCGAGCTGATCCAGGCGAGCGGGGCCCTGACCCGCACCGAGCAGCGCATCGTGACGCTCACCGACATGGCCCTGGCCGCCCTGAGTGCCGTAGACCTGGACACCGAGGCCCGCCAGGCCCTGGTGGACCTGGCCATAGCCGCCACCCGCCGAGCCGACTAACCCCCTGCCTGTCCCCGTCCCCGTCCCACGCTGCGTCGATCTTGCACTTTCGGTGGCGACATAAGGGGCAGACCAGCCCATCACGGCAACACAAAGTGCAAGATCGGCGCAGTGTGGGCCTGGGGGCTTCCCACACCACGCGGGTCGGTTAGAAGCCCAGGGCTTGGGCGCGGCGTTTGACCTCGCGGGCCTGGTCGCCGGAGAGGGCCGCGGCGGGAGTGTTGCCGGGGAGCGTGTCGTCCCGCTCGTAGAGCCAGCGCATGGCCGCCTCGTCGTCGTAGCCGTTGTCGGCCAGCAGGTTGAGCACCCCGGGCAGGTGTTTGATAACTGTCGCGTTGGCCACCAGGTCCGCGGGTATCCGGCGTACGCCGTCGCGGCGGACCGCCAACAGCTCCCGGTCGCGGATCATCTGGTGGACCTTGCTGATCGACACGTCGAGCCGCTCGGCGACGTCGGGCAGGGTGAGCCAGCCGGACGGGTCGGTGGGGCCGGCGAGCTCGGGGTCGGGTACGGATTCGGTCACCCGATCACCCTGCCACGCCGTCGGCGGCGGAAGCCATCGGCACCCCACACGCACCGTCGGTGAGCAGCGGATCAGGGCTGGTGCCGGGGCGCCGGCCCACGACGGGACGGACCGGTACGTCCTCGGGCTGTAGCATCCTGTTCAACTCTCACCCCCTGGACACATAGACTCCCTGCCGATGGACACACAGGTCGCCGACACGTTGCTGGGCTCGCTTATCGACGGGCGCTACCGCATTCGCGGTCGCGTGGCCCGTGGTGGCATGGCGACCGTGTACACCGCCACCGACGAGCGCCTCGAGCGCACCGTCGCAGTCAAGATCATTCACCCGACCCAGGCGCCCGAGGCGCGGGCCCGGGTCGCCAACTTCGTGGCCCGGTTCACCGACGAGGCCAAGACCATCGCCCGGCTGACCCACCCGAACGTGGTCGCGGTCTACGACCAGGGCACCCACGCCGGCCTGCCGTACCTGGTGATGGAGTACGTCCGTGGCCGCACGCTGCGCGACGTGCTGGCCGAACGACGCCGACTCAACCCGGACGAGGCGCTGGCCATCGCCGAGCAGATGCTCGCCGCGATCGCCGCCGCGCACCGGGCCGGCCTCGTGCACCGCGACGTCAAGCCCGAGAACGTCCTGGTCGCCGAAGCGCCCACCGGCGGTGTCGCCAACCTGGTGGACAGCGTCGTCAAGGTGGCCGACTTCGGGCTCGCCCGCGCGGTCGAGGCCAGCGCCGACGACGAGCAGGGCAACCAACTGATGGCCACCGTGGCGTACGTCGCCCCGGAGCTGGTCACCGAGGGTCGGGCCGATCCGCGTACCGACGTCTACTCCGCCGGCATCGTGCTGTTCGAAATGCTCACCGGTCGGGTGCCGTACGACGGGGGCCGTCCCGTGGACGTCGCCTGGCAGCACGTCGACCGGGACGTGCCGGCGCCCTCGACGCTGGTGCCCGGCCTGCCGCCGGCCCTCGACGCCCTGGTGCAGCGCGCCACCCGGCGTGACCCGTCCGCCCGGCCCGCCGACGCCGGCGCGCTGCTGGCCGAGGTCCAGGTGGCCCGGGACCAGTTGGTCAACGTCAACAGCACCAGCACCGCCGTCCTGCGGCGGATCACCGACGAGCCGCCGGCCTCCCAGCCGACGATGATGGTCGCCGCGATCCGCCCGGCGCAACGGCCGACCTGGGCTCGGCTGCCCGAGGGCGGTGCGCAGGGCCCGGGTCGTCGGCGGGCCGCACCGGAGCCCGCCGAGGGTCTGGCCGCGCGGTTCGCCGAGTTGCGCACCAGGATCCTGGGCAGTTCCCAGGGTCGCCTGGCCTTCGCGGCCGTGGTGGTGACGCTGGGCCTGGTGGCCGCGCTCGGTGGCTGGTGGTTCGGCGTCGGCCGCTACACGTCCGCCCCGCAACTGGTCAGCCTGAACAAGGCCGAGGCGCAGGCCCAGGCCGAGCGCGCCGGTCTGACCCTGGCGTACGGGGAGCCCCGCTTCGACGAGAAGGCCCCGAAGGACAGCGTGCTGGGGCAGAGCCCGGCGTCGTCGAGCAAGATCGTCAAGGGCGGCACGATCACCCTGACCCTCTCGTTGGGCCCGGAGCGCTTCCCCGTGCCGGACGTGATCGGCAAGGAGTACGAGCTGGCCGAGGCCGATCTGGTCAACGCCCAACTGGTGGTCGCCAAGGGCACGCCCCGCTATGACGACACCCTGCCGGCCGGCGTCGTCCTGGACAGCAACCCGAAGGTGGGCGCCGAGGTCAAGCCGGGCACGAAGATCACGCTGATCCTGAGCCGTGGCCGGGCGCCGGTGACGGTGCCGAACCTGGTGGGCAAGAGCCTGGCTGAGGCGCGCACCAAACTGGGCCAGCTCGGCCTGGTCCCGGTGGAGAGTTTCAAGGACTCCGACAAGCCCAAGGACGAGATCCTCGGCCAGAGCCCGGCCGACGGTGGGGGCGTGGAGAAGGGCACCGAGGTCAAGCTGGAGATCAGCAAGGGACCGCCGCTGGTCGTGGTGCCCCGGATGATCGACCTGCCCTGCCAGCAGGCCAAGCAGGTGTTGGAGAGCCAGGGCTACCCGGTGACGATCGTGCTCAACCCGAACGCCACGGTCCGGATCCAGGCCCCGGGCGAGAACTCGCAGGTGCCCCCGGGCACCCCGGTCACCCTCACGTGCTTCTGATGACGGCGGACACCACGCGCCCGGTGGGCGCGCACACCCCGACCTCCGGCGGGCTGGCCAGGGCGGCCCTGCCGTACCTGGACGCGACCGGCGCCGCAGCCGTGCAGGTGTACGTCTCGAACTCGCGGGGCTGGGCGCTGCCACCGGGCGACCCGGCGCAGGACGCGCTGTTCCGCGACGGCTGCGTCGAGCGGGGCATCCCGGCGTTCATCCACGCCTCGCTGCTGGTCAACCTGGGCTCACCCACCCCGGCGACCGTCGAGAAGTCGGCGCTGACACTGGCGCACGCGCTGCGCCGGGGCGTGGCCATCGGCGCGCGTGCGGTGGTGTTCCACGCCGGCAGCGCGGTCGACGAGGGGTACGCCGAGGAGGCGATGCGGCAGGTCCGTCGGGACCTGCTGCCCCTGCTCGACTGGACGGCCGAGGCGGGCGGACCGATGCTGCTGGTCGAGCCGAGCGCCGGTGGCGGCCGTTCCCTCGCCTCGCGGGTCGAGCAGCTCGGGCCCTACCTCGACGCGGTGGACCGGCATCCGATGCTCGGCGTCTGCTTCGACACCTGCCACGCCTGGGCGGCGGGGCATGATCTGGCCGCCGAGGGCGGCATGACCGCGACCCTCGACACGCTGGTGGCCACCGTGGGAGCCGACCGGTTGCGGCTGGTGCACGCCAACGATTCCAAGGATCTGTGCGGTTCCACCCGGGACCGGCACGAGAACATCGGCAAGGGCACCATCGGCGAGCCGGCGTTCGCCGAGCTGATGGCCCATCCGGCCACCGCCGGCGTCCCCGTGGTGGTGGAGACCCCGAGCGAGAAGCAGCTCGGCCACAAGGCCGACATAGAAACCCTGACCCGCCTCAACCCCTGAGGTGATCAAGAGGTTCGCGTCATCCGGAAGCCGAATTCTGACGCGAACCTCTTGATCAACGCGGAAGATGTCGGGTCAGCCGGACAGAACCTTGGTCAGGGCCCGCTGCGCGTGGTCCAGGCCCTCGTCGTCCAGGCCCAGGTGGGTGACCAGGCGAGCGGTCCGGGGGCCGAGCACCGAGATCAGTACGCCCTCCTGGCGCGCGGCGGCGGCCAGGGCGCGGGCGTCCAGCGCGTGCTTGGTCAGGTCCAGCGGAACGAGGTTGGTGCGGACCGTGGTGGCGAGCACCCCGAACGGCGCGACCGCCTCGGCGAGCCGGGCCGCCCTCGCGTGATCCTCGGCGAGCCGGTCGACGTGGTGCGCGAGCGCGTACCGGCCGGCGGCGGCGAGGATGCCGGCCTGGCGCATGCCGCCACCCATCCGCTTGCGGATCATCCGGGCCCGAGCGATCTTCTCCGCGCTGCCCACCACCAGCGAGCCGACCGGCGCGCCGAGCCCCTTGGAGAGGCAGACGGACAGTGTGTCGAACAGTCCGCCGTACTCGGTCAGCGACACCCCGTCGGCGACGTGCGCGTGCCAGATCCGGGCGCCGTCGCAGTGCAGCGCCACCCCCGCGTCGTCGGCGACGCCGCGCAGCCCTCGCAGGGTGTCCAGCGGGATCACGCCGCCGCCACCCCGGTTGTGGGTCTGCTCGACGGCGATCGCGCGGGTGGGCACGGCGAAGAAGCCGTCCGGACGGATCATCCGGGCGACCACCTCCGGGTCGATGTCCGCGCCGACGGTCGGCCAGGTCCGCGAGGAGATTCCGCCGTACGCGGCGGCGGCCCCGATCTCGTACGTGACGACGTGCGCGTCCGCGTCGCACAGCAACTCCTCGCCGGGCGGCACGAGCAGTTGCAGGGCGATCTGGTTGGCCATCGTCCCGCTCGGGGCGAACAGCGCCGCCTCGTGGCCGAACAGCGCGGCGACCTGCGCCTCCAGCGCGTTGACGGTGGGGTCCTCGCCGTAGACGTCGTCACCGACCTCGGCGGCGGCCATCGCCTCGCGCATCCCGGCGGTCGGCCGGGTCACCGTGTCGGAACGCAGGTCGACAAACGCGTCAGCCACTGTCGTCCTTTCGGCTGCCGACTGCGGGGCTCGCAAGCTCACTCCTCGCGTCAGCCACTGTCGTCCTTTCGGCTGCCGACTGCGGGGCTCGCAAGCTCACTCCTCGCGTCAGCCACTGTCGTCCTTTCGGCTGCCGACTGCGG
>NZ_JBEXUR010000004.1:0-111400 GCF_040614415.1 Micromonospora sp. NPDC005979 | reverse complement strand
CGGGGCTCGCAAGCTCACTCCTCGCGTCAGCCACGGAGCATCTCCGCCACGAGGAAGGCCAGCTCCAGCGACTGCTGGGTGTTCAGCCGCGGGTCGCAGGCAGTCTCGTACCGGTCGGGCAGGTCGAGGTCCTCGATGCCCTGGGCGCCGCCGAGGCACTCGGTGACGTCCTCACCGGTCAACTCGACGTGGATGCCACCGGGGTGGGTGTCCAGGCTCCGGTGCACCTCGAAGTAGCCGAGCACCTCGTCGACGATCCGGTCGAAGTGCCGCGTCTTGTAGCCGTTGGACGACTCGTGGGTGTTGCCGTGCATCGGGTCGCACTGCCAGACCACCTTGGCGCCGGAGGCGGTGACCTTGGAGACGATCGGCGGCAGGGCGTCGCGGACCCGGTGGTTGCCCATCCGGCTGATCAGCGTGAGCCGGCCGGGGACATTGTCCGGGTTGAGCTTCTCGCACAGCTCGATCGCCTCGTCCGGTGAGGTCGTCGGGCCGAGCTTGACGCCGATCGGGTTGGCGATCCGGGAGATGAAGTCGATGTGCGCGCCGGTGATCTGCCGGGTGCGTTCGCCGACCCAGAGGAAGTGCCCGGACAGCCCGTACGCCCGGCGGTCGGAGACCCGGGTGAGCGCCCGGTCGTACTCCAGGGCCAGGGCCTCGTGGGAGCAGTAGAGGGTGACGGTCCGCAGCGCCTCGTCGTCGGTCATCCCGCAGGCCCGGATGAAGGCCAACGCCCGGTCGATCTCCCGGGCGATCGCCTCGTAGCGCTCCCCCGCCGGGGAGGTCCGCACGAAGCCCTTGTTCCAGTCGTGTACGGCGTGCAGGTCGGCGAGCCCACCGGCGAGGTACGCCCGCAGCATGTTCATCGCGGCGGCCGAGTTGGCGTACGCCCGGATCATGCGCTGCGGGTCGGCGACGCGGGCGGCGGGATCGGCCTCCAGCGAGTTGATCATGTCGCCGCGGTACGCGGGCAGGCCCCGCGCGTCGGTCGGCAGCGAGCGGGGCTTGGTGTACTGGCCGGCGACCCGGGCGACCTTGACCACCGGCAGCGACGCGCCGTAGGTGAGCACGATCGCCATCTGCAACAGGGTGCGGGCGTTGGCCAGCAGGTGGCTCTCGGTGTTGTCGGCGAAGGTCTCGGCGCAGTCACCGCCCTGGAGCAGGAACGCCTTGCCCTCGCAGACCAGCGCCAGCTTCTGCCGGAGCTGGTCCACCTCGTAGGGCGCGACGACCGACGGTACGGTGTCGAGCACCTTGCAGACCTCGGCGACGGCGGCCGGGTCGGACCACGGTGGGACCTGCTCACGGGGCAGCTCCCGCCAGCGGTCCAGGCCGAGGGCGGCGTCCTCGGCGGAGTCGACGGTCGGACGGCTGGTCTGCAGGCCCGGGCTACCCACCGCGGGATGGCTCAGCTGATGCCACTCATGGCGCATGAGAGAAAGCGTACGGCGACCGTGCGTGTGACCGGGCGGCGAGGGTGACGGTTCCGGCAAGTGGGAGGTCGATCCCACCCATGGCGGTCAGGACGCGGGCGACGGGGACGCGGGTGAGGGGCTGGTGGCCCGGTTGCCGCCCGGCGCCTCACTCGCGATGCACCAGTCGCCGCCGTCGCGCGTGACGGTGAACAGCAGCGGGCGGGTGACCTTGCTCTTGCCCGCGGTGACCGAGACCGAGACGCTGACCTCCTGGCCGCGCTGACCGGACCGGACGTCGGTGATGGTCGCCTGGGGCACCTGGAAGTGGTCGGCGAAGTCGCCGTTGGGCCCCGTGGCCGCGGCGTCGAACCCGGCGTGCAACACCGCGCAGAGTTGACTGCGGCCGGCGGCGACGTCCTTGGCGGTCATCGCGTCGAGGTACGCCTGCACGCGCTCGCGGGACCGGGTGGCAGCCTCCTCGGCGGGCGCCCGCTGGGGCGTGGCGGTCTGCTTGTCGGCGTCGTCGCCGCCGCTCCCGCAGCCGGCAAGGGCGGCCGGGAGCAGCACGAACGCGGCGGCGGTCATCGCCAGCCCACGGTGGGTCGCGCGCATGACCACCTCCGTCGAACGGGAAATCGAGACCTGCCGAGCCGCGAGTCTGCCATATCGCACCCGACCCGCCCAAGGCCGGCGGCCCGGCCGACGCGTGGTGTCGACCGGGCCGCTACGGCACGGGCGGGAAGGGGCGGTGCGGGCCCCTCCCCGCCGTGTGGGTGGTGCGTCGGCCCTCGGCTCAGCCGAGACCGCCCTTGATGGCGCCGATGAGCTCACCGTTGCTGGTGTCGCCGGAGAGCTCCCAGAAGAACGCGCCACCGAGGCCCTGGTTCTTCGCGTACGTCATCTTGCCGTTGATAGTCGACGGGGTGTCGTAGCTCCACCAGTTGCTGCCGCACTTGGCGTACGCCGTGCCGGCGATCGTGCCGGTGGCCGGGCAGGTGTTCTTGAGGACCTTGTAGTCCTCGATGCCCGCCTCGTAGGTGCCCGGCGCCGCGCCGGTGGCGCTGCCGCCCGGCGCGGCCTGCGTGACGCCCGTCCAGCCCCGGCCGTAGAAGCCGATGCCGAGCAGCAGCTTGCTGGACGGGACGCCCTTGCTCTTGAGCTTCTGGATGGCCGCGTCGGAGTTGAAGCCCTGCTGCGGGATCCCGGTGTACGACGTCAGCGGCGAGTGCGGGGCGGTGGGGCCCTGGGCGTTGAACGCGCCGAAGTAGTCGTACGTCATCGGCATGAGCCAGTTGAGGTTGCCGATCGCGCCGGCGTAGTCGGTGGCGTCGATCTTGCCGCCGTTGCTGCCGTCCGCGGTGATCGCCGCGGTCACCAGAGCGCTGGAGCCGAACTTCGACCGCAGCGCGCCGATCACGTTCTTGAAGGCGTTCGGGCCGCTGGTGTCACAGCTCAGACCGCAGGCGTTGGGGTACTCCCAGTCGACGTCGATGCCGTCGAACACGTCCGCCCAGCGCGGGTCCTCGACCAGGTTGTAGCAGCTCTCGGCGAACGCGGCCGGGTTCTGCGCGGCCTGGGTGAAGCCGCCGGACCAGGTCCAGCCACCGAACGACCAGATCACCTTGAGGTGCGGGTTGAGCGCCTTGAGCTTGCGCAGCTGGTTGAAGCTGCCGCGCAGCGGCTGGTCCCAGGTGTCGGCGACGCCGTCCACGCTCTCCGCCGCCGTGTACGCCTTGTCGTAGTCGGCGTACGGGTCGCCGATGGTGCAGCGACCACCCGTGGTGTTGCCGAAGGCGTACAGGATGTGGGTCAGCTTGGCGGCCGAGCCGCTGGTCTGGATGTTCTTGACGTGGTAGTTACGCCCGTAGACGCCCCACTCGGCGAAGTAGCCGACGACCTTCTTACCGCCCGTGTTCGGCGGCGGGGTGGTGGTCGGGGGCGCGGTGGTCGGCGGCGCCGTCGTGGGCGGCGCGGTGGTCGGGGGTGCCGTGGTCGGCGGCGCGGTCGTGGTCGGTGGGGTCGTCGGGGTGCCGCCGCCGCCACAGGACGCGCCGTTGACGGTGCAGTTCAGCGGCGCCTTGTACGCGCCGGTGCCGTTGTACCCCCAGCTGAACGAGGCGCCGGGGGCCAGGCCGCCGGCCCAGCTCTTCTTGACCGCGACGTAGTGGTTGCCGCTGCTGGTGACGTCGGCGTCCCACGCGCTGCTGATGGTGGTGCCCGACGGCAGGTCGAACTCGATGCGCCAGGTGGCGACCGTGGCGCTGGTGCCGTTGGTCACGGTCACCTTCGTCTCGTGACCGGTCCCCCAGTCCTGCGCCTTGGCGAACGTGGTGGTGACCGTGCCGGCGCCGAACGCGGTCGTCATCGGCACCGCCGCGACGGTCACGGCGACCACGGCGCCGGCCCAGAGGGCCCGGCGGAGCGATCTTTTCATGAGGCGTCTCCCGTACTGTTAGGAAACTTTCCAAAAGAGATGGTGAGACCGTACTCACACCGTCATCACTCCGTCAAGATGTCCATGTTTCGATTTCCCCTGGTGTGCGGAACGAGCCCGCCACGCCCTGCCCGGGCGACCCCACACCTGGCGCGTAGCCTCGGGCCATGACCGTCTTCGACATCCCGATCGGCGCCCTCAACGGCGGCCCCGCGGACCTCGCCCGCTACCGCGGAAAGGCGCTGCTGGTCGTCAACGTCGCCTCCCGCTGCGGCCTCACCCCGCAGTACGCCGGCCTCCAGCGCCTCGCCGACACGTACGCCGAGCGCGGCCTCGTCGTGCTCGGCGTGCCGTGCAACCAGTTCGCCGGGCAGGAGCCGGGCAGCGCCGCCGAGATCAGCGACTTCTGCCAGGTCAACTACGGCGTGACGTTTCCGCTGACCGAGAAGGTCGACGTCAACGGGCCCGACCGGCACCCGCTCTACGCGGCGCTGGTGGACACCCCGGACGCCGACGGGCACACCGGGGACGTCCGCTGGAACTTCGAGAAGTTCCTGGTGGCGCCGGACGGCACGGTCGCCGGCCGCTTCGCCCCGACGGTCGAGCCCGACGACCTCCGCACCCCCATCGAAAAGATCCTCCCCGCCTAAGGACCTTCGGCCCGGCCCGGGTCCCTCCCGGTGATCAAGAGGTTCGCGTCAGAAATCGGCGATTCGGTGACGCGAACCTCTTGATCACCGGGGCAGGGCGGCCACCGGGGCAGGGCGGCCACCGGGGGGCAGGGTGGTCACCGGCGGGTGGTACGTGGGTGGGGGCCGGTCGGGCGACGGCCGTCCGCAGTACGTTGTGCGGTAACCGGGACAACTTCGCGCATCGGCCGGAATGCGTCGTGGGTGGACGGAGTTGGGAAGAAACATGACAACTGTGGGACTGATCGGCAGTGGCAACATCGGCGGCACCGTGGCCCGGCTGGCCGTGGCCGCCGGCTACGACGTGGTGCTGAGCAACTCGCGCGGGCCGGAGACGCTCACCGACCTGGTCGACGAGCTGGGCGAGCGGGCCAGCGCCGGCACGTCGCAGGAGGCGGCGCAGGTCGGCGACCTGGTGGTGGTCACGGTGCCGCTCAAGGCGTACCGGGCGGTGCCCGTCCAGCCGCTGGCCGGCAAGGTCGTCATCGACACCAACAACTACTACCCGCAGCGGGACGGCAACTTCCCCGAGCTGGACTCGGGCGAGACCACCAGCAGCGAACTCCTCCAGCGGCACCTGCCGCAGTCGCGGGTGGTCAAGGTCTTCAACAACATCTACTTCACGGGCCTGGCCGCGCTCGCCCGGCCGTCCGGCGCCGCCGACCGCAGCGCTCTCGCGATCGCCGGCGACGACGCTGCCGCGAAGGCCGAGGTCACGGCTTTCCTCGACCGGATCGGGTACGACGCGGTCGACGTCGGCCCGCTCGCGGAGGGCTGGCGCTACCAGCCGGACACCCCGGCGTACGGCACGCTCTACTCCGCCACCCCGACCGACTGGGAGCACCCGGCGCCGGGCGACGCCGAGAAGCTGCGCGCGGCCCTGGCCGCCGCCACCCGCTGAGCACCCGCCGCCCTCCGGTGACCGCCTACCGGGTGGCCCTCCGGAGGGCGGCCGCCAGTTCGTCGTCGTAGCTGGCGATCGGCTGACCGTCGACGTCGTACGCCACCAGCCGACCCTGCGCCATGCTGGCCGACCGGAACGAGAACGTCCGCGTGCCGGGATAGGCCGCCAGCAGGGGGATGCTGCGGGGTGCGCCGCCCGGGGCGGAGTAGTACTCCAGTCGGGCCACCCGATCGGAGACCACACCGTTGACCCGTACCTTGGTCTTCTCCGCCCGGGTGCCGAACGTGACCGGCGCGTCGGTGGCGTAGGCCGCGCACTCGGCCGGACCCCGGCAGACGAAGAAGTATCGCGGGTTGGCCACGTCGTCGAGGGCGTACGCCTTGAACGTCGGGTCCGCCCCGGCGGGCAGCGGTTGTACGGCGAAGAAGGCGAGAGCCACGGCGGACGTGACGCCCACCCGCAGCCAGGCCCGCCGAGCGGCGGGGCGACGGCTGCCCCGCGCGGCGGCGACCGCGACGCCACCGAAGCCGGCCAGGCACAGCAGGCACGTGCCGACGGTACGGGCGTTCTCGAACAGGAACTGCACGCCCGGACGCGCCGACACCGGCCCGAGGACCGCCCCCAGTGAGACGACCATGGCGGCGAGCAGCGCCGCGCCGGCCACCCGCTGGGTGATGCCGGACGCGCCGACCAGCAACATCGCGGCGAGCACCGGCCACACCTGGTGGTGGGTCCAGGACACCGGGGACGCGGCCACCGTGGCGCAGCCCACGAGCACGGCGGCGTGGCCGGGACGGCCCCGCGCGGCCAACTGGCGGGCGCGAAGGAGCGCCACCCCGCAGATCACCGCGACCAGAGCGGCCCAGAGCAGGGGCAGGGTCGCCTCGTCGACCCCGACGCGCAACAGCATCCCGTGCACCGACTGGTTGCCCAGCGAGGCCAGGTTGCCGATCCGCGAGGTCTGCCGGACGGCCTCGGTCCAGTAGATCCAGCTCTCGCCGGGCAGCACGAGCGCCGCCAGCCCGGCGCAGGCCACGAAGGTCGCCGCGGCACGCCCGGCGTCGCGGTAGCGCCCGGTGGCGAGGAAGTAGACGACGAACAGCAGCGGGGTCAGCTTGATCGCCGCCGCCACCCCGACGAGCACTCCCCGCAGCCGTGGCGGGACGACGCCCATGCCGTCCAGCAGTGCCAGCAGCACGACGAAGATGCTGACCTGCCCGAACCGCAGGTTGCTCTGCACCGGCGCCGAGAGCATCAGGACCGTGGCGGCCATCGCGACGACCAACGGGCGGCGGGACCGATCGTCGCTCAGCGCGACACCGACCATCCCGGCGACGGCGACGACCGCCGCGCACGTCGCGACCAGCCAGATCCCCTGGAGTACGCCCTCACCCACGAGAGTGATCGGCCCCAGCACGAGAGCGGCGAACGGCGGATAGGTGAACGGCCCGCCGTTCGCGGCGCGGTACTCGTACAGCGGCCGACCGGCGTGCAGATCGGACAGTGCGCCGTAGTAGATGTGCAGGTCGGAGAGCCGATCGTCACGGGTCGACACGAGCACACAGGACACCGTCGCGACGACGACGAAGACCGCCCAGACCAGCGCCACACGTCGATCCCGCATCGCCCGAGAATAGGCGAACGCGAGACGAGCGAAGGCCGCGTCTGCCGCTGGCCCTCGCGCTCCAGATTCAGGACCATCCCTCGCCGAGCGGCAAGATCGCGCTCGATCATGGATCCAGTGGCATCCTCCCGACACCGAGGCCACTACATCCTGGATCGAGCACGATCTTGCGGCCCGCAGCACGGCCCGCAGCCGGCACGGGCAGCACAGGCAGCATCCGGCACAGGCAGCTTCCGACGGCGCGGCGGGGAGAAACATCGCGTGTACAACTTGCGCGAGAGTCTCACGCACGGGACTCTGTCGGTGGGTTGCCGCCCGCTCACCGCACGTGCCTCGGAGGCGACATGCACACGCTCCGTACCGCGTCCCGCCGGCTGCTGGCCGGTGCCGGCGCGCTCCTGCTCGGCACCTCCCTCGCTGCCGCGATCCCGGCGTCGGCCGACGCGGCCAGCGTCGGGTACGTCCGACTGGCCCACCTCTCCCCCGACACACCGGCGGTGGACGTCTACCTCGCCGCCCCCGACGCCGCGAAGCCGAGGGTCTTTCCCGGCGTCGGCTACGGCGTGGTCTCCGACTATCTCCAGTTGCCCCCGGGCCGGTACGCGGTGGCGATGCGCGAGGCCGGCACGCCCGCCAGCGATCCGCCGGTGCTCACCACCGAGGTCGCGGTGCGAAGTGGCGGCGCGTACACGGTGGCCGGTGTCGGGCGGCACGCCGACCTGGGGCTGCGGGTGCTCACCGACGACCTGAGCGCTCCCACGCAGGGCCGGGCCAAGGTACGCGTGGTGCAGGCGTCGGTGCGTACGCCCGTCCTCGACGTGGCCGCCCCCGACGGCCCGAGGATCGCCGACGGCGTGCAGTTCGCCACCACCACCGACTACCAACAGGTCGAGCCGGGCACCTGGAAGCTGCGGCTGACCGGCGCGGGCGGTCCGAGCACCGACACCGAGGTACGCCTCACCGGCGGCGCCGTCTACTCGCTGCTGGTCCTCGACGACCGGCAGGGTGGGCTCAGCGCCGAGCTGCGCCAGGACGCCGAGGGCGGCACCGTCGTACCGGCGGGTGGGGTGGAGACCGGCGCGGGTGGCACGGCCGGGCGCGGGCTCGGGGCGTACCCCCTGGTGGCCGGCGCGGTGGCCGCGGCGGCCGTGGCGGTGAGCCTCCTGCTCTGGCGTCGGCGGCGGCGCACCACCTGGTGAGCATCGGGCCCGCCATCCGACGGCACCGCGACCGTCGGGCGCCGCTGGCCGCGCTGGTCGCGGCCGGCGCGGCGGTCTGCCTGGCCGCCGGCAGCGGCGTCGGGCTCGCGACGACCGGCCCGCCCCCGGTCGCGAGCTGGCACCCCGGCTGCGCCGACGGCTGTGCGTCGGTGGCCGCGTCGCCGCGACCACAGGGTCCACCCACCCGGGTACGGGTGCCCCGCATCGGCGTCGACTCGGCGCTCACGGTGCTGGGCCTGGACCGCGCCGGGGCGCTCGTTCCGCCGGCCGACTTCGACACGGCCGGCTGGTACGGGGGCGGCCCCGCCCCCGGCGACACCGGTCCGGCCTTGCTCGCCGGACACCTGGACTCGCGGCGCGGCCCGGCGGTCTTCGCCCGGCTCGACGAGCTGCGCTCCGGTGACCGCGTCCAGGTGTGGCGCGACGGGCGGTGGCTGTCGTTCCGGGTGACCGGGTCGCTGCGCACCCGCAAGGACGAGTTTCCGACGGCCACGGTCTACGGCCCGACACCCGGACCGGAGCTGCGCCTCGTCACCTGCGGGGGTGACTTCGACCGGGAGCGTGGGCACTACCGGGACAACGTGGTGGTGTTCGCGATCCTCGACGCCCCCGGGCCAGTCCTGCCGACGTTTGCGGCGGGCTGAGGGTTTGATCGACTCGGGTTCCAGGAAATCGCGGCATCCGACGCAAGCGGACCCCGCGGTTTCCATGAACCCGAGTGGATCAACGGCGCGGCGGCGCGGGACGGTCAGAGCGGACGACGGCCGGCGAAGCCGCACTCGGCGCGGTGGTACCACCGCACGTCGGAGTCGCCCTCCAGCCAGCACCAGAGAACGGCGCGGCCCTCGCGCTCGCCCGGGAAGTCGAGCAGCACCGGCGCGATGCCCTTGACCTGGATCTCGTGCTGGTGCAGCTCGTCGACGACGGCGTGCAGCCGGGCCTCCAGCCCCTTGACCTCGGCCAGCCCGCCGAGCGCGCTGACGCCGTGGTCGGCCAGGTCGACGCGCAGCTCGGCCAGGTCGGCGCGGACACGGATCAGCTCGTCGACACGCGGCTGCAGGGTGGCCACCAGGTGCCGGGCCTGGGCGAGAGTGAACACGCCGCCAGTATGCGCCACGGCGGCCCCGTCGAGCTGCCCGTGGTTCGACCATCAGTTGGAAGGCGTATCGCCGACCGATCGACCATGATCACGTCCCAGTGATCGCGCCGACCGATGTCTGTCTTGCGCGCTCCGCAGGAGCCACCGCCCGGTCAACCGTCCTCGTGCCGCGCCGCGCCGCGCCGCGCCGCAGAAACTTACACGGGCTCCGCCGTTCCCCCATGGTTCAGGAGCGCTCGGGGCAGCCAGCCCTCAGCGTTCGTTAACGCTCAAATCTCGTCCCGACATGTAGATGCGGGCGTTACCCTCTGCGCGGGCTCGCTGGCTTACCACGGCCACTCCGGCGTCGCGCACTGCCGGCGCGAGCTGCTCGTCTAGGAGCCGCTTGAGCTCGTCCGCTAAGCCAGGGTCAGCGGCGAGCAACCGTCGCAGACGACCCCTCCACTCTCCGGCCAGCTCTTCCTCGACAATCGGACCATCTGACCGTCGGCCCGCCAGGAGCGCGGCACGGGCATCGTCGAGCTCGCCGGCTATCACCTCCACGCGCTGTGGGTGAGCAACGCCCCAGAGCGACACCATGGCCGACTTTGCCGTCTGCCATGCGTCGGTCGCCAGTAGCGTGACTACGGCGTTACCCGCAGTTGTTGCCAATTCGAGCAACTGCTCGTCCATTCACTTTCCCCAATCGTGTACGTCCGTCAACGCCGGGATCATTGCGCTTCAACGCATGCAAGCTCGGACGCCCCGACGGCTCTCGGCTGTCATCCGGCGCATCACCTCGACCGACCTGCCGTAAGGTTGCATCACTTCAAGAGCCTCGGCGGCCTGGCGGGCCGGCATCGCCTCCGCCACGACCGCCGCAAGGTCAAGCGAGATCCGCGACAGGACCCGCGATGCTTTCCGGATCGGCATCCGGCCAAAAGCGGTGCCGAGAAGATCCACCGGCAGGCTGCCCAACACATCACAGACGAGGGTGATGGGCAGATGGGTCACCGTCTCGACCACCATTTCGTCGGACATGGCGTCGAGGGCCCGCGAGACTGTCGCGGCCGGAAGCTCTGCCAGCACAGCCGCAGCGGTCTCGCCCGGCAACACCGCGGTCGCCTGAATCAGCGAACGCTTTGGCAGCCGGGTCACCATCTCCACAGCGCGTGCCACCGGTGATAGCGGTGCCACCTCTACAACCTGCGCCTCGCTCAGGAGCGACATCACTCGCTGGATCGGCAACGGCGCCAGGAGTTCAGCGCAGCGCCGACCCGGCAGCGCGGCCAGCAACGAACGCACCGTAGAGTCCGGCAGCACGGAAAAGATCGCGGCTGCGCGATCAGGGCGAAGTCGGCCGAGGACAGCAACGAGCATGCTGTTCGGCACCCTTGCCGTCAGGCCAACGAGTGCACCGACGTCGCCCACAGACTCCAGGATCTGGGCTGTATGGTGCGCCGGAAGTGCGGTCAGCATCGCGGCTGCGGTCTCATCGGGCACGGCCAGCAACAGATCCGCAGCCCGCGATACGGGCAGAATCGCCAACACAGCCGAGGAGTTAGCCGCCGGCAGAGCGGTGATCTGAGCCGCCGCCAGCCGCAACGGCATCGCCGTGACCAGCATCGCCAGGTGGGACTGGGAGATCTCGGCGAGCATGCCGCCGGCGTGCGTGGCGGGGATGCAGGCGAGCACAGACGCTCCGTGGTCGACGGACAATTTGAGAAGCCGCCTAGCGGAGAGCCGCTCGTCCATCAACACCAGCAGACGGGCGGCCCGGGCGGCCGGCAGCAACTCAAGGCGACGCACTGCCGCCGACTCATCCATCTCGGCGATGATCGCTGCCGCCTCGGCGTCGTCCATGGCCAGGAGCGCCTCTGCTGCTGCCTGAGCCGGCATTCCCATCAGCGCTTGCGCCTCGGTCCGATCTTTGCCGAAGGTGACGTAGGCATCACGGAACGCTTGCACCACCTGGGCAGAGCCGCTGGCTTCGACGCTCATCCGGACAGGGCCGCCAGACCTAAGACCCACGTCGTCCGCTAGCGGCTGGCCGGGGACCGCCGGCGGCGCGCCGTCAAGCCCTGGGCGGGGCAGCAGTGGACCATCCCCAACTTGGTTTGCCTGCTCTTCGCTCGTCACTGAGGTCTCCATTAGCTGGAAGATTCAGATTCAACGCCGCCATCGAAGCCATTCTCGGAGACACAATGCTGCGCCTGTGGCCGGCTTCTCTTGAGGTCGACTGAGGTTCGGCCTCCACAGAAGGTCGATTCATCATTTTGCCTGCTTGCACACACATGGGAGTCGCTCATGTCTGTCGGTGACGCGACACTTGGCCCGCGGGGCAGTCGGTGATGGCGAGACTGCCCAGATGGAGCGATGGGAGTACGGCAAGCTGCTCACGGTGTATCCGCAGTTTTTCGGCGGTGAGAGGAAGGATCCTGTGTGCGTTTTCCAGACCCGTTTGGGAGACCGTGTCTTACAGGGTTCTGGACTTGCCACGTTCGACGAGCTCGGCTCAGAAGGGTGGATCCTCGACCCACCTGGACCTCTTATGGCAAATCCGCCAGGCTGGCTGACGGAAATGGCGTACACCGCAGCAGATCGAGTGCGCAGCGCCCAGTGGACCGTCCAACACTCGCGTCGGCGGGTCGGCTAGTCAGACACGGACGGGCACGCGTTAGGACTTGAGGGTCGACTTCGTCGCTCGAGAACATCCTGCCCAAGCGCATGGGCCATTTCGTCGGGCATCGGGGCGAGCGAAAGCTCAACTACGCTCCGACTGGGCGGCCAGCTCGCGGGCGCGGTCCCGGGCCGCCTCCAGCGCGGCGAGCAGCGCCGCGCGGACGCCGTGCTTCTCCAGCTCACGGATCGCCGAGATGGTGGTGCCGGCGGGCGAGGTGACCGCCTCACGCAGCTTGACCGGGTGCTCGCCGGAGTCGCGCAGCATCACGGCGGACCCGATGGCGGTCTGCACGATCAGCTCGTGCGCCACCTGGCGCGGCAGACCGAGCAGGATCCCGGCGTCGATCATGGCTTCCACCAGCAGGTAGAAGTAGGCCGGGCCGGAGCCGGAGAGCGCGGTGACCGCGTCCTGCTGCGACTCGGGCACCCGGATGGTCTGACCGAGGGGCTTGAACATCTCCTCGGCCAGGCTCAGGTGCGCACCGGTGGCGTACTCCCCGGCGGAGATGGCCGTCATCGCCTCGTCGACCAACGCCGGGGTGTTGGTCATGACCCGGACCACGGGGGTGCCGTCGGGCAGCCGGCGGTTGAAGAAGCTGGTGGGCAGCCCGGCACAGAGCGAGATGACCAGCTTGTCGGCGGGCACCTTCGGGCCGATCTCGTCCAGCAGCGCGGCGGCGTCCTGGGGCTTGACCGAGACGGCCAGCACGTCGGCCTCTTCCACCGCGCTGAGGTTGTCCACCACCCGGACGCCGTAGCGGTCGGACAGCTCCTGCGCGCGGTCCGGTCGGCGCGCCGTGGCGAGCAGCCTCTCCACCGGCCATCCCGAGCGCAGCAGGCCGGAGAGCATCAACTCGCCGATCTTGCCCGCGCCGATCACCGCAACCGTGTGCCCGCCCACCATGCCTCCTCGTCGGTCGACTTGCTAACGGTCGACTGTTAGCAAGGGCCCCCTGCTATACGCCACGCGTTAAGAGGGGGCCCTTCCTTACACCTCAGCTGCCGAAGAAGACCTCGGCCTCCTGGTACCGCTCCAGCGGCACGGTCTTCAGCTCGCGGGTGGCCTCGGCGAGGGGCACCCGGACGATGTCGGTGCTCTGCATCGCGACCATCTTGCCCCAGTCGCCGTCGTTGGCGGCGTCGATGGCCTGCAGGCCGAGGCGGGTGGCGAGGACCCGGTCGAAGGCGGTCGGGGTGCCACCGCGCTGGATGTGACCCAGCACCACGGTGCGGGCCTCCTTGCCGGTCTTGGCCTCCAGCTGCTCGGCGAGCCACTGGCCGATGCCGCCGAGGCGGACGTGGCCGAACGCGTCCAGCTCCTGGTTGTGCAGCACCATCTGGCCGTCGAGCGGCTGGGCGCCCTCGGCGACCACGACGATCGGGGCGTACTGGTGCTGGAAGCGCTTCTCGACGTAGCCGGCGACCTGCTCGACGTCGAACTGCCGCTCGGGCAGCAGGATCACGTTCGCACCACCGGCCAGGCCGGCGTGCAGGGCGATCCAGCCGGCGTGCCGGCCCATGACCTCGACGACCAGGGTGCGGTGGTGGCTCTCCGCGGTCGTGTGCAGGCGGTCGATGGCCTCCATCGCGATGTTGACCGCGGTGTCGAAGCCGAAGGTGTAGTCGGTGGCGCCGAGGTCGTTGTCGATCGTCTTCGGCACACCGATGACATTCACGCCCAGCTCGTGCAGCTTGGTGGCCACGCCGAGGGTGTCCTCGCCGCCGATCGCGATCAGCGCGTCCACGCCCTGCTCGGCGAGGTTGTCCTTGATCCGCTCGACGCCGTTCTCGATCTTGAACGGGTTGGTGCGGGACGAGCCGAGGATGGTGCCGCCCCGGGGCAGGATGCCGCGCACGTCGGCGATGCCCAGCGGGCGGGACAGACCCTCCAGCGGGCCCTTCCAGCCGTCCCGGAAGCCCACGAACTCGTGACCGTAAGTGGCGACGCCCTTGCGGACCACCGCCCGGATGACCGCATTGAGACCCGGGCAGTCGCCGCCGCCGGTGAGCACGCCGATACGCATGATCCGCTCATCCTCCTGGAGCATCAGGTAAAGCCCGATATGCCCCAGGGTATGTGTCAGGTCAGACCATCGGCGCCGTTGCCGGCCCGGGGCGGGCCGTCACTGCGCACTGTAGTCGGCCTGCGCGCGCGACGACAGCGCGCCCCGGGAGCGGCGGCTCAGTAGGTCACCTCACGGTTCTCGCCGGGTGACGGCGGACGGCCGGTGACGGCGGCCTTGGCGAAGCCGAGCAGGTTGACCACGGTGCTGCTCGGCGAGTCCCAGTACTCGGCGGAGCTGGCGTGCACCTTGATCAGGGTCAGGCCGGGAGTGTCCAGCCCGTCCGGGAACCAGGTCCTGAGCAGCGGGTTCCAGAGCCGCTTCGCGCGCTCGGTGTCGGAACTCTCACTGGCGGTCCCCGAGACCGAGACCCAGGAGTTGTGCCTCTGGTCGGAGAAGGCGACGTTGACCTCCGGATTCACCCGGATCTGGCGCAGTTTGGCCGAGTCGGTGTAGGCGAAAAACCAGAGGTCCCCGTCGAACTCGGCCTCCTGCAGCCCCATCGGCCGGCTCACCTGCCGCCCGTCCAGCGCGATGGTGGTGAGCATGCAGATCCGTGCGGCGCGGATCAGTTCGGTGACCCGCGCCCGGGCGTCGGCGACGCTGGTCGGATCGTTGCTCATGGCAATCTCCCTCGGCTCGACTGACGAACCGTTGCCCGGGACAGAACCGGTCAAACCTACAGACGTACGACCATCGCTCAGCGCGCCGTCATCGCCCGCCACCGGGCCAGGTTGTGCCGGGCGTCGACCAGGGCGTCGTGCCGGGCCGCGTCCGCGTCCGGCAGGGTCGGCCGACCCCGGTCGTCCCAGAGCTGCCGCAGATCCTTCGTGAACCGGGGAATCTCCCGGGGCAGCGCCGGCATCGCCCCCCAGAGCTGGGCGAGGACCACATGGTCGTACGCCGCGTACCAGGCCCACAGCTCCAACTGCTCGGCCGGCCGGTCCCGGACGGGCTCCAGGAGGAAGTCGTACAGGTCGTCACGGATGCGCTCCCGCGAGCGCCAGGCCCGGTCGGCCGGCGACGGCAGCCGGTCCAGGACGTTCCGTCGGACCCAGGGCACGGCTCGGGAGTCGTCGAACTCGGTGGAGACCGCGTAGAACTCGCGGCCGTACTCGTCGACGACACCGATCGAGACGAGGTCGACGATCCGGCCGTCCTCGATGAACTCGCAGTCGTAGAAGTAGCGGTAGACCATTCCGGACATCCTCACCCACCGCCGTCCGCCGCCGCGCGGCGGGGCCGGGTGCGAGCCCGGCCGGTCCGCCGTGGGCCGGCGGCGACCCGGGCCGCCGACGCCGCTTCGGCGACGCCCCAGGGGGTACGCCGCAGCTCGCGACGGTCACGGAAGTGCTTCGAGGGGTGTACAGCAAGCGACCGGACCGTCATGATCTGATGTGTACCGCTACCGGATGCCGAACCGGTGTCAGTTCACCTCGTCAGGGCCATCAGGTTCACCCGGTGAGCGATTGTGTGGTCCATGACCGGGGAGGGGTTGGGCCGTGGAGATGCGCCTGCCGGAGCCGGGTGACGCGCTCACGGGTGTCGAGATGTTCGCTGGCCTGGAGCCCGAGGTGCGGCAGCGGGTCATCGCGGCCGCCGTTCCGCGCACCTACCGCAAGGGTCAGCTGCTGTTCGTCGAGAACGACCCGGGCGAGTCGCTCATCGTGCTGCGCCGGGGCGCGGTCGCCGTGTTCCGCACCGCGCCGACCGGCGAGCGGGCGGTGCTGTCGGTGATCCGTCCGCCGGACGTGCTGGGCGAGGTCTCCCTACTGGACGCCTCCACGCGCTCCGCGTCGGCCGAGGCCATCGAGGACTGCGCGGCGCTCGCGCTCTCCCGGGGCGCGTTCATGGAGCTGGTGCACTCCAACCCACGCATCCTGGACGCGGTGATGCGGTCGCTGGGCGGGCTGATCCGCCGGCTCACCGAGCAGAACGCCGACCACGTCTTCCTCGATCTGCCGGGTCGGGTCGCCAAGACGCTGGTCCGGCTGGCCGGCGAGAGCCAGGCACCGATGATCACGATCGAGTTGAACCAGAGCCAGTTGGCCGAGATGGCCGGTGGTTCCCGGCAGAGCGTCAACCAGGCGATCGGTTCCTTCGCCAGCCGCGGCTGGCTGCGGACCGAGGGGCGCCGGATCGTCGTCACGGACGTCGCCGCGCTGCGCCGCCGGGCGGGCATGAACGACCGCTGAGCTGCCCCACCGTCCCCGAACGCGGGGCGTACATCCGCAACGGCCGGGCCGCCCACGGGCGGCCCGGCCGTTGCGCTGTGTCACCGACGTGCGGTTCAGACTCCGGGGCTGCCCGGGCCGGCCCACTTGTTCGGGCCCTTGCTGTCGCCGCCCGAGCCGGTGGACTGCTCGCTGACGATCCCCTCGGCCTGCAGCGTGGCGAGCGTGGCGGCGTCGACGTCCACGGACTCGCCCGCCGAGTGACTGACGCCGTTGCCGTCGGTCCAGTCACTCTCCAGCTTGACGTACACCATTGACCTGTCCCCCTCTGGTCGCTGATCGAAGATGTGGCGGACTGAATGTAGTCGCTCAAGCCGTTGGTGGACTGTCCACAAACCAACAGGCCGGTACCCGACAGCCCTTCCGGCGGCGATACTCCTTGCGGGCGGCGGCGCTGGGGGCGTGGCCGGTATCGCCAGTGGAGGGTGTGTCATCGCCGCGCAGTGTGGGCGCTGTGGACGCACGGCCGCCGACGGTGACCGCTTCTGCGGTGGCTGCGGCGCCGAGCTGGGTGCTGTCTGCCCGCACTGCCTTCGTCCGCTCGCCTCGGACGTCGCGTTCTGCACCTCGTGCGGGTCGCCCCGGCCGGGCACGGACCGGACCGCCACGGTCACCCCGCAGGAGGACCGCCGGCGGGTAAGCGTGCTCTTCGTCGACCTCATCGACTTCACCCCGTACGTCGAGCGCGCCGATCCGGAGCAGGTCCGCGGCATGCAGACGGGCTTCTTCTCGGCAGCCCGTCGGGTGGTCGGCCAGTACGGCGGGGTGGTGGAGAAGTACATCGGTGACGCCGTGATGGCGCTCTTCGGCGCGCCGATCGCCACCGAGACCGACGCGCTGCGCTGCGTACGGGCGGGGTTGGAGCTGCAACGGGTGCTCACCCGGTTCGCGCCGACGGGCAGCACCGAGATGCGCTTCCGGGTGGGGGTGGCCACCGGTGAGGCCCTCGTCGACGTGGCCGCCGCCCGCGACGGTGGGCAGGCCATCGTGGCCGGTGACGTGGTGAACACGGCCTCGCGGATGCAGTCGGTCGCGCCGCCCGGCGGGGTGCTGGTCTGTGGCACCACGCACGCCCTGACCAAGGACGCGATCCGCTACGAGGAGCAGCCCCCGGTCACCCTGCGCGGGCGCTCCTCACCCACCGAGGTGTGGCTCGCCCTGTCCCCTCTGCGCCGTCAGCCCACCGATCGGGAGCCGGACACCACGCCCCTGGTGGACCGCGAGCACGAGCTGGGGATGCTGGTCAACGCCCTGCACCGGTCCCTGCGTGACCGGCTGCCCCAGGTGGTGACGATCTTCGGCCGGGCCGGCATCGGCAAGAGCCGGCTGCTGCGCGAGCTGTACCGGCACACCGGCCGGCTGGTGGACGAGCCGCTGACGTGGCGGACGGGACGCTGCCCGCCGTTCGGCGAGAACGTCACGTTCGCCGCGCTCGCCGACATCGTCAAGTCCGAGGCCGGCATCCTGGACACCGACCCGGCCGCCAGCGCGGCCCAGCGGCTGGGCACCGCCGTCGGAGAGCTGATCGGGCCGGGTGAGCGCGACCGGGTGGTCGACGCGCTGCGTCCGCTGGTCGGGCTGCCCGGCACGCCGCTGCCGGCCGAGGAGGCGGAGTCGGCGTGGCGGCGGTTCCTGCTGGCGTTGGCGGCCCGGCGCCCCACGGTGCTGGTCTTCGAGGACCTGCACTGGGCCGACGACGCGATGCTGCGCTTCGTGGAACTGCTCGGGGCGGCGGCCCGTGAGGTGCCCCTCCTGCTGCTGTGCACCGCCCGTCCGGAGCTGGTCGACCGGGACCCGAGCTGGGCCGGGACGATCACGGGTTCGGTGACCATCACCCTGCCGCCGCTGCGTGACACCGGCATCGCCGCCCTGTACGCGCATCTGTTCGGCCAGGCGGCGTTCTCCGCCGAGATGCTGACGCCGCTCATCGAGGTGGCCGGCGGCAACCCTCTCTACGCGCACGAGTACGTCCGGATGCTGATCGAGCAGGGCGCGCTGCGCCAGTCCGGGCGGGGCTGGTCGCTGGACAAGCAGCTCGAACTGACCATGCCGGAGAGCGTGCACTCGGTCATCGCCAACCGGGTGGACCTGCTGGACGCCAAGGACCGGGCGGTGCTCCTCGCCGCCTCGGTGGTCGGGGTGCAGTTCTGGCCGGGCGCGGTGGCCGCCGCGCTGGGGCAGCCGGTCGAGTCGGTCGAGCGCGCGTTGCGCCGCCTCGAACAGCGCGACTTCGTGCACGAGCAGGCCGCGTCGACGATGGCCGGGCAGGCCGAGTTCCGGTTCCGACACGTGCTGGTACGCGACGTCTGCTACCAGCGGCTGCCCCGCACCGAGCGGGTGGCACGGCACGAGCGGGCCGCGGACTGGCTCGACGCGCTGTCCCAGAGCCGGGACACCGACCTGGCCGAGGTCCTCGCCCACCACCGCTGGGCCGCCCACGAGATCGCGCGGTCCCTCGGCATGCAGATGCAGCGGTACGCGGGTCCCGCGCGACAGGCGCTGCACCGGGCGGCCCGCCGGGCGTACGCCCTGCACGGGCTGGAGGCGGCGGCGAGCCACGCCGGCCGGGCGCTCGGCCTGGCCGACGACAGCGACCCGGTGGGCCGGCTGCAACTGGAGCTGCTGAGCACGGAGATCTCGTTCTACCGGGACGGCAACGCGTTCCTCTCCGGCGGCGGGCCGGAGCAGGTGCACGCGCTGGCCGACCGGCTGGCGGCGCACGGCGACGACGCGTGCGCCGCGCGGGCGTGGACGCTGCTCGGCCAGGCGGCGTGGCTGCGCGCCGAGCGGGGTGAGGCGCTGGCCTGCCTGGATCGCGCGGTCCAACTGTTCGACCAGCTACCGGACAGCCCGCAGAAGGCCGACGCGTACGCCGAGCTGGGCCGCCTGCACATGCTCAACTACGAACGCGACCCGGCGGTGTCGGCGGCGGACACCGCGGCGGAGATCGCGGAGCGGCTGGGCCTGACCGAGACGCGGACCAACGCGCGGATCACCGCGGCCACCGCGCGCTACCAGGCCGGCGACCGGATCGGCCTGGACGAGTTGCACGCCATCGTCGAGTTCAGCCGGGCCGGTCAGCTGCTCGCGCTGCCCCGGGCGACGCAGAACCTGGCCTGGGCCATCCGCGAGGAGGGCGACTGGCTGCGCTCGGACGCCCTGCTCTCGGCTGCTCCGGCGCGTACGGCCAGCGGGCAGACGCTGACCACCAGCTATTCGGCCGAGGCGATGCGGGCCTGGTTCGAGGGTGACTTCGGCCGGCTGCTCGCCGCGGCGGAGGCGTTCGTGGACACGCCGACCGGTAGTTGGGACATGCAGGTGCGGGGGCTGCGGTGCTGCCTGCTCGTGCTGCGCGACGACGAGGACCCGGCCGACCTGGCGTACGCGCTGGCCACCGCCCGGCGCAGCGGCTTCCACCGGCTGCGCTGGACGATGCTGGGCATGGCCGCGCTGTGTCGGGCGTTGCAGGAGCGCCACGCCGAGGCGGCGGAGCTGATCGACGAGCTGGAACGGTCCTGGTCGGCGGTGCCGGCGCTGGCCAGCGGGGAGTGGATCGCCGCGGCCGCGTACGCCGGCGCCCTGGCCGGCCGGGATGCCGCGGTGCGGGTCCGGGCGATGCTGGACCGGGTCGGACATCGGACGCCGTGGTCGGAGGCGGCGTTGCGGACGGTGACGGCGGCGGTGGCGGCGGCCGACGGCGACCACCGGCGCGCGGCCGAGCTGCACCTGGCCGCCGCCGAGACGTACGGGCGGATTCCGGACGCGAGCGACCGGGTGCTGGCGCTGGCGCTGGCGGCCGCAGAGCTGACCCGGGCGGGTGACCCGGCCGGCGCCCGGGCGCCCCGCGCCGAGGTGCGCACCTTCGCGCTGCGCAACGACGCGCCGGGTCTGCTGGCGCTGACCGGGCGGCCGATCAGCCCGACCGGACCGGCGGTCGCCTGTTGAGACAGGGCCTACGCGGTGCGGGGCCCGAGGGTGTTGACGCGTCTGCTCGCCGCAATGGCTGGTTGATGCTCGATAGCCCATCTGGCTAGCCCCGCCAGCGGCTCCAACAGAGATCTGCCGAGGGGTGTGAGGCTGTACTGGACGCTCGGGGGGATCGTCGCGAAGACCTCTCGGTGGACCAGCCCGTCTTCCTCCAACCCGCGCAGCGTGCGGGTGAGCATGCGCTGACTGATCGTCTCGATGCCGCGATGGAGTTCGTTGAACCGATGCGGTCGCTGCCCGAGCAGGACCACCACGAGCACTGTCCACTTGTCTCCGACTCGGCGCAGGACGTCGGTCACCGGGCACTGATCGTGCTCGTCTCCGGGCACCGGGTTCGGCAACGCGGTGTCGAGTGGGGCAGGCACAGCGGTGTTCGCTGCTGACATGAAACTGCCTTCTTCCGCGATCCCAACGGGTTTCTGATGATGGAGGTACTTACCAAGAGTAACTAGGGAGAAGCGATGGTCACCCACCATCACGACGGCACCGGCCAGGATGAGGCAGAACGGGGCCGGACCGTTGTCGTCACCGGAGGCAGCGACGGCATGGGACGAGGCGTCGTGCTCGGCCGAGCAGCACACGGCGACCGGGTCCTCGCTATCGGGAGCAACCCGACCAAGGGCGCGTCCCTGCTCTCGGCGGCCACGGCGTCCGGGACGGGTGATCGAGTCGAGTTCCTGGCCGCCGACCTCAGCACGATCGCCGGCAACCAGGCGGTGATCGATCATGTCGCCGCCAACTACCGGACCATCGACGGCCTGGTGATGGCGGCGAACCGCCAGTCACCTCGGCGCGCTGATACCAGCGATGGATTCGAATCGACCTTCGCGCTCTACTACCTGAGCCGCTACCTACTGGGCCACGGCCTGATGCCCGCGCTGTCGGCAGCTTCGAAGCCGGTGATCGTCAACATCGCCGGTGTCGGACTCACCTCCGGAAAGATCAACTGGGACGATCTGCAACTGCGGACCCGATATCGCACCATCGCGGCGCAACTCCAGGCAGGACGTGCAAACGATCTCCTCGGAGTGGCGATGGCGGAACAGTTCGGCGAGCGGGTTCCCTACGTCCTCTACCACCCCGGGTTCACCCGTAGCGGCGACTCCGCGATGGAGGAGGTCAACCCGCTGACTCGTGCCGTCATCAAGACCGTCGCCTCGATTGCCGCCCGGTCCGTGGACCGGGCGATCGCACCGGTGCACGAATTTCTCGACTCACCACCCACGGTCCCGTTGACGGCAGTCGACCGCGGCAAGCCCGTTCCGCTTGACCTGAAGACCCTCGACCCCGCCGCGGCGCGACGCCTCGCCGCCATGACTGCACAGCTCCTGGCCAGCGCCGACCCGACGCCGGTCACGCCCAGGCATGCTCCGCCGCGATCACGGTCCGGAACAACCCCTACGACGACCACCGGCCGGACAGCGGTGCGGACGGCGAGCCGTCAGCCGCACGGTATCGGGCCGGTGTCACCTACCTCCGACCCTCGTACACCTAGGCGGCCACCGGCGTCTTGAGCTTCTGCGCGTAGATGTCGACGTACTCGCGGCCGGAGAGCTCCATCACCTCGTACATGATCTCGTCGGTGACCGCGCGCTCGACGAACCGGTCGCCGGCCATCCCGGCGTAACGGGAGAAGTCCAGCGGGGCGCCGAAGCGGACCCGCACCTGGCCGATCCGGGGCAGCAACCGGCCGGGCGGCTGGAGCTCGTCGGCGTTGAGCATCGCCACCGGGACCACCACCGCGCCGCTCTCCAGGGCCAGCCGGGCCACCCCGGTCTTGCCCCGGTAGAGCCGCCCGTCCGGGGAGCGGGTGCCCTCGGGGTAGATGCCGGCCACCCCTTGGGCGCGCAGCACCCGCAACTGGGTATCCAGTGCGGCGCGGGCGGCCAGGCCGCCGGAGCGGTCCACCGGGATGGTGCCGGTGCCGACGAAGAACATCTTCGTCAGCCAGCCCTTGATCCCCTTGCCGGTGAAGTACTCGGCCTTGGCCACGAAGGTGACCCTCCGCGAGACGATCAACGGGATGAAGATCGAGTCAAAGAAGGAGAGGTGATTGCTGGCCAGGATCACCGGGCCGGTCGCCGGCACGTGGCGCAGCCCCTCCACCTGCGGGCGGAAGATCAGCTTGAGCAGCGGACCGAGGATCACGTGCTTCAACAGCCAGTAGAGCACCGGCGTCCTTTCGAGGGGGGCCGCAACAGCGCCGGCCGTCATTCCCGACGAGCCTACGAAGCGAGCGCTCCCACCACAACGGACGGACGCTCTGGCTGTCGCCATGGCACCCGGAGACCACCCGGCTGGCCGGCGTGCGCAATATCAGGGTTCTTGCTGCTTCCCACCCGCCGGTGGCAGCAACAACAGGGAAACTGCTCGGATCTTGGCAGGCGACGCGCGGTCACTGCCGCCTCGGCGCAATCGCCGCAGCTCACCACCCCGTCGCCCGCTCCGGACGATCACCGAGATCGCACGTCTCGCGCAAGAACGGACAAAGGACCCCCGCCGCGACCTGCGACGGCAGCCCCGACTTTCCAAGACGCGACACAACGCACTCCCGGAACCGGCCCCTGACGTGTCACGATTCAGAGCACGGCGTGCGCACGGGCGTCGAGGGGGCGCAGGTGGCCGCGCCGCAGGGCGCGTTGAGGAGGATGGCCGGGTGTCAGCGGGTGGGGCCCGCCGGGGACGGCGGGACAACGGGCTCGACGCAAGCGAGTACGCCGTCGTCGGCGATGTCGATCCGCGCGTCGGCGAGCACCTGCTCGACGTGCTGGCCGCCGGCGGGATCGCCGCCTACCTGCAACCGTCGGCCGACCTCAACCCGGTCACCCGTACCACCACCGTCCCGGCCCGCCCGGTCGACCGGCTCTACGTCGACCGTTCGCACCTGCGGACCGCCCGCGACTACCTGACGCAGCTCGCCGACGAGAGCGCCCCGGAGCAGCCCCCGGCCCGCGACGAGCCGGACATCGACGCGGAGTGGGCCCGGATCGTGGCCGGTTTCCACAGCACTCCCTCGACCACCGACGAGCGGCCCTGGCCGGCCTCGGAGGACGTGGACGACCGTGACGACCGGGACACCCGGGACGAGCCGACGGCCGGTCCGCTCGCCCGCTCCGGCGTCGACGAGGCCGGGCCCACCGCGACCGACGTCCGTCGGTTGCCGTCGGCGACCGACTTCTCCGGGATCTCGGTCGGCCGGAACAGCCGGGACGACGAGCCCTCACTGCTGGACGGTCTGGACACCTTCGGCGCCGACCTGCCGGACGACGACGAGGACACCTACCACCCGCCCCCGCCGCCGCCGCTGCCCCGCGTCTCCAAGTACGCGGTGGTCGGCGCGCTCGCCGTGGTCGTCGGGTTCGTGCTCTTCCTCTTCCCGTCGCTACTCCCGATCGACCGCTCGGCGGTCACCCTGTTCGGCTTCACGGGCATCCTGGCCGGTTTCGTAACGCTGATCTGGCGGCTGCGCCCCGGTGACGAGGAGGACGACGACCCGGACAACGGCGCCGTCGTCTGACCCAGCCCGCATCGCGGGACGCGACCGCCCTCACTCGGGGCGTAACAGTGGTGTAACTTACTGTCAGTAGGAATACCGCTGTACGTCACTTCCCCCGCTGACTGACCGGTTTTCCCTTTCTCGTGGCGGTCAGTCCTCTGCTGATCGGAATGCCCGAGATGCGACAGAGTTCCCTCGTGGTGGTGGCCAACCGCCTCCCCATCGACGACAGCCAGGCCCCGGACGGCGCCTGCGAGTGGCGACGCAGCCCCGGAGGGCTGGTCAGCGCGCTGCACCCGCTGCTGCGGCACAGCCCGGCGATCTGGGTCGGCTGGGCCGGCGGCACCGGCCCGGCGCCCGCCCTGCCGGACGTGGACGGCGTCCACATGCACACCGTCGCTCTCAGCCACGAGGACCTGCGCGATCACTACGAGGGCTTCGCCAACGCGACCCTCTGGCCGCTCTACCACGACGCCGTCGAGCAACCCGAGCACCACCGACGCTGGTGGGAGGCGTACCAGCGGGTCAACCAACGGTTCGCGGAGGCGACCGCCGAGGTGGCCGAGCCGGGTGGCGTGGTCTGGATACAGGACTACCACCTGCAACTCGTACCCGGGCTGCTGCGCGCGCTCCGCCCCGACCTGCGCATCGGCTTCTTCCTGCACGTGCCGTTCCCGCCGCCGGAGCTGTTCATGCAGTTGCCGCGCCGCGCCGAGCTGCTGCGCGGCATGCTCGGGGCCGACCTGGTGGGCTTCCAGCGCGCCCAGGCGGCACACAACTTCGCCCAGCTGGTGACCCGGGTGCTGGAGCTGCCGGCCACCGACCGTCGGATCGGGATCGACGACCGGGTGGTCCGCATCGGCGCGTTCCCCGTCTCGATCGACACCGCCGAGATGGCCGCCCTCGCCGCCCGCCCCGACGTGGCCGCCCGCGCCCGCCGCCTCCGCCAGGACCTCGGCGACCCTCGGCAGGTCATCCTCAGCGTGGACCGGATGGACTACACCAAGGGCATCGAGCAGCGACTCAAGGCGTACAGCGAGCTGCTGGCCAGCGGCGACGTCAAGGTCCGCGACACGGTGCTCGTCCAGGTCGCCATGCCGAGCCGGGAACGCGTCGGTCAGTACCAGATCCTGCGCGAACGCATCGAGCGCGAGGTGGGCCGGATCAACGGCGAGTTCGGGCGGGTCGGCGAACCGGCCATCCACTACCTCACCCAGCCCTTCGACCGGGCCGAGCTGGCGGCGCTCTACCGGGTCGCCGACGTGATGGCGGTGACCCCGCTGCGCGACGGGATGAATCTGGTCGCCAAGGAGTACGTCGCCGCGCGGGTGGACGACACCGGAGCGTTGCTGCTCAGCGAGTTCGCCGGCACCGCCGCCGAGCTGTCCCAGGCGTACCAGGTGAACCCGCACGACCTGGAGGGGCTCAAGCAGGCGCTGCGCACGGCGCTGCGGGCCGACCCCGCCGACGTCACCGACCGCATGCGGGCGATGCGCGCCCACCTGCACGAACACGACATCCGGGCCTGGGCCCGCTCCTACCTGAGCGCCCTCGACGAGACGGGCGCGTTGGTCAGCCGCCTCACCAGCACCGACGGCGCCGCCCGGGTGCCACAGCCGGCGACCCGGGCGACCCAGCACGCCAGCGGCTGACCGGGGCGCTTGATCACCGGCCGGCGGGCTCCTTCTCCAACCAGTCCAGGATCGCGTCGATCGGCTCGACCCAGCGCGCGTCGAGCATCAGGTCGTGCCCCATACCGGGGAACAGCAGCGGCGCCGACCCGTACCGGCGGGCGACCCGCGTCAACGTCGACGCCGGCACCACCCGGTCGTCCGGGCTGCCCAGCACCAGGACCGGGGGCTCGCCCACGGCCGCCTCGGCCTGCGGCTCGCCCAGCAGCGCCCACTGCGCGCGCCGACCGGCCCGGCCCAGTCGCGCCACGTACCGTCGGGCGTCCTCGTCGGGCAACTCCCGGCTGAACAGCTGCGCGCGGCTGAGCCGCAGCGGTCCGCCGAACACCGCCGGCAGCGTCCCCGCCGGGTTGCGGCGCACCGCCGTACCGAGGATGCCCCAGCCGCCGAAGACCGGCGCCACCAGCACCGCGCCGCGCGCCGGGTAGCGCGCCATCGCGTGGGCCACCACGAGCGCCCCGGCGCCGTGCCCCACCAGGACCGCCTGGCGCGGCAGGCTCGCGGCCACCTGGGTCACATCATGGGTGTACGCGCGCAGCGTCGCCTCCGGCGCCGCTGCGCTGCCGCCGTGCCCCCGCAGGCTCAGCGCGTACGCCGGGAAGCCCCGCGACGCGGCATGGCCCAGCCAGTGCTCGGCGAACGCCCACGCGCCGTGCCCGAACCCGGGTACGAACAGCAGCGGCGGACGCCCCTGTTCCAACTCGGGCACGGCGCTGAGCACCTCACGGCGCGCCGGCCGGACCGGACGAGCCCACTCCCGGCCCCGCATGATCCGCAGCTCGGTCACTGATCCAGCCTTTCGTTCGCGACTGCGGGGCTCGCAAGCTCACTCCTCGCGCTCACTTGCCCTCCAGGTCGTGCAGGGCGCGCTGGACGGCGCGCAGGTAGTCGGCGTGCCCGACCTCGAACCAGTGCCGGCTGCTGTCCTTGACCTGACCCGCGTAGCGCTCCCCGGCCCGGTCCCGGACCCGCTGCGCGAACGCGGCGGCCCGCTCGGGTCGGTCCCGGCGGGCCCGCAGCAGCCGCGCGAAGAGCACCGTCTGCCAGTGCGACAGGGTGAACAGACCGGAGTCCGGCTGCACCAGACCGGCGACGGCCAGCGTGGGGTGCCCCGGCGTGAAGGCGTTGAGCCAGAGCGTGGGACGGCCGGTGCCGGCGCTGTCGCCGAACACCGACGCGTCGAGGAACTCGAAGCGCGGCAGGTAGCCGGTGGCGAAGATGACCAGCTCGGGGTCGATCTCGCGGCCGTCGGCCAGCTCCACGGCGTACGGCTGGAACCGGGCGATGTCGGGCACCGGGCCGATCCCGCCGTGGCCCACGTAGTAGACGAGCTGGCTGTTGGCGATCGGGTGCGTCTCGTAGACCCGGTGGTCGGGCTTGGGCAGCCCGAAGCGGGTCAGGTTGCCGACGGTCAGCCGCATCGTCCAGTGGTAGAGCCACTGGCGGACCCGCAGCGGCACCCGCAGTGACAGCAGCGCGTCGTTGATCTGGTCGGCCGGACGGCCCAGCACGTACTTCGGGGCGTACCAGTAGCCGCGCCGGGTGGAGTGCCAGCAACGCGACGCCTGCTGGGCGGCCTCGACGGCGATGTCACAGCCGGTGTTGCCGGCACCGACCACGAGCACCCGCTTGCCGCGCAACTGCGCCGGGTCCTTGTAGGACGACGCGTGCATGATCTCGCCGCGGAACTCCTCCAGGCCCTCGTAGCGGGGCAGCTTCGGTGACCAGTTGTGCCCGTTGGCGATCACCACGGCGGCGTAGCGGGAGGTGCGCTCCGGGCCGTACCCGCCGGTGGAGCGGGTCGTCACGTCCCACCGCTCCCCCGGCGCGGGCTCGACCCGGACGACCTCGGTGCCGAACCAGATGTGCGAGCGCAGGTCGAAGTGGTCGGCGTACCGCTCGAAGTACGACAGGAGCTGGCCGTGGTGGGGGTAGTCCGGCCAGGAGTCCGGCATCGGGAAGTCGGGGAACTGGGTGAACGGCTTCGACGAGATCAGGTGGGTGCTGGCGTAGACCGGGCTGCGGTCGTGCCGCCAGTTCCAGGCCCCGCCGACGCCGGTCTCGCGTTCGTAGCAGTCCACCCCGAACCCGTGCTCGCGCAGGTTCTTGATGGCCGTCAGCCCGCTGGCCCCGGCGCCGATGACGCAGACCGTGTCGCCCCGGTCGGAGAGCGAGCGGCCGTCGCGGCTCTGCGCGGGTGGGATCGCATCCGGGTCGGGCCGGCCCTGGTCGGTGGAGGTGGACACCGGGACATCTCCTTTTGTGCGGCACGGGTGCCGGTTCGCCGCGAAATCCTCTCCACATCGGAGCCGGATGTCCAGCCCCGGCGCGGACCGATCGGCGGTCTCGACCGGTGGGGGTCAGGCCGTGGTGGGCAGCAGCAGGTCGACGAGCACCGGGAAGTGGTCACTGGCCCGGCGGGTCTGCGCAGTGTCCACCACGTCGTAGTCGACCACGGTGATCCTGGGGTCGACGAAGAGCGCGTCGATGCGCCGGCGAGGGTCGGCGCACGAGTAGGTGAGCCGTTCCGCCCGGTCGGCCGCGACCGCCGCGTCGGTCAGGCCCCGCGACACCGTCGCCCAGGCCGGCCCGTCCGGGCCCTCGTTCAGGTCGGCGCCCGCCACCACCGGAGCATTCGCGGCGTCGAGGCCGCGTCGGAACTCGGCGGCCTGCGCGGGCCGTTCCGCCGGGTCGGTGGACAGGTGCGAGCCGGCGAGGGTGAAGCGGGCGTCGCCGACCCGGCAGTCGGCGTACGCCGCGCCGCGCAGGTGCCGGCCCGGGGTCAGCGGGAACCGCTGGCACCGGGCGCCGCGCACCTGCACCCGCAGGCTGGTCAGCAGCAGGTTGCCCAGGGCGGGCAGCCCTCCGGCGGCCACCACCAGGCCGAACGACTCGGCCAGCGTGGCCGACTTCTGCCGCCACCGGAACCGGCGCGGACCCTCCTGCACGATCACGACGTCCGGCTTCGCGGCCCGGACGACCGCCGCCAGCGCGGCGGTGTCGTCGCGCTGGCTGTGGATGTTGTACGACACCACGCGCAGCGGTACGCCCATCTCCTGGCCGCCCTCAGATCCGGCGGGCCAGGTCGGCCGCGCCGATCACCCCGGCGCTGTTGCCCAACTCGGCGGGGAGGACCTCGGCCACCGGCAGGCGTCCCCGCTGGGCCAGCGCGTCGAGGTACGAGCGACGCGTCGGGCCGAGCAGCAGGTCACCGGCGTCGATCACGCCGCCGCCGACGACGAGGGCCTGCGGGTCGAGGATCTGCGCCATGTCGGCGAGGCTGGTGCCCAGCCACCGGCCGATCTGCGCGAAGGCCTCGGCGGAGACCGGGTCGCCGCCCTGCGCGGCGGCGGTCACCATGTGGCCGGTGATCGCCTCGGGCTCGCCGCCGGCCAGCTCCAGCAGGGCGGTGGCCCGCTGCGGCTCCTGTCGGGCGCCGGCGCGGGCGAAGCGGACCAGGGCGCTGCCGCTGGCGTACTGCTCGATGCAGCCGAGCCGCCCGCAGCCGCACTGGTGCCCGTCCGGTACGGCCAGCATGTGGCCCAGCTCCGCGGCGATGCCGTGCGCGCCGCGCATCAGCTCGCCGCCGAGGACGATGCCACCGCCGACGCCGGTGCCGATGGTGAACATGATCATCGAATCGTCGGCGGCGCGGGCCGCGCCGTAGCGGAACTCGGCCCACGCGGCCACGTTGGCGTCGTTCTCCACGATCACCGGCAGGCCGACGGCGGCGCTCACGTACTCGCGCAGCGGCTCGTCGCGCCAGGCCAGGTTGGGGGCGAAGAGCACGGTCGAGCGGGTGGCGTCGATCCAGCCGGCCGCGCCGATGCCGACCGCCTCGATCGTCCGCCCGGCGGCCAGCTCGTCGACCAGCTCGATAATGACGTCGCGGGTCTTCGCGACGTCGTCGGCGGGGGTGTCCCGTCGGCTCTGCACGAGGACCGTGCCGGTGTCGTCCACGACACCGCCGGCCACCTTCGTGCCACCCACGTCGACTCCGATGGTCAGCGTCACCGCCGCCGCTCCCCTCTGCTGTGCTGTCCGGATCGCGCGCGCCACGGGGCACGCCGGTCCGGATCGCGATGTCCCGCGCTCAGGCGCCGCCGCCCGGCGCGTCCGCGCCGGTGTCGTCGGACGCCCGCGAAGCGGGCACCACGGGTCGGCTGGTCGGCACCGGCGCGGCCACCGCCCCGGCGTCGTCGACGGGTGCCGCGGTGGCCGGGGCGGACGTGTCCGCCGACCGGGTGGCGACCGACCAGACATCCCGCTCCGGCGCCGGTTGGGAATCATGCCCGGTGCGGGTGGCATCGCGCCACACGTGCTCGTCGACGGCCTCGGCCGACCGCGCGGTGGAGGCGGGCCGCACCGGCTCGCCGTCGCCGCCCGCACCGGCCGCCGCCTGCGACGACGCGGCCGGCTCCGGCACGGTCGTCGGGGACGGCTCCGACGGCGCGAACGCGCGGAGCAGGCTGGCCACGCCGGCGGCGAGGTCGCCGGCGCCGGTGGCGAGGCGTTCGGCGAATTCCGGACTCGGATCGCGCAACGCGGCGATGCCACGACAGACCGGGCAGACGCAGCATTCGGCCGAACCGGTGGCGAAACCACCACGGGCGCGATCGCCGCCGCCCGGAGCGGCACTGTGACCGAGGACACCGGCCAACATCCCGCCCAACGGGCCGAACGCGCCGCCCGTCGACCCGCTGGACGCCAGACGCGCCCCCGCGAGCAGGGCCGCCACCAGACGCTCCGCCTCTTCCCGGGCCGAACCCGGGTCCGTTCCGCCCACCCTCGGCTCCTCTACCCCACCGCCGGACGCGTCACTGCGCCACGCCGGGTGCTTCTACCCGGCGCTTGAGCTGCTTCAACGCCGTATCCATGATCATTTTCTCGGCCTTGCGCCGAAACATGCCCAGCATCCCCACGGACAGCTCGACCTCCAGCGTGTACGTCACCGTGGTGGTCCCGTCCGGGTTCCCCACCAGGTCGTACGAGCCACGCTGGCTCTTCTGCATCTTCGAGGGGGCGACCAGGTGCCACTCGACGCGGGACAGGTCCTCGGCGTACTCGTAGGCGAGCACGTACTCGTCGGCCATCACCCCGGCGTCGATGGTGAACCGCACCTGGCTGGCGTAGCCGTCCTCGTACTCCTCGATCACCTCGGCACGGCGGACCGCCTCGGTCCACTCCGGGTAACTCGGGAAGTCGCAGATGACCGTCGCCACCCGGTCGGGTGACGCGCCGATGATGATCGACTGGGTGGAGGAGTCCGCCATGGGGGGAGGCTACCCGGCGGACGCCGCGCACACCCCGCGCCGCCCCCGCCGCGCCCTGCCTACCCCACCCGAACCGCCCGCCGGGTAGGTTTCGACAGAGCCGACGCTCTCGGGCAGAGTCCGGCCCAGGCCAGTGCGAGCACGAAGGAGTGCAAGTGCGCGAGTTCTCCGTTCCGCCGATCGTCACCGTTGGCGAGGCGGCCAACCTCACCGATCCGGTCTGGGACAACGCCGAGATCGCGCCGGACACCGTGCAGTTCGCCCGCGCCACCCGCTCCGCCGACGGTGGCGACACCACCACCTGGGCCGAGGTGACCTGCCTGCAGTTCCGCGACGAGGTGGCGGCCGTGGCCCGGGGCCTGATCGCCGTCGGCGTCCAGCCGGGCGCGCGGGTCGCCCTGATGAGCCGGACGCGCTACGAGTGGACCCTGCTCGACTACGCCATCTGGGCGGCCGGCGGCGTCACCGTACCGATCTACGAGACCTCCAGCGCCGAGCAGGCCGCCTGGATCATCGCCGACTCCGGCGCGGTCGCCGCGCTTGTCGAAACGGACGCCCACGCCGACCTGGTCGCCGGTGTCCGCGACCGCCTCCCCGAGCTGGCGAACGTCTGGCAGATCGACCGGGGCGCGGTCGACGAGCTGGTCGCCGCCGGCGCGACGGTCGAGCTGGCCCAGGTGGAGCAGCGTCGCAAGGCGGTCCGCGCCGACGACCTGGCCACCATCATCTACACCAGCGGCACCACCGGCCGCCCCAAGGGCTGCGTGCTGACCCACCGCAACATGTACGCCGACATCGCCAACGCGGTGCCCGTGCTGCCGAACCTGTTCAACGCCGGCGCGAGCACCCTGCTCTTCCTGCCGCTGGCGCACGCGTTCGCCCGGCTCATCCAGATCGGCGTGGTGCAGGCACGGGCCACCCTCGCCCACTGCGCGGACACCAAGAACCTGGTCGGCGAGTTGCAGGAGTTCCGCCCGACCTTCGTGCTGTCCGTACCCCGGGTGTTCGAGAAGGTCTACAACGCGGCCAAGCAGAAGGCCGAGGCCGACGGCAAGGGCGGCGTCTTCGCCCGCGCCGAGCAGGTCGCCATCTCGTACAGCGAGGCGCTGGAGACCTCGCGCGGGCCGGGCCTGGCGCTGCGGGCGCAGCACGCGGTCTTCGACCGGCTCGTCTACCGCAAGCTGCGCGCCGCGCTCGGCGGGCGGTGCCGCGACGCCATCTCCGGCGGCGCGCCCCTGGGCGCGCGGCTCGGCCACTTCTTCCGCGGCGTCGGCGTCACGGTCCTGGAGGGGTACGGGTTGACCGAGACGTCGCCCGCCGCCGCCGCGAACCTGCCCACCGGCACCCGGATCGGGAGCGTCGGCCGGCCGCTGCCCGGCGTGACCGTCCGGATCGAGGACGACGGCGAGATCCTGATCTCCGGCGAGCTGGTGTTCCAGGGTTACTGGCACAACGATGCGGCGACTGCGGAGGCGCTCAGCCCCGACGGCTGGTTCCGCACCGGTGACCTGGGCCAGCTCGACTCCGACGGCTACCTGAGCATCACCGGCCGCAAGAAGGAGCTGATCGTGACCGCCGGCGGCAAGAACGTCGCCCCGGCGGTGCTGGAGGACCAGGTCCGGGCGCACCCGTTGATCAGTCAGTGCGTCGTCGTCGGAGACGCGAAGCCGTTCATCGCGGCGCTGGTCACCATCGACGAGGAGGCGCTGCCGGCCTTCCTGGCGAACGCCGGACTCCCCCCGGAGACCTCGGTCGAGACGCTGCGCGACCACGAGGGCCTGCGCGCCGAGGTGCAGTCCGCCGTCGACGCCGCGAACCAGACCGTGTCGAAGGCCGAGGCGATCAAGGTCTTCCGGATCCTGCCCCGCGACTTCGCCGAGGCCACCGGCGAGCTGACCCCGTCGCTCAAGGTCAAACGGCAGGTCGTCCACAAGACGTACGCGGCGGAGATCGCCGACATCTACCGCGGCTGACTACGATCCGTCACGTGCCCGCATCCACAACCGCCGCCCCACACCCGCATCCTCTCGCCGCGGCCGCCCGCCTGGTGATGCTGGCGCTGGTCGCGATCCTGACCCTGTTCGCCACCCGCGACGTCACTCAGCTGTGGTGGATCGCGCTGCTGGCGGTCGCCGGGCTGCCCTCCCTGCTCGCACCGCAGCACCGGCTGGTCGGGCCGCTGAGCCGGGTGGCCGAGGTGGTGGTGCTGGGGCTGGCCGCGAGCCAGGTCGCCGCGGTCGCGTCGATCGGCGGCACGGTCGACGGGCTGGGCGCCTCCGCCGTGCTGCCCTACCTGGCGGTGCCGGTGACCGTCACCGCGCTGCGCCGCCGTTTCCGCGAGGGCGCGGCGCTGCTCGCGGTGACCGCCGGCACGCTGCTGGTCAGCGGCGCGCTGACCGAGGTCGACGGGGAACGTCAACTCGGCCAGGTGGGCTACCTCGCGGTCTGCGCGCAGTGGTTGATCCTGGCCGCGCTCGGGCTCTACGCCGCCGGCACGCTGCACCGGGTGATGGCCGTACGCGCCGACGGCAAGCCCCAGCCGTACGCCGAGGCCACCCGGCTGTTGACCCAACTGCGGACGGTGGCCCGGCAACTGCCCGGGGCGACCCTGGACCCGGGGGGCATCTCCGAGCACCTGATCGACGAGCTGCGCACGGTGGCCCGGGCGGACCGGGGCGCGGTGCTGTCCGCCAGCGGCGGCGGCCGGCTCGTGGTCCTCGCCCAGGCCGGGGCGGACCGGGTGGACTGGGAGACGACGCTGGACGCGGACTCGGCCATCGCCGACGCCTGGGCCAGTCAGCAGGCCACCACCGCCGCCCGCTCGCAGTCCCGCTCGCACCGGGGTCCGGACGTGTCCGCGCTGATCGTCCCGCTGGTCGCGGGGGTACGCACGGTGGGGCTGGTGGTGCTGGAGGCCGATGTCGCGCAGGCGTACCCGCCGCCGGTCGTGTCCCGGGTGACCGGGTTGACCCGGCCCGCCGCGCTGCGGCTGGAGGCGGCGCTGCTGTTCGACGAGGTCCGGTCGCTGGCCACCAACGAGGAGCGCCAGCGGCTGGCCCGGGAGATCCACGACGGGGTGGCGCAAGAGTTGGTGATGGTCGGCTACGGCATCGACAACGCCATGGCCACCGTCTTCGACGACGCGGACGAGACGGCCGAGGCCCTGCGGACGCTGCGCGCCGAGGTGACCCGGGTGATCCAGGAGCTGCGGCTGAGCCTCTTCGAGCTGCGCAGCGAGGTGGACCGGCAGGGCGGGCTGGCCGCGGCGATCGCCGAGTACGCCCGCACCGTCGGCGCATCGGGCGGGTTGCGGGTGCACCTGTCGCTGGACGAGTCCACGGCCCGCCTGCCGGCCGCCACCGAGGCCGAGTTGCTGCGCATCGCGCAGGAGGCCGTGACCAACGCCCGCAAGCACGCCGGAGCGTCCAATTTGTGGGTCACCTGTGAGGTCGACCCCCCGTACGCGCAAATAGAAGTGTCGGATGACGGTCAGGGGATGGCTGACCAGCGCCCCGACGGGCGGTACGGTCTTGCGATCATGGCCGAGAGGGCGGAACGTATCCGGGGCCGGTTGGAGATCAGGCCGCGGCAACCCAGCGGCACGACCGTGGCGGTGGTTCTCGGCACCTCGGCCCGGCGCGATAACGTGCGTGACAGCGCAGCACCAGAAGGGGAGTAACCCGAGGATGACCACAAGTCCGACACCGGCCACCCGCACCAAGGTTCTCCTTGTCGACGATCATGACCTGATTCGTAAGGGCCTGCGGCACGCCTTCGAGCGCGACCGTCAGTTCGAGGTCGTCGGCGAGGCCGCGACCGCGGCAGAGGGGGTACGCCAGGCCGGCGCCCTCCAGCCGGATGTGGTGATCATGGATCTGCGGCTGCCCGACGGCAGCGGCCTGGAGGCCACCCGCGCGCTGCGCAAGTCCAGCGCGTCGATGGGCATCGTGGTGCTGACCATGTACGCCGGCGACGACCAGCTCTTCGGCGCCCTGGAGGCCGGGGCGAGCGCCTTCGTGCCCAAGACCGCCCCGGCCGACGAGGTCGTGGCCGCCGCGCGGCACGCCGCCTCGTCGCCGAGCGCGTTCACCGCCGCCGACCTGGCCGAGGCGATGAAGCGTCGGCTCGCCCCCTCCGGCCCGCAGCTCTCCCCGCGTGAGGGTCAGGTGCTGCGGCTGCTCGCCGACGGGATGAGCGTGGCGGGCATCGCCAAGCAGCTGTTCGTCAGCGAGTCCACGGCGAAGACGCACATCTCCAAGCTCTACGAGAAGCTCGGCGCCGCCAACCGGGCCCAGGCCCTGATGACCGCGCTGCGACTCGGCCTGCTCGAAGCGCCGGACGCGCCGAAGTTCTGAACGCGCGCCCGTTCGTCGAGCGGAATCCCGTAACCGAAGGTCCGCGCCGGCTCGCCGCCGGCGCGGACCTTCGCGTATCGACCGACGTCCGCGACGAGTGGACGGGCACGCTATGGTCTGGCGGGTACCGCGGGGGCAGAATACGCGCGCGGGCGATGACGTCCGCGTCGTGGACTCAAGGGGTGAGCGCATGCAGCGGCCGGACTGGGCGCCCGACACCATCGACATCGAGCGCCCGAGCGTCGCCCGGATGTACGACTACTACCTCGGCGGATCGCACAACTTCGCCGCCGACCGGGCCGCCGCGCAGGCGATGGTGGCGGCCGTACCGGAGGCGCCGCTGGCCGCGCAGGCCAACCGGGCGTTCCTGCGCCGGGCGGTCCACCACCTCGCCGAGGCCGGCGTACGCCAGTTCCTGGACATCGGCTCGGGCATCCCCACGGTCGGCAACGTGCACGAGATCGCCCAGCGGATCGACCCGGCGTCGCGGGTGGTCTACGTGGACGTCGACCCGGTCGCGGTGGCGCACAGCCGGGAGATCCTGGCCGGCAACGACCGGGCGACGATCGTCCAGGAGGACCTGCGGCACCCGGAGCGGATCCTGGCGCACCCCGACACGCGCCGGCTGCTCGACCTCAGCCAGCCGGTGGCGGTGATGATCGTGGCCGTCCTGCACTTCGTCCCCGACGACGACCGGCCGGCGGAGTTGCTGGCGACGCTTCGGGACGCGTTGGCGCCCGGCAGCTACCTGGTGTTGTCGCAGGCCAGCGACGACGGCCGCGCCGGGGAGGAGCGCGCCGAGGCCGAACGCGTCTACCGGCGCACCGACAGCCCGCTCACCATTCGCAACCGGGCCGAGTTGACCGCCCTCTTCGACGGGTTCGAGCTGGTCGATCCGGGCGTCGTCTGGGTGCCACAGTGGCGACCGGACACCCCCGAGAGCGCGGAGGACGCCGAGCGGGCGGTCTTCATGGGCGGCGTCGGGCGACTCGGTGACTGAGCCGCCCTCGGCGGTCACCCGCCCCGGCACCTTCGCCCGCGCCTGGGCCAAGGCGGTCTCTGGCACGAGCTACCTACCGATGACACAGGCCCAGCTCGAGGCCCTGTTGCAGAGGCTCGCCGGTCAGTTGGCCCAGGCGCTGCTCGCCGAGCCGTTCGACCTGCGGGCCGGGCACCGGGTCGGTGCGGAGTTGGTCGCCGCGCACATCGCGTCCGCCGAGGGACTGGGCCGTACCGTCGAGGTGATCCAGCTTCGGCTCGTGCGGGACCTGGGACTGGTGTCCGAGGACGTCGAGGACCGGATGGCCCGACTCCTGGCCGCCGTGGCGACCGGTTACGCCCGCGCGCTGCGGGACCGCACGCTCGATGAGCAGGAGTCCATCCGCCGGGCCGCCATGATGGCGCGTACGCAGGCCGAACGGGCGCTGCGGGCCAGCGAGGCGCGGTTCCGCCACCAGGCCACCCACGACCCGCTCACGGGTCTGCCCAACCGGACGCTGTTCACCGAGCGGCTCACCGCCGCGCTCAACGAGCCGGGCCGGGGCGCCCAGCGCGTCGGGGTGTGCTTCCTCGACCTGGACCGCTTCAAGGTGGTCAACGACACGCTGGGACACCAGGTCGGCGACCGGTTGCTGACCACGGTGGCCGACCGGCTGCGCCAGTCCCTCGGTGAGCATCTGGTGGCCCGCCTCGGTGGGGACGAGTTCGTTATCCTGGTGGAGGGCGCGGGCGGCACCGACGCGGTCGTGGAGGTCGCCGAGAGCGCTCTGGCCGCGGTCCGGACCCCGGCGGTGGTCGACGGGCACGAGCTTCAGGTCACGGCGAGCGTCGGCATCGTCGAGCGGCAGGTGGCGGGTTCCAACCCGAGTGACCTGATGCGGGCCGCCGACAGCACCCTGCACTGGGCGAAGTCGGCCGGAGGGGCGCGCTGGGCGCTCTACGACGCCGAGCGCAACCGCCGCGAGCTGGCCCGGTACGCCCTGTCGGCGGCCATCCCGGCCGCGCTGGAGCGGGGCGAGTTCTATCTCGACTACCAGCCCCTGACCTCGCTGCGCGACGGCCGACTGCTCGGTGTGGAGGCGCTGGTCCGGTGGCGACACCCGGAGCTGGGCGTCCTACGGCCGGACAGCTTCATCGCGCTGGCCGAGGAGACCGGTCTGATCGTGCAACTGGGCGGGTGGGTGCTCGCCGAGGCGTGCCGGGAGGCGGAGGCGTGGTCGTCGGGCGGCGCGCAGGCGCCGTTCGTGAGCGTCAACCTGGCCGTCCGGCAGGTGCACCGGCCCGGCCTGGTGGCGGAGGTCCGTACGTTGCTGAGCCAGACCGGCCTGCCGCCCGAACGACTCCAGTTGGAGATCACCGAGAGCACGATGATGAGCAGCGCCAAGGAGCCCGTCCGGGCGCTACGGCTGCTGGCCGACCTGGGCGTACGCATCGCCATCGACGACTTCGGCACCGGCTACAGCAACCTGGCGTACCTGCGGGATCTGCCCGTCACCGAGCTGAAGGTGGCCGGCGAGTTCGTGGCTGGCCTGCGGTCGCCGGCGGTGGGGCGTACCGACGAGCGGATCCTCGCCTCGCTGGTGTCGCTGGCGCACGCGCTCGACCTCACGGTGACCGCCGAGGGGGTGGAGACCGCCGGGCAGGCCGAGCGGCTGCGGGCGATCGGCTGCGACGCCGCCCAGGGCTGGCACTTCGGGCGCCCGGCCCCTGCCGACCGCATCCTGGCCCGCATCCGCTGACCCGGCACGGGCGCCCGCACCATCGCCCACGGGCGTAGACAATGTCTACGGCGAACTGGTAGACAGTGTCTATGACCGTGGAGGAGGCCGGAGTCCGGGACCGGCTGGTGGCGGCCGGAGTCGACCTCGTGCTGCGTGAGGGCCAGTCCGCCGTGTCCCTGCGGGAGATCGCCCGTCGGGCGGGTGTGTCGCACGGCGCCCCGCGCCGCTACTTCCCCACCCACGTCGACCTGCTCTCGGCCATCGCCCGGGAGGGCTTCGCCGACCTCACCGCCCGGGTGGAGCGGACGATGCACGCGGCCGGCGCGGAGCCGCGTACCCGACTGGTCGCGCTGGCCCGGACGTACCTGGACTTCGCCGCCGGGCACCGCGGCATGTTCGAGCTGATGTTCCGCCACGACCTGCTGGCCAGCAGCCGTCTGCGGCTGCGCGAGACGAGCCTGCCGCTGTTCACCCTCCTGACCGACCTGGTTGCCCAGACACGCCGGCCGACCGCACCGCCCGCGCCGGTGGTGGCCGGCGCGCTCTGGGCCAACCTGCACGGCATCGCCCAGCTCTGGGCCTGGGGCAGCCTGCCGCTGGCCACCGGCGACCGCGACGACGACACCGTGCTGCGGGCCGCGCTCGACGCGCACCTCGGCCCCGCGCGGAACTGAACGGGAGAAGACGTGCCCCTGCTGTACGACCTCGGCAAACTGACCGTCGGCTCAGCCCTGCGACTGGGCTGGCGACCCCGCGTCCAAGGGCTGGAGCACCTGCCCCGCCGAGGCGGGGCGATCCTCGCCAGCAACCACCTGTCCGTCGCCGACCAGGTGGTCCTCGCCTGCCTGACACCCCGACACGTGACGTTCTGGGCCAAGGCCGAGTACTTCACCGGCAGCTGGCTCAGCCGGCACGTCGTGGCCGGCATGGGCGCCATCCGCGTCGAACGGGCCGGCGGCCGGGCCGCTCTCACGGCCTTCGACGCGGCCGTGCCGGTGTTGCGCGCCGGCGGTCTCGTCGCCATCTTCCCGGAGGGCACCCGCTCCCCCGACGGGCGGCTCTACCGCGGCCGCACCGGAATGACCCGGTTGGCCCGCGACGCCGAGGTGCCGATCATCCCGGTCGGCGTACTCGGCACCGCCGAGGTGTTGCCGGTCGACGCGCGAATCCCCCGCCGGCACCCGGTCGCCCTGCGCTTCGGCCCGGCGATCCCGGTCGCCGGCCGCATCACCGGGCCGCGCGACATCCGGGCCATCACCGACGAGGTGATGGCCGCGATCCAAGGGCTCACCGACCAGGAGTACGTCCCCAGCTACGCCCCGCCCCGGCAGGCCCGACCCTGAAGCAGCGGCGGCGACGGTCAGCCGGCCAACAGGGCCGCCATCCGCTGCGCCTGCGCCTCCCAGCGCCACTCCCGCTCCACCCACGCCCGGCCGGCCGCACCGAGTTGGCGGGCCAGATCCCGGTCGCCGAGCAGCCGGGCGACCCGGTCGGCGAGCTGCGCGACGTCCCGGCCACGGACCACGTACCCGGTCTCGCCCTCCCGGACCGCGTCGGGCGCGCCGCCGGAGTCGCCGGCCACCACCGGCAGGCCGGTCGCGGACGCCTCCAGGTAGACGATGCCCAGCCCCTCCACGTCCAGGCCGCGGTTGCGGGTACGGCAGGGCATGGCGTAGACGTCGCCGGCCGCGTAGTGCGCGGGCAGGTCGGCCGCCGGCACCGAGCCGGTGAAGACGACGTCCCGCTCGACGCCGGTCTGGCGGGCCAGCTTCTCCAGGGTGGCCCGGTACGGCCCGCCGCCGACGATCAGCAGCGCCGCGTCGGGCACCCGGCGGCGGATCTCCGGCAGTGCCCGGATCAGCATGTCCTGGCCCTTGCGCGGCACGAGACGCGACACGCAGACCACCACTGGCCGGTCGGTCAGCCCCAACCGGGCCCGGACCGGCTCGCCGTCCACCGACGGGTGGTAGGCGTCCACGTCCACGCCCGGCGCGAGCCGTCGCAGGTCGGTCACCCCGGCCAGCACCCGGGCGAGCCGGGCGCGCGTGTACTCGCCGAGGTAGGTGGTCACGTCGACACCACGCCCGATGCGCCGCAACGCCGGCCGCGCGGCCGGCAGCGCCGCCCAGCCCACCTCGTGGCCGTGGGTCTGCGCCACCACCCGGCGTACGCCCGCACGCCGGCGCAGACCGGCGGCGAGCAACCCCAGCGGGGCCGCCGCGCCGAACCACACCGTGTCGCAGTCGTACGCGCGGGCGAGCCGGGCGGCACGCCGGGCGATCAGCGGGGTGGGCAGGAGCACCCGGGTGCGTTCCCGGATCACCTCGAACGGCTGGTCGGCGTCGAACTTCTCCGCACCGCGCCAGCTCGACGCGTAGACGACCACCGACCCCGCCGGCTGACGCACGGCGAGGTTGTGCACGAAGGACTGGATGCCACCCGGGCGGGGCGGAAAGTCGTTCGTGATCAGCAAGGTGCGGCTCATCGGCGTGCCTCCCGGGCGTACGCGCGGGCGGCGGCCATCCGCTCCACGGTGGACGGATGCGAGGCCGAGTAGAGGTATTCCCACCGCGGCGGGTCGGGGTCTCCCAGGTTGACCGTGCCGAGACGGCGCTGCATCGACTCGAAGGCCGCCGGGTCGCCGGTGAGCGCGAGCGCGTGCGCGTCGGCCCGCGCCTCCACCCGCCGCGACACCAGCGCCTGCACCGGGGTGGCGACCAGACCAGCCACCGTGACCAGGGCGATCACCAGCGGAAACGCGCGTGGATGGGCGATCGAGTCGACGCCGGCCAACCGCAGGAGCAGCCCCCACGAGCCGAGCAGGTAGAGGGCCACCACCGCGGCGGCGACACCCAGCGCCCCGGTCAGCGTGCCCACCGCCACGTCGGAGTCCTTCGCATGGCCCAGCTCGTGCGCCACCACGGCCGTCACCTCGGCGGGGTCGGCCTCGCGCAGCAGCGTGTCGTAGACGACCACCCGGCGGGTCGGGCCGAGGCCGGAGACGTACGCGTTGACCGCCGTGGTCCGCCGGGAGGCGTCGGCGACGAGCACGTCGCGCACCGGCACCCCGTCGCGGGCGGCCATGCTCATCAGCTCGGTGCGCAGCGCACCCTGCTCCATCGGGGTGAACTTGTTGAACACCGGCTCCACGAGCACCGGCAGCACGAACGACAGCAGCACCACCAGCAGGGCCGCGCCCGCCGCGCCGAGCGCCCACCACCACCGCGGCGCGAGCCGGATGACCAGGTAGAAGCCGAAGAGCGCCACCGCACCGATCACGGCGCTCACGGCGTACGACTTGAGCAGGTCGACGGCCCAGCCACTCCATCCGTTGGTGCTGAGCCCGTAGCGGGTCAGGACGGTCTGCCGCCAGGCGGAGAACGGGAGGGTGAGCAGGTCGGCGACGAGCACCACGGCGAGGCCGCCGAGCACCGCCTGGGCGATCCAGTGCCCCCCGAAGGGCCGGCCCACCAGCTCGACCAGGCGACTGCCCAGCGGGGTGAGCCCCAGCGCGACGGCGATGAGCAGCCCCACGGCGAGCGCGGCGTAGCCGCCGGGACGCAGCGCCGCGCGGAACTCACGACCCCGGGCCACTTGCTCGGCCGGTAGGTCCCGCAGCGCGGCGAGTTGGTCGGCACGGGGAGCCGGAGGCCGGTGCCAGGGGACGAACACGGCGACGGTCACCAGCAGGGCCACCGTCAACCCGGCCAACGTCAACAACGCCCAGCCGCGCGGGCTCACCGGGGCACCGCCGTGGCCACCACGCCCAGCGCCCGGGCATGATCACGCCGGCACGCGGTGGCGTCGTGTCGGCGCGCGCGGCCGCGCCACCGCCACCCGGCGCCGGCGCGCGGGGCACCGACGGGCCCGCCGTGCTCGCGTCGTACCCCGCTCATCCCGCCGCTCCTCCCGCCGTGACCGCCCATCCTATGGCCCGCGAAAAGCCCGCTTCGGGGCCGGTGACGCACGTCGCCGACCCGGCCACCGGATGGCCCCGGCGCGAGGGCTCAGGCCACCCGGCGGACCCGGCGCGCGCCGGCGCCGGGCCGGGCGGGAGCACCGGGCCGAACGGGAGCGTCGGGCCGAACGGGAGCGCCGGGCTGGGCGGGAGCGGCCAGCACCTCGACGTCGAAGCCGGCCCGGGCGAACACCTCGATCGCCTCGACCTCGGCGGCGACCAGCCCGGCCGCCGGGGACGTGTCGTCGAACAGGGCGGTCAGCGGGCAGCCGGAGCAGCCGTCGGCCCGCTTCGCGCACCCGTCGCAGTCGATGAGCATCACGCCTCCTGATCGCTCGCGATGCGCGGCCGACACCCTGTCGTCGCCACCCGAGCACCGTCGGTCACATCGACGTTATCCACCGGGTACGACAGAACCGCCCGTTGAGGGCTAGATCGACTCCAGATCAGCGAAATCGGGGTATCCCGCACGGTCGGACAGCCCGACATCGCCGACCTCGCGCGGGCGCACCAAGCGAATCGCCGGTCAACTGCCGGTCAAGCGCCTGTTCCGTCGATCCAGGTCACTGCGATCGTGGTGCTACGTCCGGGCTACGCCGGGCGAGGCCCCAGCCCTGGCCGTCGGTCCGGGCCGAACGGAACGGGTCGCACCCACCCTGACTCAACGGAGGCTTCGACATGCGCGGACCATCTTCGACCACACGCTCCCGGCTTACCGCCGTCGCGCTCCTCGCGGGCGTCACGACGGCCGCGGGCGGGCTCGTCGCCACACCGGCGCAGGCCACCTCGGGTCTCGGCTGCAACTACCCCCGCGTCTGCTTCTGGGTGACCGGGAACCCGTACAACGGCAATCCGCCGACCGCGTCGTTCCAGGACACCTACTACCAGACCCTCGGGTCGCGCAGCAGGGGCGCGGACTGGGTCTACAACAGCCGCAACGACGACGGCGCGAAGATCTTCTACTCCAACGGCGACTGGGTCTGCGTCGCGCCGGACGAGCTGGCCTACCTCGAGCCGTACGGCTACGCGGTCGCCATCGACATCATGGACTCCCCGTACTGCTCCTACTGATCCGCCCACCGGAGGTTGACGACATGAATCCACGACGTCTCCTGGCCGCCTGCGCGGTCGCGGTGACCGCAACGGTCGGCCTGGTCGCCACCCCGGCGTTCGCCGGTGGTTACTTCACGACGAAGACGGACCTGAACCTGCGCTACTGCCAGTGGCTGAACAACTCGCAGTGCTCGGTCATCCTCACGATCCCCAAGGGCCAGTCGGTCTACCTGAACTGCTGGGCGACCGGATCGTCGGTCAACGGCGACACCGTGTGGTACAACGCCTTCTACGGCAACGCGAGCGGCATGCTCGCCGGTGACTACATGTACACCGGCCACGACCCGAACCCGTCGGTCTCCCGCTGCGTCTGACCCGCGATCCGGCCGCTGGCGCTGACGCGCCAGCGGCCGGATCCGTACGTCACGGGTAGTACACCCGAGGGCTGGTGTAGGTGCCGTGAAACGCTCCGCTGCACGTGTAGACCTCGACTACCGCCACGGCGGAGCCCTTGAAGTTGTTCATCACGTTGACGTTGCGGCTGATCGGCCCGAACCGGCCGGTCCGGTTGAGGTCGTAGTAGATCCAGGAGGTGTTGCCGTTGTTGCTGGTCCGCAGCTGGAGGTACGCCGTGCACCGGGACCCGTCCGGGGTGGCGTTCATGTAGAAGTCACCCACCACGGTCTGGTTGGAGCCCTGGTACGAGATGCACGAGCTGATCGGGTAGGCCCCGGTGCAGCCGCCCCCCGAGGCCGCCTGGGCCGCTGCCGGCGCGACCAGGAGCGCCGCCAGTGTGACGACCGTGCCGAGGATGGTGCCCAGCAGTCTTTTTCCCATGTCGTTCGCCTGCCTTCGTCCGGTGCCCGGCGGTGCCGGGCGGATGCGGACACCGTCACGCACCGGACCTGCCGGAACCTCGCCAAATTCTTGCCCACCCCGACGACCCGGCCATGGTCGGCACCTGGACGCCGCCCGAACGGCGCTCCCGGCCGGCGCCCCGCCTTGCCGAGCCCTCCTACCGTGGGGCCGTGACCAGCGGGGGTAGGCAGTACGGTCGGGGGTCATCGAGATCGCTGACGAGGATGACCGCCGTCCGCCTGAGTGTCCGGGCGAGACGCTGCCGCGCCGGAGGACCAGCGCGATGAAGCGTTCCGTCATCGTGGTGGCAGGGATCGCCTGCGCTCTCGCCGTGCTGATCGGGTTGATCACGACGTGGGTGGGCGGCGACACCGACGGAACGGTCTCCGGCAAGGACCTGGTCTCCACGACGGCCTGCAACCGCAACGGCCAGAACTGCCGCCTGCGAACCTGCTACCGGATCACCTACGTGACCGACAGCGGCCGAAGCAGGAAGTCGTGCGTGCCGAAGACCCGCTACGACCGCATCCGCATCGGTGACCGCTTCTCCGGATAGCGCGCCCGCGGCGACCTCCGACGTGCGGTCAGGAGCGGGCGAGGCGGCGCAGCAGCGAGTCGGCCCCCAGCGGGTACGCGCCGTGCCGGCGTACCCCGTCGGCGACCTCGCGGTCCGACGAGACCACGACGACCGGACGCCCCGCCGGCTCGGCGCGGACCAGGCGTCGGATCAGCTCGTCGGCGGTCTCGCCCTTGCGGGAGAAGAGCACCCGTACGCCGCGCGGGGCGGGCGGCAGCCCGTGCATCCGCTCGGCGCCGTCGAACACGACGGTGACCTCGTCGCCGGTCTGCGCGGCGATGCCGCCCAGTCCGCTGATGAGGCGCTTGCGCTGCTGCTCCAGCGACATCTCGCCGAAGCCGCGCTTGGTGACGTTGTAGCCGTCCACCACGAGGTGCGCCCGGGGCAGGGCGAGCAGCTGGTCGAGCCGGGCCGGGTCGTCGGTGTCGCGGGCGCGCGCGGCCGGGCCCGCCGGGGCGGTACCGGGCTGCTCGGCGAACGCGTCGGCGACGAAGTCGGCGGGGAGCTTGTCGACCGGGTCGAGCGCCAGCTCCCGGCGCAGCCCGACGGCGGCCTGACCGATGGTCTCCAGCAGCAGCCAGAGGCGGGCGTCGTCGACCGAGCGGGCCTCCTTGGCGCTGGCCCGGGCCACGCCGGCGGCGGCCTCCGCCTCGGCGAGCCGGGCGCGGGCGCGGCGTAGCTCGGCGTCGACGTCCGCGCTGGCGCGCGCGGCCCGGCCGCGTTCGGTGGCGAGAAGTTCGCTGGCCTTGCGCTCGCGGGCCTGCGTCTCGCGAAGGGTGCGGGCCAGCTGACGGGACTCCTCCCGGAGCTGGCCGAGCTCCTCGCGGACCCGGGCCAGCTCGTCGCGGAGCTTGTCGGCCTCGACCCGGGCCACCGCACGGTCGTGTTCGGCACGGGTGGCCCGCTGCTCGGCCTCGCGGACCAGCTCGGCGACGACGGCGCTGTCCGCCTCGGCGCGGACCGCGGCGCCGCTGGCGTCGATCAGCGCCCGCCAGCCGCGCGGCCGGACCAGGTACGCCAGTGCGGCCACCTCGACCGGGTCGGCAGCGGCCGGCGCGGTGCCCTCGACCACGGCCGCCCCGAGGTCACCGGCGTCGGCCAGCACCCGGGCGGTGACCCGCTGCCGGAACAGCGGGTCGGCGGTGAGCTGGGCGGCGATGGCCGGAGCGCCGAGACGGGCGCGCCGGTTGGGGGCGAACTTGGCCACCCGCCGCAGCGGCACCGGCACCTCGTCGGAGGGGAGGCTGGGCAGCACGGCGGCGGTCAGCGCCACGATCCGTTGCCGGACCGGCTCGGGCAGCGTCGGCTCCGGCTCGATCGTCGGATCACCGCCCGAATCGGGGGGATTGTCACCGGCGTCCGGATCGCTCACCGCGCCGTCGCGGGCGACCGGATCCTCCTGCGGGAGGTGGTCGTCGTGCGGCTCGGCGAGGGGCATGTGGCAAGTCTCCCACCGCTGGCGGGCCCACCGCCTGGTGAGTGAGCCGATCTCTCATCCTAGCCCCATGGTGGCTGCTGGGACCTCTGCGACGGGAGTGTCGGACCGGGGCGCTAGCGTGCCGCCGATGGCACAGGCGGAGTACGTCCAGGAGTCACTGGCCGGTCTCGACCCGGCGGTGGGCGGGGTGGACCCGGCCCTGCCGCTGTACGCGACCACCTTCGTGGTGGTCGACCTGGAGACCACCGGCGGCGCGCCGGACGGCGGCGGGATCACCGAGATCGGCGCGGTCAAGGTGCGCGGCGGCGAGGAGCTGGGGGTGCTGGCCACCCTGGTCAACCCGGGGCAGCCGATCCCGCCGTTCATCACCGTGCTGACCGGGATCACCCAGGCCATGCTGCTGCCGGCCCCGCCGATCGAGGAGGTGCTGCCCAGCTTCCTGGAGTTCATCGCCGACGCCGTGCTGGTGGCCCACAACGCTCCGTACGACGTGGGTTTCCTCAAGGCCGCCTGCGCCCGGCACGGCTACCGCTGGCCGAACCCCCGCGTGCTGGACACGGCGGCGCTGGCCCGGCGGGTGCTGACCCGCGACGAGGTGCCCAACCGCAAGCTCGGCACTCTGGCGGCGTACTTCCGCACCGCCACCCAGCCCACCCACCGGGCGTTGGACGATGCCAAGGCCACCGTCGACGTGCTGCACGGTCTGATCGGTCGCCTCGGCGGGCACCGCGTCGACACCGTCGGCGACGCCATCGAGTTCGCCCGGGCGGTCACGCCGACGCAGCGCCGCAAGCGGCACCTGGCCGAGGGGCTGCCCCGGGTCCCGGGGGTCTACATCTTCCGGGCCGCCGACGACCGGCCGCTCTACGTCGGCACCTCGGGCGACATCGCCACCCGGGTGCGCAGCTACTTCACCGCCGGCGAGAAGCGCGCCCGGATCTCCGAGATGCTGGCCGCGGCCGAGCGGGTCGAGGCCGTGGAGTGCGCGCACTCGTTGGAGGCGGAGGTTCGCGAGCTGCGGCTGATCGCCGCGCACGCCCCTCCGTACAACAGGCGGTCGAAGTACCCGGAGCGGATGGTCTGGCTCAAGCTGACCGACGGGCCGTACCCCCGGCTGTCGATCGTGCGCGACATCTCCCCCACCGACACCGCCTACCTCGGGCCGTTCACCTCCCGGCGGGCCGCGGAACTGGCCGCCGCCGCCTTCCACGACGCGGTCCCGCTGCGCCAGTGCACGCACCGGCTCTCGCTGCGCACCGTCACGCCGGCCTGCGCGCTGGCCGAGCTGGGTCGCTGCCCGGCGCCCTGCGAGCACCGGATCACCCCCGAGGAGTACGACGACAGAGCCGTCGAACCGTTCCGGACGGCCACCACGAGCGACCCTCGGCCGGTGGTGGACGCGCTGCTGGCCCGGATCGACGTGCTCGCGGCCGACCAGCGCTACGAGGAGGCCGCCGTGGTGCGGTACCGGCTGGCCGCGGTGCTGCGCGCCACGGTGCGGATGCAGCGGTTGGCGGCGCTGACCGGGATCGCCGAGCTGGCGGCGGCCCGACCGGCCGCCCAGGGCGGCTGGGAGCTGGCCCTGGTACGCCACGGTCGGCTGGCCGGCGCCGGGGTGTCCCCGCCGGGCGTCCACCCGAGACCCACGCTGAACGTCATCCGGGCCACGGCCGAGACGGTGTCGGGTGGGCACGGGCCGGTGCCGTCGGCCACCGCCGAGGAGTCCGAGCGCATCCTGTCCTGGTTGGAGCGGCCGGAGACCCGGTTGGTCGAGATGTCGTCCGGTTGGTCTTCCCCGGCGGGCGGCGCGGGGCGCTTCCGTGACCTGCTGGCGAAGGCCGAGAGCGGGGCGTCGCACCAACTCTCGACCGAACGCTCATGACCAACTGACCGATCGGACTACGTCGACTCGCTTAGGCTGTTAAGGAAGTGCAGTCCTGCCCGTTTCGTGGGCCTGCTCCGTTCACCGGGTCCGGTGACCGCGGAGCCGGGGTGAGGAGGTGTCCCTCGTGGACGTCGACGCCGGACACGGCGCCGCCCTGGGGGGTGCCCTGCCAACCCAGTCGGGCGAGCTGCCCCTGACCCGCCGACTGCGGTCGTTGCTCAGCTGGCCGACCACCGACTCCGACCCGGTCACCCACCTGGTCCGCACCCATCGGGGCATCCACGCCGGCACCGATCCGGCGGTGCTGCGCCGGGCGTACACGATCGCGGAGAACATGCACCGCGGGCAGTTCCGCAAGAGCGGCGAGCCGTACATCACCCATCCTCTCGCGGTGGCGCAGATCTGCGCCGAGCTGGGCATGGACACCACCACCCTGGTCGCGGCGCTGCTGCACGACACGGTCGAGGACACCCGCTACACGCTCCAGGCGCTCTCGGAGGACTTCGGCCACGAGGTGGCCCACCTGGTCGACGGGGTGACCAAGTTCGACAAGGCGTTCTACGGCAAGGCCGCCGAGGCGGAGACGGTCCGCAAGATGATCGTCGCGGCGGCCAAGGACGTCCGGGTGCTGATCATCAAGCTGGCCGACCGGCTGCACAACATGCGGACGCTCGGGGTGCGCTCGGCGGCGTCCCGGGAGCGGATCGCCCGTAAGACGCAGGAGGTCCTGGTCCCGCTCTGCGACCGGTTGGGCATCCAGACCCTCAAGCGCGAGCTGGACGACGTGGTGCTGCTGCACCTGGAGCCCGACGAGCACGCCCGGCTGGCCCGGCACGTGCACGACCGGCCCGGCTGGGAGGCCTACCTCGACGCGGTGGTCAACCGCGCCCGGGCGGCGCTCAAGCGCAGCCGGGTCGACGCCGAGGTGAGCCCTCGTCCCCGGCATCTCTACTCGATCTGGAAGGACACCGTCGCGGGCGGCCACACCGCGCCGTACGACCTGCCCCGCATCTCGGTGGTGGTCGACGGCCCGGCCACCGACTGTTACGCGGCGCTGGGCGCGATCCACGGCACGTGGCGGCCGGTACCGGGCCGCTTCAAGGACTTCATCGCCTCGCCGAAGAACAACCTCTACCGCTCGCTGCACACCAGCGTCTGCGGCCCGCAGGACCGTACGGTGGAGGTGCTGATCCGCACCCAGGAGATGCACCGCGCGGCCGAGTACGGCATCGCCGCCGACTTCCGCTTCCCGCGCTCGGGCAGCGGCAGCGCGGCGGCCCGGGCCGAGCAGCTGGACTGGCTGCGCCGCGTGCTCGACTGGGAGCCGGAGGCCGCCGACCCCGCGCAGTTCTACGAGTCGCTGCGCTGCGACCTCGCCGAGGGCCAGATCCAGGTCTTCGCCGACGGTCGTCAGGTGGTGCTGCCGGCCGGCGCCACACCCGTCGACCTGGCGTACGAGCTGGGCAATCATCGCGGCGACCACTGCCTCGCGGCCCGCATCAACGGCCGGCTCGCACCGCTGAGCTCGGAACTGGACGAGGGCGACGTGGTGGAGATCTTCACCGAGAACGACGCCGACAACGGCTTCGAGGCCGCCGCCCCGCGCGGCCCGCGCAAGGAGTGGCTGGAGTTCGTCAAGTCGCCGCACGCGCAGATGCAGATCAACAGGTGGTTCGCCGAGCACACCGAGCCGGGCATCACGATCAGCGACAAGGTACGCCTCGGTCGGGCCACCATCGGTCTCGCCCTGCGCCAGCACAACCGGGGCCTCGCCAGCGACCTGCCGCTGCTGCGGCTCTCCGAGGAGCTGGGCTATCCCGACCTGGAGACCCTGCTGGTCGCGGTCTTCGACCGGGTGATCGAACCGGACGCCGTGGTACGGCAGCTCATCGAACTGGTCGACCATCGACAGTGACTCCGGGTGCCCCAGCGCGTCCGAGGGACATTCGTGACCACTAGCCTCAAGGCATGATCCCCCGTTCCCGTGCCACCGGTCGGGCCGTCTTCTACCAGGCCTTCTACCGGCTGCCGCTGCCGGTGCGCCGGCGTCTGGTCCGGCTCGCCGTACCGAAGTACATCGTCGGCGCGGTCACGTTGGTCCGCGACACCGAGGCGACGGGCGCGGGTCGGTTGCTGATGCTGCGCCAGCCGCCCGGCAAGGGCTGGTCGCTCCCCGCCGGCCTGCTGAACCGGGGTGAGCCCCCGGTCGTGGGCGCGGCCCGCGAACTGTTCGAGGAGTCCGGCGTCCGGCTGCCGCCGTCCCGGCTGCGCCCCGCCGTGCCGAACGCGATCGTGCACGCCAAGGGCTGGGTGGACATGGTCTTCGAGGCGGAGGTGCCGGCGTCCAGCACCGAACTGGTGGTGGACGGCGGGGAGGTGTTCGAGGCCGCCTGGCATCGGTTGGACGACCTGCCCAAGCTCACCTGGCCGACCGCGCGGTTGCTCGCCTACTACGACATCGGGCCGCTGGCCGGGCAGTTCCCGCCGCCGGTGCCCGACGACGCGCCATGACCAGGGCGAGCTGGCCGGGGGACGTCTGCGCGGTCGTGCTCGCCGCGGGCGAGGGCACCCGACTGCGCCCGCTCACCGAACGGGTGCCCAAGGCGCTCTGCCCGGTCGGTAACGTGCCGCTCCTGGACCGGGCTCTGGATCGGTTGGCCGGTCTGGGCCTGAGGAGTCCCGCACGGGTCGCGGTGAACGCCTGCTACCTCGCCGACCAGGTGGTCGCGCACGTCGGCGACCGCGCCCACCTGTCGGTGGAGCCCGGCGACCCGCTCGGCACGGCGGGCGGGGTGGCGAATCTGCGGGACTGGATCGACGGCCGACCGGTCCTGGTCGGCAACGCCGACGCGTACCTGGCCGATCCGGCCACCGCGCCGGGCCCCGACGTGGCCGCGCTGCTCGACGGTTGGGACCGGGACTCCGTACGCCTGCTCGGGCAGCCCGCCGCCGATCCGTACGCGCCGGGTACCTTCGCCGGGCACTGCTTCACCGGCTTCTCGCTGCTGCCGTGGCGACTGGTCCGCGACCTGCCGGTGGTGATGTCCGACCTGGTACGCGCGGTGTGGCGGCCGGCGGAGGCCGCCGGGGCGCTCGACGTGGTGCCGTACGCGGGCACCTTCTATGACACCGGGACGCCGGCCGACTACCTGGCGGCCAACCTGCACGCGGCGGCCGGCGGCGTGCTCGTCGACGGGTCCGCCACGGTGACCGGAAGCTGTGTCGAGTCGGTCGTCGGCGCCGACGCCCGGGTGGGCGGCGACGTGCGACGCAGCGTGATCTGGCCGGGCGCGACGGTACGGGACGGCGAGCGGCTACGGGACGCGATCCGCTTCGGCGACGACGGGACGGTGCAGGTCTAGCATGGGCGACGACGCCGACGAACGGAGAAATGCCCCGTGATCACCGCGATCGTGCTGATCGACTGCGCCACCGACGCGATCCCCGAGGTGGCCGATGCCCTGGCCAACGTCCCCGGCGTCAGCGAGGTCTACTCGGTGGCGGGGCACGTCGACCTCATCGCCATCGTCCGGGTCCGCGAGTTCGACCAGATCGCGCAGGTCATCGCGGGCAGCATCTCCAAGGTGCCGGGTGTGCTGAACACAGAGTCGCACATCGCGTTCCGGGCGTACTCGAAGCTCGACCTTGAGGAGACGTTCGCGATCGGCCTCGCGGACGCCGACTGACCCGCGGCCCGCATGCGCCGCGGCCGGTCCACCCCGCGTGGGGTGGACCGGCCGTCGCGCTACCGCGAGATCAGCTCTCGCTGGGAGCGGGCCGCTCGGTGGTGCCGAGGCCCGGTTCCGGCGACTCGGTGATCCCACCACTCGGAGCCGGCGACTCGGTGACGCCACCCGGAGCCGGCGACGAGGTGCCCGGGCTGGGCGTGCCGCTGGCGCTGGTCTGCGGGACCGGGATGCCCAACTGGTTGGCCAGCTGGACCAGCTCGTCGTAGTGCGCCTGCAGCGTCGGCAGGGCGGTCTGGGCCAACTGGACCACCGACTGCTCGGAGCCCTGCGAGATCTCCGTCTGGGTGGCCTGGATGGCCTGGACGTGACCGGCCAGCTCACTGGTCACCCAGAGCCGGTCGAACTCCGCGCCACTGACGTTGTTCAGCTTGTCGATGACCGCCTGCTGATCGGTCGTGGGCTCGTTCGGCAGCTGGACGTTGAGCTGCGACGCGGTCTGCTGCACCGTCTGGTCCAGCTGGGTGTGGTCGGTCTTGAACATCGCGCCCAGGTCCTTGACCCCCTGGTTCTGGCCCTTCTGCTGAGCCAGGTCACCGGCGGTGATCTCGAAAAGGTTCACCTGGTGCACCGCCTGCAGGTACTGGGTGTCCTGCGTCGACGGCTGTGCCGCCGCCTGGGCGGCTGCTGCCGGCGCGACACCCACCAGCACCAGCGCGGCCAACAGGCCGAGGCGTTTGAGACCCAACATGCTTCCCCCCCTAGAGACGTTGGATCGCACGGATACCCGGCTCACGGGGGTTATTCCTGCGATCGCCCGGCGCGCGGGGTCGACCGGTCCCGCCGTGCCCGTCCGACTCCTGCTCGGTTGGGCGACCGGACACCGGAAAAGGCGTGACGCCCGCCGGAAGTCCGGCGGGCGTCACGTGACGGTGCTGTCGGGAGGTCAGCGGCGGCTCTCGCCGCTGCCGATCTCCGCACGATCTCCCCGGGGCTCGACCGGCGGGTGACCCGGCGAGACCGGCGCCTCGACCGGCTTCTCGATCGGGTAGAAGAAGCCCCGGACCGCCGGGCCGAGGGCCCCGAGCCGGTTCATCTTCTTGGGTACCACCCAGCCGACGTACTCCAGCTCACCGTGGCCGTCCGCGTGCCCGTTCGACGCGCTGAGCGGCTGGTGGACCTCGATGAACCGACCGTCCGGCAGACGCCGGATGATGCCGGTCTCGACGCCGTGCGCGAGCACCTCCCGGTCGTGCTGCTGCAGACCCAGGCAGAGCCGGTAGGTGACGTAGTACGCCAGCGGCGGAACCACGAGCAGACCGACCCGGCCCGCCCAGGTCATCGCGTTCAGGCTGATCTGGAACTTGTCGGCGATCACGTCGTTGGCGCCCGAGAGCGTCAGCACGATGTAGAAGGCGACGGCCATGGCGCCCACGGCCGTCCGGGCCGGAACGTCGCGGGGCCGCTGGAGCAGGTTGTGGCTCTTGCGGTCCTTGAGGTGCCGGGCCTCCAGGAACGGGTACATCGTCGACAGGCCGACCAGGATGCCGGGGAGCACGACAGTGGGCCAGAACAGCGGCGGGATGACGTACCCGTCGCCGATCGGGATGTTGATCTGCCACGCCGGCATGAGTCGCGTCGAGCCGTCGAGGAACATGACGTACCAGTCGGGCTGGCTGGCGGCCGAGACCACCCACGCCTCGTACGGCCCGAACAGCCAGATCGGGTTGATCTGGAACAGACCGCCCAGCAGCGCGATGACGCCGAAGACGACCATGAAGAAGCCGCCCTGCTTCAACGCGTAGCGGGGGAACATCCGCTCGCCGACCACGTTGTTGTTGGTCCGGCCGGGGCCGGGCCACTGGGTGTGCTTCTGCTTGAAGACCAGACCCAGGTGGGCGCTGATCAGCGCGAGCAGCAGGCCCGGGATCAACAGGACGTGGGCGATGAAGAACCGGCTGATGATGATCGTGCCGGGGAACTCGCCACCGAAGACCGACGACGTCACCCACGAGCCCACCACCGGGATGGACAGCATGATCGCGGAGGCGATCCGCAGACCGGTGCCGGACAGGCCGTCGTCCGGCAGCGAGTAGCCGGTGAAGCCGGCCAGGAAGCCGACCCAGAACAGCAGCGAACCGATGATCCAGTTGGTCTCGCGCGGCTTGCGGAAGGCGCCGGTGAAGAACACCCGCAGCATGTGCACGACGATCGCGGCCATGAACAGCAGCGCCGCCCAGTGGTGCATCTGCCGCATCACCAGACCACCCCGGACGTCGAACGACAGATCCAGGCTGGAGGCGTACGCGGCGGACATCGGGGTGCCCTGCAACGGCGCGTAGCTGCCGTCGTAGACCACCTCGGTCATCGCCGGCTCGTAGAAGAAGGTCAGGAACACACCGGTCAGCAGCAGCACGATGAACGAGAACAGCGCGATCTCGCCCAGCAGGAACGACCAGTGGTCCGGGAAGACCTTGTTCAGCAGCTTGCGCAGCGGCGTGGCCACCGCGAAGCGGTCGTCCACCCCCGCCGCGGCCTTGCCCGGCGTGGCCGCCAGGTCGAACTTTCGACGCTTCATGGCCGCTCCCAGAAGTCAGGCCCGACGGTCTCGGTGTAGTCGGACTTCGCCACGAAGAAACCCTCGGAGTCCAACTCGATCGGCAGCTGCGGCAGCGACCGGCTGGCCGGGCCGAATACGGGCCGGGCGTTGTCGGTGATCAGGAACTGGGACTGGTGACACGGGCAGAGCAGCCGGTTGGTCTGCTGCTCGTAGAGGCTGGCGGGGCAGCCGGCGTGCGTGCAGATCTTGGAGAACGCCGCGTAGTTGCCCCACATGTAGTCCTTGTGGTGCTTCTGCGTCTCGCCGGGGCGCGAGTTGGCCTCACGGGACTTCTGGGCGTCCGCGTCGCGCAGGTGGATCAGCAACGTCGGCGAGTCGGCGTGCCGGTTGCTCACGCCGTGCTCGATGCCCGGGAAGACGGTCAGCTGACCACCGGCGCTGATGTCCGCCGGGCGCACCGGGCGGCCGTCCTCGCGGACCAGACGGATCTTCTGCCCGTTCTCCGTCGGGGCGAACCCGGTGGTGAACATCTGGTTGTTCTTGTGCGGCTGGGAGATCAGGCCACCGACCAGCGGCGCCGCCGCGACCGCGGCGACCGGCGCGAGACCGGCCAGCAGCGAGATGCCGAGCAGCGGACGACGCTTGATGCCCATCTCGTCGGCCAGGTAGAGCATGGTCTGGCCGGTGATGGTGCGACCCTCGGAGTCGACCTGACCCTCGTGCCGGTCCTGGATCGAGACCTCCTTGGGCAGCAACTTCTTGCCCCAGGTCAGGATGCCGAAACCGACGGCGAGCAGGGCCACGCCGAGGGTGGCGCCCAGCAGCGGCGTGTAGAACTTGTCGCCGCCGCGGCCCGGCTCGTACTGCCACGGCCACCAGATGTAGATGGCCAGGAAGGCGGTCGCCGCCAGACCGGTGATCAGGAAGAACCCGGCCACCACGCGGGTGAGCCGACGCTCCGCCTTGGTGCCCGGCAGCACCTGCGGCTCGTAGTGGACGATCTCGATGTCGTCCCGGCGCGCGCCCTCGCGGACGATGTCGAACCGGCTCAGCCTGGGGTCGTTCACGTCGAGCGGCTCCGGGCCCTGCGAGGCCTGGTGCTCGGTGTGCGTGCTCATGCCGTCACCTCGCTACGGGTGGCGCCGAGCGGCACCACGGCGGTGGAACTGAAGATCCGCTCGGTCACGACTTACCCGCAATCCACAGGCTAGCGAACACGAGCGCCACGATGCCAACCAGGAAGATCGCCAGGCCCTCGGTGGACGGCCCGTACCGACCGAGGTTGAACCCGCCCGGGTCCTGGTCGGTCTTCAGCGTCTCCTGGATGTAGGCGATGATGTCGGCCTTCTGCTCCGGAGTGATCTGGTTGTCGCCGAACACCGGCATGTTCTGCGGGCCGCTCAGCATCGCCGCGTAGATCTGCCGGTCCGTCGCGGGGTGCAGGCTCGGGGCGAACTTGCCCGAGGAGAGCGCACCGCCGCCACCGCCGAAGGCGTGGCACTGCGAGCAGTTGATCCGGAACAGCTCGCCGCCGGCCGCGACGTTGCCGTCCTTGTGCAGGTCCTCTTCGGTGCCCGGAACGACCGGACCGCCGCCGAGTTCCTGGATGTACTGGGCGAGCTGCCGGGTCTGCTCGTCGGTGAAGACCGGGGGCTTGCGGTGCGCCTGGGCCTCCTGGCGGGCCAGCGGCATCCGGCCCGAGCTGACCTGGAACTCGACCGAGGCCGCGCCGACGCCGATCAGGCTCGGCCCGCGGCCCTCGACGCCCTGGGCGTTGCGTCCGTGGCAGGTCACACAGCTCACGTCGAACAGCGCCTTGCCCTCGGCTGCGGCGCCGGTGAGCGGCGGATTGTCCTGCGCCTGCGCACCGGGGGCGAAGACGGTGTAGGCGCCGCCGGCGAGCATCAGCGCCGCGATCAGCCGGACCGCGGCGCCCAGCCGGCGGCGGCCCCTGCTGCGCGCGGCGGGCCGCCCGCGCAACCGCGCGAGCAGGCCGCGTCGGCGGTCGTTGTCAGAAGTCATGAGCTGTGTCCTTAACCGGTTGGACCTTGTCTCAGGGGACGGAGCAGCGGCGCGGTTCGTGACGCGCCAAGATCACTGGAGCCAGTAGATCATGGCGTACAGGCCGATCCACACGACGTCGACGAAGTGCCAGTAGTACGACACGACGATCGCCGAGGTCGCCTGCGCCGGGGTGAACCGGCCCATGGTCGTGCGGACCATGAAGATGATGAAGGCGATGAGACCGCCGGTCACGTGCAGGCCGTGGAAACCGGTCGTCAGGTAGAACATCGAGCCGTAGCCGTCGGCGTTGATCCGGACGCCGTCCTCCACCAGGTGGCGGTACTCGTTCACCTGGCCGAGCACGAAGATCAGGCCCATCACGAAGGTGACGGTGAACCAGCGGCGCAGCGCGTGCACGTCACCCTTCTCCGCCGCGAAGACGCCGAGCTGGCAGGTCACCGAGGACAGCACCAGGATCACCGTGAAGGTGGTCGCGTACGGGATTTTCAACGACTCGGTGTGCTTCTCCCACTGCTCCGGCGCAGCCGCGCGGATCGAGAAGTACATCGCGAAGAGCGCCGCGAAGAACATGAGTTCGCTGGAGAGCCACACGATCGTCCCCACGCTGACCATGTTGGGTCGCGTCAGAGAGTGGATCCGGCTCTTGTCAATGGCTGGGGCCGCAGTCACGCCGTCATTATTGCCCCTGACCGGGGCCGGCGATCAGCGGGGTGGCAAACCTGCGCCTTCCGTGGCCCGGGCGTCAGGGTCCGGTTCGCCTGGCCTAGCCTGAAAAGCGTGCTGCACGTCGATCCCATCCTCGCCGCCACCTCGGCCGTCCCGGCCGATGTGCTCGCGGCCACCTCGGCGGGCCCGTCGACGCTGGCCGCCGGGGCCGAGGCGACCCCGCCACCGTTCACCATCGGCGCGGTCCTGACCGAGACCCGGTTGGACAGCTGGCTGGCCCTCGGCCTGGTGCTCGCCGCCGGCCTCTACCTGTACGGGGTGCACCGGCTGCGCATCCGGGGCGACCGCTGGCCGGTCACCCGTACCGTCTTCTTCCTCGGCCCCGGCCTCGGCGGCATCGCGCTCGTCACGGTCAGTGGGCTGCACGCCTACGACACCGCGCTGCTGTCGGTGCACATGGTCCAGCACATGGTGCTCTCCATGGTGTCGCCGATCTTCCTGGCGCTGGGCGCGCCGATGACGCTGGCCCTGCGGACCCTGCCGGTCGGGCCACGCAAACGCCTCCTGGCGATCGTGCACAGCCGGATCGCCCGGGTCTACACCTTCCCGCTGGTGGCGTTCGCCATCTTCGTGGTCAACCCGTTCGCGCTGTACTTCAGCGACCTGTACCGCTTCACGCTGGAGCACGCCTGGGCGCACGAGCTGGTGCACGCGCACTTCATCCTGACCGGCTGCGTGTTCTTCTGGCCACTGCTCGGCCTCGACCCGCTGCCGGGCCGCTGGCCGTATCCGGCGCGGGCGCTGCTGATGCTGCTCTCCGTGCCGTTCCACACCGTGCTCGGGCTCACCATCATGCAGAGCACCACGCTCTTCGGCGGCGACTGGTACCCCTCGCTCAACCTGAGCTGGTCCGACCCGAAGGCCGACCAGGTGGTCGCCGGCGGCATCCTCTGGGCCGGCGGCGAGTTCGTCAGCGTCACCATGCTCGCGGTGCTGGTGGTGCAGTGGGTCAAGCAGTCCGAGCGGGAGGCCCGCCGTGTCGACCGCGAGCTGGACCGCCAGGAGGCGCGCGAGCGCGCGGCCGAGGCCACGACGGCCTGAGCTGCGCAGACGGCACGCCCGACGCGCGGAAGCGGGCGGCGTGTCAGGTACGTCACGTCGGCCGGTACGATCGGCGGGCAGCTACGAGGTTGGAAGCGGAGTGTCGGCATGAGTGAGCGTCTGTGCACCGTCCTGCTCTACAGCGACGACCCGCAGGTCCGTGACCGGATGCGGCTCGCCGTGGGCACCCGGCCCGCGCCCGGCCTGCGGATCGAGTTCGTCGACGCGTCGACCTACGCCGAGACCATCCGGCTGGTCGACGACTACGAGATCGACCTGCTGCTGCTCGACGGCGAGGCCAGCCCCGGCGGCGGCATCGGCATCGCCCGGCAGATCAAGGACGACCGGGACGACGCGCCGCCCACCTGCCTCGTGATCGCCCGCGCCGCGGACCGATGGCTCGCCGCGTACGCCGAGGTCGACGCGACGCTGGTGCACCCGCTCGACCCGGTGACCACCGGCAGCACGGTGGCCGAGTTGCTGCGGACGCACGCACCCGCCTGACGTTCCCGCGCCAACCGGCACCGACACGGCGCCGGCCGAGCCTGCGCCGGTTCCAGCCCACCCGCACTTCGTACGCTCGGGAGGCCCGCAATGGGCGATCGGACCTGGCCGCACCTGCTCAACTCGCTGCTGCGCGGCGAGGAGCTGTCCACCGGCGACACCGCCTGGGCCATGGGCGAGATCATGGCCGGCTCGGCGGGCGCGGCGCAGGTGGCCGGCTTCGCGGTGGCGCTGCGGGCCAAGGGTGAGACCTCGGCCGAGCTGGCCGGCCTGGTGGAGACGATGTTGAGCCGGGCCGTCCCGGTCGACCTGCCCGACGAGCTGCGCTCCACCGCGCTGGACGTTGTCGGCACCGGCGGTGACCTCGCCCACACGGTCAACATCTCCACCATGGCCGCGCTCGTCGTCGCGGGCGCGGGTGTCCGGGTGGTCAAGCACGGCAACCGCGCCGCGTCCTCCTCCTGCGGCACCGCCGACCTGTTGGAGTTCCTCGGCGTCCCGCTCGACCTCGACCCCGACGCCATCGTGCGGTGCGTCACCGAGGCGGGCATCGGGTTCTGCTTTGCCGCCCGCTTCCACCCGGGCATGCGGCACACCGGGCCGGTCCGCCGGGAGCTGGGCGTCCCCACCGTGTTCAACTTCCTCGGCCCGCTGACCAACCCGGCCCGGCCCCGCGCCGGCGCGGTCGGCTGCTTCGACGCGCGGATGGCCCCGGTGATGGCCGGCGTGTTCGCCGCCCGGGGCGACTCGGTGCTGGTGATGCGCGGCGAGGACGGCCTGGACGAGTTCACCACCGCCGCGCCGACCCGCGTCTGGGCGGCGCAGAACGGCGCCGTACGCGAGGCCGTGCTGGACGCGAGCGAACTGGGCGTACCCCGGGCCACCCTGAGTGACCTGCGCGGCGGTGACGCCGCGTACAACGCCGGTGTGGCCCGTCGCCTGCTGGCCGGTGAGACCGGCCCGGTGCGCGACGCGGTGCTGGTCAACGCGGCGGCGGCGCTCGCGACGCAGGGGCCGCTCGACGGCGACCTGACCGAGGCGTTGCGCGCCGGCCTGGACCGCGCCGCCGAGTCGATCGACGCGGGCGCGGCAGCGGGCGTCCTGGAGCGCTGGATCGAGACCGCCACCACCGCCGCGGCCCCGGCGACCGCCTGATCGGCACGGCCGCCCGCAGGGACGACCGACACGCGCTGCCCGGACAACCAGGTCGGCGACGTGGCGTTATGGGCGCGGCGAGAGGCCGCCACATCGGCGAGACGGCGCTATCACCGCGCCGGGCTTGCGACGTGGCGGCCGGTCGACAACTGCGCGGGTCAGGCGGCGTGGCGGCGGGTGGGCTGGCGACGGCGGCGCTCGGCCAGCCGGGTGACGGGCGCGACGAACGTGGTGATCACCAGGGCCGCGCCGCAACCGGTGCAGACCAGCTCGGGACAGTCGCTGCCGTGGCCGTCGACGCAGGGCGGCGCCTCGAACGGCGTCACGCCCGCGCAGACGTCGCAGTAGAGATCGCGGTGCGACATCGGGCGTCTCCTTCTCAGTCCGGACGACCGCCTCTGGAATGCGACAACGACGCACAACGGAAGCGGAGAACTACTCGCCTGTAGTTTCCCACGCGGGTCCGACAAATCTCCCGCGCCCACTACCCGCCTCTCGCTCGATCGACTCGACGTCGCCGAAGTCGGGGTGTCCATGCCGGCCGGACAGCGCCGATTCCAGGAAGTCGAGTCGATCATTGCGCTGACACCCCGCATCGACGATCGCGGCACGACGAAGGCCCGCTCCCCCGGGCGGGGTGCGGGCCTTCGTGGCGGTACGCGATCGGTCGCCAGGGGCGACCGGGTCGATCAGTGCTCGGCGGTGCGCCGGGTGCCGCTGTAGTACTCGAACAGCAGGCCGCAGGCGGCGAAGACGACCGCCACCAGGCCGAGACCGATCAGCCAGAACTGCCAGAACACCATGCCCAGCGCGGCGATCGCGGCGGCCAGCGCCAGACCGAACGGCCAGTAGCTGCCCGGGCTGAAGAAGCCGACCTCACCGGCGCCGTCCGCGATCTCGGCGTCGGCCCGGTCCTCGGGGCGCAGGTCGATACGGCGGGAGACGAACCAGAAGAAGCCACCGCACATCGAGCAGAGCAGGAACGACAGCGCCAGGGCGACGGTGCCCACCCACTCGATGTTGCCGGACTCACCGTGCGTCCAGGCGCCGTAGAGGATGGTCGCGCCGAAGAGGAACCCGGCGATGATCAGGAAGATACGCCACTCGGTCTTCATGCGGCTGCCTCAGCTTCCCGTGCCGGCCGGAGCTTTGTCCGGGTTGAAGTTGCTCTGCGTCCGTCGGGTGTCGAACGGCTTCGTGGTCTGCGCGTACGGCTCCTCGCCGATCTGGGCCAGCGCCTCCTGGGTGGACTTGCCGCCCTGCTTGGCCGCGAGGAACTGGTCGTACTTCTCCGGCGAGACGACCCGCAGCTCGAAGTTCATGAACGCGTGGTAGCTGCCGCACAGCTCGGCGCAGCGGCCGACGTACGCGCCCTCGGCGTCGAGGCTGGAGACCTCGAAGACGTTGCGGATCTTGCCCGGCATGACGTCCCGCTTGAACAGCAGCTCCGGCACCCAGAAGGAGTGGATGACGTCGCGGCTCGTCTCCTCGAACCGGATGGACCGGTTGGTCGGCAGCACGAGCACCGGGATGACCTCACTGGTGCCCAGCGTCGACGCGGTGGTCTTGGCTTCCGTGCCCTGACCGTCGCGGTAGTTGAACTGCCAGTTCCACTTGAACGCGACGACCTCGACAGTGACGTCCGGGTTCTTCGACAGCTTGTCGACGTCGGTCTGCACGATCGCCGTGTAGTAGAAGAGCACGGAGACGATCAGGATCGGCGCGATGGTGTAGAGGAACTCCATCGGCAGGTTGTAGCGGGTCTGCACCGGCAGCGCGTTGCCACGCTTGCGGTACCGCACGACACACCAGAAGATCAGGCCCCACACGAAGACGCCGACCGCGAGCGCGGCGACGCAGGAGGCGATCCACAGGTCGTACATCCGGTGCGACTCGGGCGTGATGCCGCCCTGCGGCCAACCGAAGCCGTCGAACGTCTTGCCGACGTCACAGCCCGTGAGCAGAACCAGCAGCGCCACGCCCCCGAGACCGAGCCCGGCCAGCCGACCGGCACCACGTCCCCGGCGTCCACCGACCCGTGGGGCAGCACCGTGCCGTACGGCCGACGGCCGTACCTCCGAACTCCTTGCGACCACCTGGTCCTGCCTCCCTAGCGCGCCGCGGTGCGTCGTTCGTCAGCACCGGCGGCAAAGGCGTCACCGACGGTCGCAGATTACTCGACCATGACGGACTCGGCCGTGGTGGGGTCACTGTCCGCCCCCATCGGGGGGATCCTGGGCATAACGTCGCGATAGCGTGGGGACCCGTGAGCGTCTACCTGGACGCGGCGACGGCCGCGCCGCTGCATCCGGTCGCCCGGCAGGCTCTGCTGGCGGCCCTGGAGGACGGCTGGGCCGACCCGGGGAAGCTCTACGGCCAGGCACGCCGCGCGCGACAACTGCTCGACGCCGCCCGCGAGGCCGCCGCGCAGACGCTCGGCGTCCGCGCCGACGAGCTGTCCTTCACCCCCAGCGGTACGACGGCAGCCCACGGCGCGGTGCTCGGCGCGCTGGCGGGACGGCATCGCGTCGGGGCGACCCTGGTGCACTCGGCGATCGAGCACTCCGCCGTCCTGCACGCCGCCGAGCGGCACGTCGCGGCCGGCGGCGCCGCCACCGCCGTACCGGTCGACCGGGTGGGCCGGCTAGACCTGACCGGCTGGTCGGACGCCGTCCGTGCTCCCGGGGTCGCGCTGGCGGCGCTGATCAGCGCCAGCCACGAGGTGGGCACCGTGCAGCCGGTCGCCGAGGCGGCGGCCGTGTGCGCGGAGGTCGGGGTACCGCTGTACGTCGACGCGGCGCAGTCGGTCGGACGGGTGCCGCTGCCGGCCGGCTGGTCGGTGCTCAGCGCCAGCGCCCACAAGTGGGGCGGGCCACCCGGGGTGGGGTTGCTGGCGGTGCGCAAGGGCACCCGCTGGGAGTCGCCGTGGCCGGCCGACGAGCGGGAGGGTGGTCGTACCCCCGGGGTGGTGAACCTGCCCGCGGTGGTGGCGGCGGCGGCGAGCCTGCGCGCGGCGGCGGCCGACGCGGCCGCCGAGGCTGCCCGGCTGTCCCCGCTGGTGGACCGGATCCGGGCGCGGGTCGCGGCGGAGGTGCCCGACGTGGAGGTCGTCGGCGACCCGGTGCTGCGCCTGCCGCACCTGGTGACGTTCTCCTGCCTGTACGTCGACGGCGAGACGCTGCTGCACGCGCTGGACCGGCGGGGGTTCGCGGTGTCATCCGGTTCGTCCTGCACGTCGTCCACGCTGCGGCCGTCGCACGTGCTGGAGGCGATGGGGGTGCTCTCGCACGGCAACGTGCGGGTCAGTCTGCACCGGGACACCACCGAGGAGGACATCGAGCGCTTCCTCGCCGAGCTGCCCGGGATCGTCGCCGGCCTGCGCGCCGACGCCGGGGTGGTCGGGCTGTGACGATGCCGGACGAGGTGATCGACTGCCGGGGTCAGCGCTGCCCGCTGCCGGTGATCGCGGCGGCCCGGCGGATGCCGCAGGTGCCGGTCGGCACGGTCGTCCGGGTGCTGGCCGACGACCCGGCGGCGGCGGTCGACCTCCCGGCCTGGTGCCGCATGCGCGGCCAGGAGTACCTAGGCGCCCTAACGGGCCCCGAAGGCCCCGCCTACGACATCCGCCGCACCCACTAACCCCCGCCCACTTCCTCCCACCCTCCCCCGCGATCTTGCACTTTCGGTGGCGACAAGAGCGGATACAAGCCGCGAAACGGCGACACAAAGTGCAAGATCGGCGCGGGGGCCGGGGTGGGGTGGGTTACGGGAGGAGGTGGGGGCGGATTTCTTCGGCTGCCACGTCGCCGTAGGACTCGGCGAGGCGCTTGACGAACAGGTCGCGGCGTACGTCGTACTCCTGGGTGCCGACCGTCTCCAGCACGAGCGTGGCCAACAGCGAGCCGACCTGGGCGGCCCGCTCCAGCCCGAGACCCCAGGAGAGCGCGGTGAAGAAACCGGCCCGGAAGCCGTCGCCGACACCCGTGGGGTCGACGGCCCGGATCTCCCGGGCGATGGGTACGTGGATGGGGTCGATGCCCCGACCGGCGATCTCGACGCCGTCCTTGCCCAGCGTGGTGACCCGCACCTTCACCAGGTCCAGCAACTGGTCGTCGCTCAGCTGTGCCTTGCTCTGCAGCAGCGACTTCTCGTAGTCGTTGGTCATGAGGTACTCGGCGCCCTCGATCAGCGCCACCACGTCCTCGCCGGGCATCCGGGCGAGCTGCTGGGAGGGGTCGGCGGCGAACGCGTACCCGCGGGTGCGGCACTCGGCCGAGTGCCGCAGCATCGCCGCCGGGTCGTTGGCGCTGACCAGCACCAGGTCCAGTCCGCCGACCCGGTCGGCGACGGGCGCCAGTTCGATGTTGCGCGCCTCGCTCATGGCGCCCGCGTAGAACGAGGCGATCTGGCACATGTCGGTGTCGGTGGTGCAGACGAACCTGGAGGTGTGCGCCACCTCACTGACGTGCACGGAGTCGCAGTCCACGCCGTGCCGCTCCAGCCAGGAGCGGTAGTCGGCGAAGTCCGCGCCGACCGCCCCGAGCAGCACCGGGCGCAGCCCGAGCTGCCCCATGCCGAAGGAGATGTTCGCCGCCACCCCACCGCGGCGGAGCACCAGGTCGTCCACCAGGAAGGAGAGCGAAACCTTGTGCAGTTGATCGGCGATGAGCTGGTCGGCGAAGCGACCCGGGAAGCTCATCAGGTGATCGGTGGCGATCGAGCCGGTCACGGCGATCTTCATGTCAACCTCAGGGTCGGGAGCGGGGCGCGGTCAGCCTACCGGCCCGGCAACCGGGGCGTGTCCGGTCCGTCGGGCGACGGCAACCAGCTCGTCACCAGCGCGCCCATGACGAAGGGGCCGCCCCGAAAGGGACGGCCCCGTCATCGCTGGTGTGGTGCGTGACTCAGTTGAACGAGTCGCCGCAGGCGCAGGAGTTGCCCGCGTTGGGGTTGTCGATGGTGAAGCCCTGGGCGTCGATCCGGTCGGCGAAGTCGATCGTCGCGCCGGCCAGGTAGGGGGCGCTCATGCGGTCGACGACGACCTCGACGCCACCGAAGTCGGTGACGACGTCACCGTCGAGCGAGCGCTCGTCGAAGAAGAGCTGGTACCGCAGGCCGGAGCAGCCACCCGGCTGCACCGCGACACGGAGCCGCAGGTCGTCGCGGCCCTCCTGCTCGATCAGGGCCTTGACCTTCTGCGCCGCGACGTCGGTGAGGACGACGGAAGTAGGGGCCTGGGCCTCGGTCGACTCGGTCTGCGCTGGCGTGGTCACGTGGAAGTCTCCCTGCGCGGTTTTGGGTCCGGACGCACTGGCCAACGTCGCGCGCCGTCCAGTGATTCCCGGTTGTGGTCCAGTTCCGATGGTACGCCGCCCGGACCGGACGTACCCGCGTGGCGGGCTCCCGGGCCCAGGTGGGACGGTGCCACGCGCTCAGCGGCTCCACTGCCGGGCCAGCCGGGCGCCCAGTTCGCGCAGCCCGTCGGCGGGGCGGCTCAGCGCGGCGGCCAGCCCGCCGGTCTCCTCGCCGCCGAAGTGCTCCACCAGGCTGTAGGCGTCGGTCACGCCGGCCGAGGCGGCCTCCCGCCGGCCGGTGCTGACCTGGCCGGCGACCACCACGCAGGGCACCCCACGGTCCCGGGCGGCCCCGGCCACCCCGGCGACGACCTTGCCGCGCAGCGACTGGTGGTCGAAGGACCCCTCCCCCGTGATCACCAGGTCGGCGGTGTCCAGGGCGGCGTCCAGCCGGTTGGCGCGGGTGACCAGACCGATACCGGACTCAACGGTTCCGCCGAGCGCGAGGACGGCCGCGCCCAGGCCGCCGGCCGACCCACCGCCGGGCAGCGCGCCCAGGCCCGTCGGGCAGCCGGGCAGGTCCCGTTCCAGCACCGCCGCGAAGCGTTCCAGGGCGGCGTCGAGCAGCAGCACGTCGGCCCGGTCGGCGCCCTTCTGCGGACCGAAGACGTTGCTCGCGCCGTGCAGGCCGAGCAGCGGGTTGTCCACGTCGGTGGCGGCGACCAGCAGGGCGTCCCGCAACCGGGGTACGCCGTCCAGCGCGTCGACCGCGGCCAGCGCGGCTCCGCCGTACGGCAACGCCGCGCCGGTCCCGTCCAGCGGAGTCGCGCCCAGCGCCGCGAGCATGCCCGCGCCGGCGTCGTTGGTGGCGGAGCCACCCAGCCCGATCACCACCGTCCGGGCCCCGCTCTCCACGGCGGCGGCCACCAGCAGACCCAGCCCGTACGACGTGGCGGCCTTCGGGTCACGCTCGTCGACGGCGAGCAGGTGCAGTCCGCACGCCTGGGAGCTCTCCAGGTAGGCGGTCGCGCCATCGGCGGTGAGCAGGATCTCACCCGCCACCGGACGGCCCAGCGGATCGACCGTCGACACCGGCAGCCGCCGGCCACCGAGCGCGTCGGCGAGCACCTGGACGAAGCCCGGCCCACCGTCGGCGAGGGGCCGGATCAGCAGGTCATCGCCGTCGGTGACGGTGCGCCAACCGGCGGCGACCGCGGCGGCCACCTCCGGTGCGGACAGGGTGCCGGCGAACTTGTCCGGGCAGAGCAGCACGCGCATGGCGAGCAGTGTGGCAGCACACACCGAGCGGAGCTGCGGCGCGCTCGCGCTGTGGGACCATGGGCTACGTGACTTCGACCTGGGTGGAACCCTCCAACACGGCGACGGCTCTGCTGCTGCTCGGCCGGGGCAGCGACCCCGACACCGAGCGCGGCGTCGAGTGTCCGGGCGACCTGCCGGCGCCCAGCGATCCCGACCTGGTGGCCCGCGCCACGGCGGCGAAGGCGAAGCTGGGCAGCAAGGTCTTCGTACTGGGGCACCACTACCAGCGCGACGAGGTGATCCAGTTCGCCGACGTGACGGGTGACTCGTTCAAGCTGGCCCGGGAGGCGGCGGCCCGTCCGGAGGCGGAGTACATCGTCTTCTGCGGCGTGCACTTCATGGCCGAGAGCGCCGACATCCTCACCACCGGCACCCAGCGGGTGATCCTGCCCGACCTGGCCGCCGGCTGCTCGATGGCGGACATGGCCGTGCTGGGTCAGGTCGAGGCCGCCTGGGACACGCTGACCGAGCTGGGCATCGCGGGCGACACCGTGCCGGTGACGTACATGAACTCCTCGGCGGACATCAAGGGCTTCGTCGGGCGTAACGGCGGCGTCGTCTGCACCTCGTCCAACGCCAAGCGCGCCCTTGACTGGGCGTTCGAGCAGGGGCAGAAGGTTCTCTTCCTTCCGGACCAGCACCTGGGCCGCAACACAGCGGTCCTGGAGATGGGCCTGTCGCTGGACGACTGCGTGCTCTACGACCCGCACAAGCCCGGCGGCGGGCTCACGCCGGAGCAGCTGCGCGACGCCAAGATGATCCTCTGGCGGGGGCACTGCTCGGTGCACGGCCGGTTCACGCTGGACAGCGTCAACGACGTACGGGAGCGGGTGCCGGGCGTCAACGTGCTGGTCCACCCGGAGTGCCGGCACGAGGTGGTCACCGCCGCCGATCACGTCGGCTCGACCGAGTACATCATCAAGACCATCGAGGCGGCGCCGGCCGGGTCGGCGTGGGCGCTGGGCACCGAGCTGAACCTGGTCCGCCGGCTGGCCCTGGCCCACCCGGACAAGCAGATCATGTTCCTCGACAAGGCGGTCTGCTACTGCTCGACGATGAACCGGATCGACCTGCCGCACCTGGTGTGGGCGCTGGAGGAGCTGGTCGCGGGCCGGGTGGCCAACCAGATCACGGTGGACGCCGACACCGCCCACCACGCGCGGGTGGCGCTGGACCAGATGCTCGCCCTGCCCGGCGCGTGATCACGATCCGTGACGTCCCTGGTACACAAAAGTGCCGGATCACCGATTAATGCCACACACGCCGGTCTGACCGAGTCCTTTTTCGTCACCGAGGGCTATGCTGCCGGAGCGACGACGCGAGCGGGCCGTTTCGATATGGCCGCATCCGGGGTAGCGACAAGGTTCACGCTCCCCACCATCAACACAGCAGCACCGAAGCGCTGGAGGTTGCGTTGACCGACGACGTCCTGGTCGTGCATGGAGGCACTCCGCTCGAAGGGCGGATCCGCGTGCGCGGCGCGAAGAACCTGGTTTCGAAGGCGATGGTCGCCGCACTGCTGGGCGACAGCCCGAGCCGGCTGTTCGACGTGCCGAAGATCCGCGACGTCGAGGTGGTCCGGGGTCTGCTCGGTCTGCACGGCGTCAAGGTGACCGACGGCGCCGAGGACGGTGAACTCGTCTTCGACCCCGCGAACGTGGAGAGCGCCAGCACCGACCAGATCAACGTGCACGCCGGTTCGAGCCGTATCCCGATCCTGTTCTGCGGGCCGCTGCTGCACCGTCTCGGGCACGCGTTCATCCCGGACCTGGGCGGCTGCCACATCGGCCCGCGTCCGATCGACTTCCACCTGGAGGCGCTGCGCCAGTTCGGCGCCGTCGTCGACAAGCAGCCGCAGGGCATGCACCTATCCGCGCCGAACGGGCTGCACGGCACCAAGTTCGCCCTGCCGTACCCGAGCGTCGGCGCCACCGAGCAGGTGCTGCTGACCGCGGTCATGGCCGAGGGCGTCACCGAGCTGCGCAACGCCGCCGTCGAGCCGGAGATCATCGACCTGATCTGCATCCTGCAGAAGATGGGCGCGATCATCAAGGTCCACACCGACCGGGTGATCGAGATCCAGGGCGTGCCGAAGCTGCACGGGTACACGCACCGGCCGATCCCGGACCGGATCGAGGCCGCGAGCTGGGCCGCCGCCGCGTTGGCCACCCGTGGCCACGTCGAGGTGCTCGGCGCGCAGCAGGCCGACATGATGACCTTCCTGAACATCTTCCGGTCCGTCGGTGGCGAGTACGAGGTCACCGACGCCCGCGCGCCGAAGCTGGGCGACCCGGGCCAGGAGGGCGGCATCCGCTTCTGGCACCCGGGCGGCGAGCTGAACGCCGTGGCGCTGGAGACCGACGTGCACCCGGGCTTCATGACCGACTGGCAGCAGCCGCTGGTCGTGGCGCTGACCCAGGCCCGTGGCCTGTCGATCGTCCACGAGACGGTCTACGAGCAGCGGCTCGGCTACACCGAGGCGCTGAACTCGATGGGCGCCAACATCCAGGTCTACCGGGACTGCCTCGGCGGCACCCCGTGCCGCTTCGGCCGGCGCAACTTCAAGCACTCGGCGGTGATCGCCGGGCCGAGCAAGCTGCACGCCGCCGACCTGGTCATCCCGGACCTGCGGGCCGGGTTCAGCCACCTGATCGCGGCGCTCGCGGCCGAGGGCACCTCCCGCGTGTACGGCGTCGACCTGATCAACCGGGGCTACGAGGACTTCGAGGCGAAGCTCGCCGACCTGGGCGCGCACGCCGAGCGCCCGTAACCTCCCTCGCCAACCGTTCGGACCCGACGGCTCCAGGTCGCGCTGCGACCTGGAGCCGTCGGCCGTCGCACCGCGATGTGCACCGGGCGCGAACCGTTGGCTACCCTTGCCGCGTGCCGTCGCTCTTTCGCCGCAAGTCCACCGACCTCGTCGACGAGGCCGTCACCTCGGTGACCTCCGAGGAGACCGCCGACCGTCCCCGGGGCTACACCCCGGCCAAGGGCCGGGAGACGCCGAAGCGGCCGACGGTCGGCCGGCGTCCGGCCGGACCGAGCCGCCCCCTCACCAAGGAGGAGGAGCGGGAACGGCGTCGTCAACTGCGCACCGAGGCCGCCGCCGACTTCCGCCGCGAGGGTGGCCCGCGCGACCGGGGCCCGGAGCGGCTGCTGGCGCGCAACGTGGTCGACTCCCGTCGTACCGTCGGCACCTGGTTCTTCGGCGGCGCGCTGATCGTGCTGATCGGCTCGAACGCCGCGATGCCACCGGTGGTCCGGTTGATCTCCAACGTGCTGTGGGGCGCCCTAGCCCTCGGCGTGGTGGTCGACTCGGTGCTGATCTGCCGCAAGATCAGCAAGTTGGTGCGGGAGCGCTTCCCGAAGACCGACCAGCGGATGGGCTCGCTCTACCTCTACGCCGTGATGCGCTCGATCACCTTCCGGCGGATGCGCGCTCCGGCGCCCGCGGTGAAGCTCGGCGACAAGGTCTGATCCCGGCGACGCGTCGCCGGGACACCCGCTCTGGCCGCGTTGGTGGCAAAGAACGTCGGGCGGTTCCTCGTTCGTTGTACCGTGCGCGTAGTCCCGCACGGTGAACAGGTCCCGTTGTTCGTGACCGCGAACGATGATCCAGTGGAGCGAACACGCATGCCCGGAGAACCATCGGCCAGCGTCGCCGCCGCCGTGCGCCGCGAACGCGAGCGGGCCGGTGTCTCGCTGACCGAGCTGGCCGCCCGGGCGGGGACGCCCGAGTCCACGCTCTCGGCGCTGGAGTCGGGGACCGGTGACCCGAGCGTGGAGACGCTGTGGGCGATCGGCGTGGCGCTGGGCGTGCCGTTCAGCCGGCTCGTGGAGCCGGCGGCCGACAATCTTCGGGTGATTCGCGCCGGCGAGGGCCCCCGGGTCCGCTCGGAGCGGGCCGACTTCACCGGGACGCTGCTCAGCGCCGGAACGTCGCGGGTACGCCGGGACATCTACCTGATCGAGCTGGAGCCGGGCGCGGTCCGGGAGGCGGACGGGCACACGCCGCACAGCGTGGAGCACGTGGTGGTGGCCGCCGGACGGCTGCGGGTGGGCCCCGAGAGCGACGTGGTCGACCTCGGCCCGGGGGACTACGCGACGTTCCCCGGCGACCTGCCACACCGGTACGAGGCGCTGGTCCCCGGGACGTTCGCCGTCCTCGTCATGGAGCATCCCTGACCGGGTGCTCCGGTCCGTCCGGGCGGCGGGTGGGGTATCGTCGAAGGTCAGATTCGGTTATCGACCTAAATGTCCGGAACCATCGGATAACGTTTGCGCTCGTGGGCGGTGCCACAGTGGCGGTGAACGAGCCCGCGCCGTTACCCTCCATCCGCAGCCACGCCCTGCCGGAACGGGCGACCCGACCGGCACGCGAGGCCCCAGCGCGACAATGTGCAACGAGGTGACAACGCCGTGAGCGAGCGGACGCGAGCCGGCCACCGGAGCGTGGCAGGCGGCGACCGGACGCCCAACGGCCAGCGGGACAGGCGTGCCACCTCACCGTCGACGGGGATCGGCCGAGCGGTCGGGTGTGGCGACGGGCTCGACGGATGAACGGCCGCTACACCGACCGGTGGCGGGATCCGAACGAACCGTCCTGGGTGGTCGAACCGACCACCGAATGGCAACCCCAGTTCCCCGGCCAGCGCTACCCCGGTGACATCGGCGCCACCCACCAGTCCCCGCCCCCGCGCGGACGGGCGAGCGCGGTGGGTCGTGCCGAGGTCCCCCCGCTCGCGCCCACCCGCCCGGACGGCACCTACCTCGGCCGATCCTGGGCCGACGAACCTCCGGCCGAACCCGAGGGGCGGTGGCGGGCGGACGACGAGCCGGGCCAGTCCCACGGCTGGCCACGCGGCGACGAGCGGACGCCCGACGCGTCGCGGCACGGCCGCTCCGAACCCGCCTACTACGACCACGAGCCGTACCGCCGGCCGCTCCCCGAGCCGCCCCGGCGCGAGGAGCGCCGCTCGCCCGAGTCGGACCGCCGTACCGCCTGGTCCGACCGACGCCCCGGCGACGACCGGACGCCCGGCCGGGAGGCCGCGTGGCACCGCGAGCAGCCCGCTTCCGATGGGTACGACAGCCGCCGACGTCGACCCGAGCCGACCGACCGGGACCGGGCGTACCCGACGTCACCGCCGGTCTCCCCCGGGCCCTACTCCCCGGCGCCCCGGGGAGACTCGGGCTGGGTGTCCGAGCCCGACGAGCCACCGCGCCGACGTGGCACGTCGGAGCGACCGGCCGCCGCCCACGACCGGCAGCCCGGCGACGGGCACGGCATCCGCCCGACCCGGAACCCCGAGAGCCGCCCGACTGACGGCTGGGCCGCCGAGGGCGCCGGCCAGTGGGCGCCCATCGACAGTCGCAACCGCTACCGGGCCGACGGCCAGCCCGACCGTCGCCCCGACGAAGCCCGCCGTTCGGACCGCTGGCCGGACGACGAGCCCCGCCGCGCCGAGCGCGGCCCTACCGACGACGCCCGCCGTGCCGAGCGCCGACCCGACGACGCCCGCCGGCCGGAGCGGGGCGTTGCCGACGAGCGGTCCCGGATGGAGGCTGACCCCGGCGGGTCCGGCGAGTGGCAGCGCCGCCCGCACGAGATGTACGGGCCGCCCCGGACATCCGAGAGCGGACGGCGACGCCGCCCCGAAGCCGACGCGCCGCAGCAGCCCCGCCGGGACGACGACCGCCGCCGTCCCGACGTCGAACCGCACCGCCAGCAACCCCGCGAGGCGGCAGCGCGCGCCGAGGCGTACCCGGACCGTCGTCCACGCGAGACGGCCCGACCGGAGCCGTACCGGGACGAGACCCGCCGCGACGAGGCGTACCGCGAGCCCCGCTCGGGCGGCGGCCTGCCCTGGCCGGCGCCCGGGCCGGTGCATCCGGACCGCACCCGGGAGCCGGGCTACCGGCCCGAGCCGTACCGCGACACCGAGCCGCGCGTGGGATCGCGTCCGCCGACCGCCCCCGCACGGCCACCGGCGGAGCCGGGCCGGTACGACGAGCGTCCGGTCCGCCCCGCCGCGAGCGCGTCGCCCACGTACGGTCGGACCACGCCGGTCCCGCCCACACCCGTCTCCCCGGCCGCGCCGGGCACCGACCGGTTGCCTCCGGACCGGCCCGTGTCCCCCGCCGCCCCCGGACGGGACGCACCCGTGTCTCCCGCCGCTCCCAGGCGGGACCGGCCCGTCTCGCCCGCCGCTGGGTGGGAGGAACCGCTGTCGGCGACGCCCGTCTCCCCCGCGCCCGGCGGCCACGAGCGGCGATCGCCCACCTCGTCCGATCGGCCGGAGTACGACCGGCCGGTGTCGGGCCTGCCGGTGTCGGGCCTGCCGGTGTCGCCGGCTGTGGACGCTCCGATCTCCGGTCCCCCGGCCGCGCGGCTCCGGGTGGAGTTCCTTCCCGCCCCGGTGGATCCCCCGTCGTCGGACGAACAGCTGGTGTCGCCGCCCCGGCCGACCGAAGCCGCGCCGACTGCGGACACCCGGCCCACCACTGCGCCGCGTTACCCCGGCCCGGACAGCCGCCCGCCGGTCGCGCCGCCACCGACGTGGCAGCGACCGGAACCGCCCGCCACACCAGCGACGCCGAGCTCCTCCACACCGGACGCCAAGCCGTCGCTCCCGGTCGCCCCGGGGGTGCCGCGCCGCTACGTGCCTCCGACGCCGACCGAGACGTCCGCGCCAACCAGCCCGGAGCCGGCGACGACACCGGTGCGGGGCCCCGACGCCTGGTTCAACCCCGCCACCCAGTCGGTCGAGTCCGATCAGGACGCGCCGCCGGCGGCCGCCGCCACGGCTGTCGGGACGACCGACGACCGGGCCCCCGTCGACGTACCGGCAGGGTCGCCGCCCGGGACCGGGGACACGCACGACACGACCGCGTCGACCGAACCGCTGGTCGACCGCCCGGTCCCCGACCAGCGACCCGACGCTGGCGAGGCCGTCGCGGCACCGGTCTCCGCACCCCCGGTCACCGCGCCCCCGGTCTTCGCGTCGCCCGCCGCCACGCGGCCCGTCTCCGCGCCGCCGATCGGGCCGGTCGACGCTGGGCGTCCGTCCTGGTCCGGTGAGCTGGACGAGGCGACGCCCGCTGCCGAGCCGACCCCGACCGGATTGGACCCCGTGTCCGGTCCTCCGACGGAATCCACTCCGCTCGCGTCGCACGCCTGGTCGGACGACCTGGGCGACACCACCAGCCGCGAGCCGCTGACGACCGACGGCGCAGCCACCAGGGATCGCCGCCCGATCTCCGGCGAGCCGTCGGAGCGGCAGAGCGGGTCCACTGCGGACGACTTCGACGAGGCGGCCGCCTCGGGAAGCACGCCGTCCGTCGGCGGTGCCGCCGGCTCGGAACCGTCGACCGCCACGCCGGGCACCGACGCGGAGCCCGCGCCGTCGACCGAGGCGGAACGCACGTCACCCGAGCCCGCAACGAAGTGGCCCGTCGACGCGGACTCCGTCGCGGCCGGCACACCGACCGCGCCCGTGTCGGCACCGCCGGCCACACCCGTGTCGGCACCGCCGGCCACGCTCACGACCGCCTTCGCGGCGCCCACCTCCGCACCACCCGCCGCCGCGCCGGAACCCGATGCCGCGCGGGACGGCGGGGCAGAGAGCGCCACCACGGCACCCGCAACACCGGAACCCACCTACGCGTCGCCCGCGCCCGAACCAGCCTTCGCGCCGCCCGCCGCCGTCAAGCCCGTCTCCGGACCACCCGCCGCCCCCGAACCCACCACGGCACAGGCCGCCCCCGAGCCCGTCTCCGCGCCACCCGCCGCCACCGAGCCCTCTTCCCCGCCACCCGCCGCCACCGAGCCGGTTACCACGCCTGCCGCCACCGAGCCCGTCTCCGGGCCCCCGGCGGCGTCCCCGCCCCCTCCCGCGCCACCCCTCACCGCCGAGGCCGTCACCGCAGAGACCGCCTCCGCGGAGACCGCCACCGCCGTACCGGCCGTCGTCATTCCCGGGCCGCGTGACCCCTCGTCCGAGGCGGACGCGCCCGTGTCGGCGCCGCCGGACACGGCGACCGGGCCGGCGCGTCCGTCGCTGTCCGACGAGGGCGACCCGGAGCAGGTCCTGGCCGCGTACCGCTGGCGGCTGGACCCGGTGACCCTGCGCGAGGAGCTGACCGAGCCGGACGGCATGCGGGCCATCCGGCGGCGGCTGACCGAGAAGTTGGGTACGGCCATCGACAACCGGGCCCGAGCGCGGCTGCTCAGCCTCCGGGCGGTGGCCTCGCGCATCCTCGGCGACCTCGACGACGCGTTGGCCGACGGACGCCTCGCCCTCACGTACGCGGAGGCCACCGGGGAGCTGCGCCGGACCGCGCTCGCGCAGGCGCGGCTGGCGCACGTGCTGCGCTGGCGGGGTGACTTCGCCGAGGCCGACCAGCTCTTCGCCGAGGCCAATTCGGTCGAGCTGCCCGACCGGTTGCGCGCCGCCCTGCACGAGCACGCCGGACGCTGTTGTTACGACCAGGGCCGGCTGATGGAGGCCTGCCACCACTTCGAGCGGGCGCTCGACCTGCGCGGCGCGGCCGACGCCGAACTGCTGGACCGGGTACGGGTGGCCCTCGACGCGGTCACCGTGCGAGCGGCGGACGGCTTCGGGCCGTACCCCCGGGGTCGGGACGAGGTGCTCGACCGGGACCGGCCCCCGCAGCCGGACCGCGACGGGCCGCTGTGGGGTTACCTCGACCAGGCCGGGGACGTGGCGATTCCCGCGCGGTACGCGGAGGCGCAGCCGTTCCACGACGGGCTGGCCTGGGTCCGGCGGCCGGACACCGACCGATGGTCGCTGATCAACATGTTGGGTACGACGGTGATCCCTCCGTCGTACCGGGCGGTGCGCCCGTTCAGCGACGGTCTGGCCTGGGTGGTCACCGACGGCGGGTGGACGGCGATCGACCCGACGGGCACGGTGCAGGTCCCGCCGAACTTCGCCGACGTACGACCGTTCCGCCGCGGACTGGCCCCGGTGAAGCGCGAGGGCTGGGGGGCGGTCGACCGGACCGGACGGATCGTGGTGCCGACCCGCTACCACGCCTTCGTCACCGAGTTGACCGACGCGGGGCCGGTCGACGGCTTCACCGAGGAGGGTCTCGCGGTCGTCGACGTGGCCGGCCGGCGCGGTGTGGTGGATCGCACGGGCACGGTGCTGGTGCCACCGTCGTACCCGGTGGTGGTCATCCACCCGGTGGCGTTCCTCGTCAGCGGCGGCGGTCGGTGGGGCGCGCTGGACCGTCGTGGCGCGTCACTGATCGACCTGGTGCATCCCGATCGCGGGGCGGTGCTGGAGGAGATCGACCGACTGTTGACCGACGCCAATCCCGTGCTCTGAGCCGCCACTCGGCGATCGTGATCCACCGGAGTTAGGGTCGGGACATGGAATTCCGACACCTGGGCCGTTCCGGCCTGATGGTCAGCGAGATCTCGTACGGCAACTGGATCACCCACGGTTCTCAGGTCGAGGAGGACGCGGCGTTCGCGTGTGTGCGGGCCGCCCTCGACGCGGGGATCACCACCTTCGACACCGCCGACGTGTACGCCGGCACCCGGGCCGAGGACGTGCTCGGCCGGGCCCTGGAGAGCGAGCGTCGCGAGGGCCTGGAGATCTTCACCAAGGTCTACTGGCCGACCGGGCCGGGTCGCAACGACCGTGGCCTGTCCCGCAAGCACATCATGGAGTCGATCAACGGCTCGCTGCGCCGGCTGCGTACCGACTACGTGGACCTCTACCAGGCCCACCGGTACGACTACAGCACGCCGCTGGAGGAGACGATGGAGGCGTTCGCCGACGTCGTGCACTCCGGCAAGGCCCACTACATCGGCGTCTCCGAGTGGACCGCCGAGCAGCTGCGCGCCGCCCATCCGCTCGCCCGGGAGCTGCACGTTCCGCTGGTCTCCAACCAACCTCAGTATTCGATGCTGTGGCGGGTCATCGAGGCCGAGGTCGTACCGGCCAGCGAGGAGCTGGGCATCGGTCAGATCGTCTGGTCGCCGATGGCGCAGGGTGTGCTCTCCGGCAAGTACCTGCCGGGGCAGCCGCCGCCCGCCGGCTCCCGCGCCACGGACGAGAAGTCGGGCGCGAACTTCATCGCCCGGTTCATGAACGACGACGTGCTCACCCGGGTGCAGCAGCTCAAGCCGCTCGCCGAGCAGGCCGGGCTGAGCATGGCCCAGCTCGCCGTGGCGTGGGTGCTGCAGAACTCGAACGTCTCGTCGGCGATCATCGGGGCGTCCCGGCCCGAGCAGGTGCACGACAACGTGAAGGCGGCCGGCGTGAAGCTCGACGCCGAGCTGCTCAAGGCCATCGACGACATCGTCGAGCCGGTCGTGGAGCGAGACGCGGCGAAGACCGAGTCTCCCGCGCAGCGTCCCTGACGCGGGTCCGGTCCGGTCGGCGCGACAGGTTCGCGCCGACCGGACCGGTCAGCCGCACGGGCCGGGTCGGCTCAGCCGCATCGGGCCGCGCCGGACAGCTCAGCTCTGCCAGAAGCGGATCAGGTCGAGCCCGGTGGCGTACAGCCAGGACGGCAGGCCGAGCAGGTCACCGACCGCGAAGACCGCGTCGAAGAACCAGCCGCCGATGCGCGGGTTCCACAGCAGCGCGAAGAGCAGGATGAAGCCGTACGGGGCGAACAGGTCGTACATCCTGCGCCACTGTGGATTCAGCCACGGCTGGATCATGTTGCCGCCGTCGAGGCCGGGCACCGGCAGCAGGTTGAGCACGCTGGCGGTGAGTTGCAGGAACGCCAGCAGCGCCACCCCGGCCCAGAACTCGACCGGGCCGCCCGAGGTCGCGCCGAGTCGTACCGCGAGCACCAGCAGCAACGTGAACAACACATTGGTCGCCGGGCCGGCGAGGCTCACCAGGGTGTGCCGCAGCCGACCCGGGATGGCGTGCCGGTCCACCCACACCGCGCCGCCGGGCAGGCCGATGCCGCCGAGCAGCACCACCACCACCGGCAGCACGATCGACAGCAGCGGGTGGGTGTACTTGAACGGGTTGAGCGTGAGGTAGCCACGGTGGGCGATGTCCCGGTCGCCGGCCCGGTAGGCGACGACCGCGTGGGCGTACTCGTGCAGGCAGAGCGACACGAGCCAGCCCGAGACCACGAACAGGAACACGTCGAAGCGGACGCTGCCGTAGCCGTTCCAGGCCAGCACCCCGCTGGCCACGAAGAGCGCGACCAGGCCGAGGAAGACCGGGCTGGGCCGGAACGCCGCGCTGGGCACGCCGAGCACCAGCTTGTCGCCCGGCCGGTCGTACGCCATCACTCGGCCGTGGGCAGCAGGCTCATCCGGTACTCCACCCGGTCGTCCTCCACGAGCGCGACCGAGGTGACGCCGGACGCCGCGAGTTCACGCCAGGTCTGACCGATCCAGGATTCGGCGTCGGCCTGGCTGCCGAACGACTCCGCCGGTCCCTCGACCGTCTGACCATCCGTGCCCTCGTACCGCCAGCTCCACGCCATGCCGCGTCTCCCCTCGCCGCTGAAGTCCCGGTGGGACGAACCCCCGCCAGCGTAGTCGGCCCGACGCGCGACGGCCGCTCACCCGTCGTGCGAGCGCCGGGCCGGCAGGCAGAGCGACCCCGGGCGGCCTTAAGGTACGGGCATGTCCGTTGACGGGTGGAACACGGTCCTGGTGCTCGGCGGCATCCGGTCCGGCAAGTCCGAGTTCGCCGAGACCCTGGTCGCCGACGCGCCGGTGGTCCGCTACGTCGCCACCGCGCCCGAGGGCGACCCGGAGGACACCGAGTGGGCCACCCGACTGGCGACCCACCGCGCCCGGCGGCCGGGTAGCTGGACCACCGAGGAGACCGCCGGGGAGCCGCGTCGGCTGGCCGACGTGCTCGAGTCCGCCGAGCCGAACGAGACGCTGCTCGTCGACGACCTGGGCGGCTGGGTGACCGTGCTGCTCGACCCGGAGCACCAGCCCGCCGACGACCTGGCCACGATCGCCGAGCTGGCCGAGGCGATCCGGGCCTGCGCGGCGCGGGTGGTGCTGGTCAGCCCCGAGGTGGGGCTGTCGCTGGTGCCGACGACCCCGCTGGGGCGGGCGTTCGCCGACGCGCTCGGCGCGGCCAACCGCGCGGTCGCGGACGCCTGCGACGCCGTGGTGCTGGTGGTCGCCGGTCAGCCGGCCTGGTTGAAGCCCGCAGCGGCCGCCACCTCGGCTCCGTCCACGCCGGTGGGCGCGACCGGGCGGCACGCCGTCGCCACCGAGCTGGGCACCCCGGGCCCGGTCGCCCCGAGTCTGGGTGACACCGAGCCCACGCCCGAGGTGCAGCTCCCCGAGGTCCTGACCCACACCCCGCCGGTCGCGCCGAACCAGGAGCCGGGCAACCCCTGGGCCGCGCCGACCATGGCGCTGCCGATGGTGGCCACCGGGCTGGTCATCCAGCCGGGCATGGAGCTGCCGATGCCCGACGAGTACGCGGGCCCGCAGGCGGTGGACCGGCTGGCCACGCTGGACGTGCCGGGCGCCGGGCTGGGCGTCCTGGACCGGGTGGTCGGCTTCGCCGCCGCCACGCAGGGCACGTCGACCCCGTCCGCCTGGGGTTCGGTACGGGTGCTGCTGCTCAACGGCGACCACGCGGGCGGCGCGTCCGCCGGCACCGTCGCCGGCGAGTCGGCACGCCGCGCCGCGCAGGCCCGCGCCGGCCGGGGCGTGCTGGCTCGGCTGGCCGCCGAGGCCGGCGCGAGCCTCCAGGTCGTGGACACGCCGGCCGCCGCCCCGATGGAGACCGAGCCGGCGCTGGCCGGCGAGCAGGTCGAGTCGGCGCTGCGCTACGGCTGGCGGCTGGCCGAGCAGGCGGCCGACGCGGGCGTACAACTGCTGGTCCTGGGCGCTTGCGGCGCCGGCACCGAAGCGGCGGCGGCGGCCGTGCTGGCGGCCACCGCGGGCGCGGAACCGCCATCGGTGCTGGGTCGGGTGATCACCGATTCCGGTGAGATCGATGACGCCGCCTGGATGGTCCGCTGCGCCGCCGTGCGGGACGCCCTGCACCGCACGCGCCGCTCGCCGCGCTCCGCCAAGGACGTGCTGGCCGAGTTGGGTGGCGGCGACGTGGCGGTGGCCACCGGCGTGCTGCTGGGCGCGACCGCCCGCCGGGTGCCGGTGCTGCTGGACGGGCCGGTCGGACTGGCGGCCGGGATGATCAGCCGCGACCTGGCCGGGCAGGCCCGGCACTGGTGCCTGCTGGCCGACCACGGCCAGCACCCCGCGGTGCGGCTGGCGGCCGACGTGCTCGGCCTAACCCCCCTGCTCGATCTCCGCCTGGACCTCGGCGAGGGCGCGAATGCCCTGGTCGCACTGCCGATGCTGCGCTCGGTGCTGGCGCTGGCCGCGGCCCTGCCGGTCCATCCGTCGCTCGGCGGCGACGCCGACCAAAACGGCACCGACGAGCCGGAGCCCGACTACGCCGACGACGAGCCGGCCGACACCGGGCCGGACTACACCGACCCGGAGTTCTTCGAGCCGGAGCCGGCCGGGCCGGGCCCCACCCGCACCGGTGCCGACGAGCAGCCGGCGTCGGGCTGGCGTGCCGGCTGAGTCGCGGTTCGTCGCGGGCGTCCGGCTCGCCGTCACCACCTTCAGCACGCTGCCGGTACGGGCCGGACGGATCGACCGCCCGGTGGCGGGCACGGCGATGGCGCTCGCCCCGGCCGTCGGCGCGCTGCTCGGCGTACTCCTGGGTGGTGTCCTGCTCCTGGCCGGGCTGCTCGCTCCCCCGCTGGTGGCCGCCGGCGTGACGGTGGCCGCCGCCGCCCTGCTGACCCGGGGGCTGCACCTGGACGGGCTGGCCGACACGGTGGACGCGCTCGGCTCGTACCGTCGGGGCGCTGCCGCGCTGGAGATCATGAAGAAGCCGGACGTCGGACCGTTCGGTGTCGTGGCGCTGGTGGTCGTACTCCTGGTGCAGGCCGCGGCCCTCGCCGACCTGGCCGGGCGGTCGTGGCCGGCGTGCCTCGCGGCGGTGGTCGCGGCGACGGCGGCCGGCCGCCTGGGCGTCACGGTGGCGTGCCGGCGGGGTGTGCCCGCCGCCCGGGCGGACGGCCTGGGCGCGCTGGTGGCCGGCACGGTCGGCCCGGCGGCCCTGACCGTGGGCGCGGTCGCCGTCGTGCTGCTGGCGACGCCCGCGGTGCCGGGCCGCCCGTGGCAGGGGCCCCTCGCCGTCGTCGCCGCGCTGGCCGTCGCGGTGGCGCTGCTGACCCACGTGGTACGCCGGCTCGGCGGGATCACCGGCGACGTGCTCGGCGCGACCGTCGAAGTGGTCACCACGCTGGTCTACCTGGGTGTGGTGCTGTCCGGCTGAAGCCGGCGCGCGCGGCCGGGTAGCGTTCGGCTCGACAGCACCGGCACGGCCACCGGGGGAACCCACATGCTCATCACGGACGACTTCCTGCCCGTACCGGTGCCGGAGTCGCTCAGCGCGACCTACCTGGTGCCGATGGCGGGGCTGCCGAAGGTCAGCGCGAAGACGGCGGTGGCGTCGCTGGCCGGGCGGCTGGCCGAACCGGTGCACGGGCTCGCCACCCAGATGCTGGACAGCCCGCTGATGAGCGTGGACACCCGGCCGATCGCCGAGTTCCCCGCGCTTCCGCCGGATCTGCTCACCGCGTTCGGCGCCACCCCGGAGCAGTTGGCCCGGCTGGCGGCGGCGACGCACCTGGTGGTGGTGCAGGCCGAGTACCGGCCCGGTTGGCCGCCGGCACACGAGTGGGCGGCACGGGCGGTGGCGGCGGCGGTCGCCGAGTCCGTCGACAGCGACGTGGTGGACGTCTTCGGCCTCCAGTTCCTCGACCCGGCGACCGCGCTGCGCTCCCTCCCCGACGAGCAGGGCCGGATTCGGCTCGTCGACTGGGTGCTGGTGCCGTACTCGTCGGACGCCGAGGGGCTGTGGTTCACCACGAAGGGGCTGCGTCGTTTCGGGCTGCTGGAGTTGCAGACCCAGGGGGTGCCGGACCACCTCACCCGCGCCTGGGGTGCGGTGATGACCGGCGCGGCCCGCCGGCTGCTGCGGGACTGGACCGACGGCCTCAACGGCACGGAGGTGCCCGCGTTCGTGCAGCTACCGGTGCTCGCCACGGTCACCGGGCACGACATCGCCGTCGCGTACGGCAACCCGGAGCAGCACGGCGCGACCGCCCCGGTGCTGCTGCGCCTCGAGCTGGACCCGGCGACCGACCCGGAGGCCGACTCGTTCCTGAGCCTGCGCCCACCGGCCGGGCACCCCGGCCCGGACGGGCGCTACTACGCCGCCGCCTGCGCGACCCTGTTCTCCGGCATCCAGCCGGACGTGCGCTACGCCCGCTCCGGTGACGCCATGAGCCGCGCGGTGGCCACCGCCCGCGCCGCGCTGGGTGACGCACGGGCCCGATTCGTCGCCGGCCGGCTCCCGACCGAGTCGCAGCTCGTCGTCAAGTACGGCCTGCCGGGCGACGACGGCCCGGAGTACGTCTGGGCGGGCGTCACCTCGTGGGAGACCCCGGAGCGGATCGTCGGCGTCAGCGCCAGCGACGCGAACACCGACGAGAGCGTCCGGATCGGCGCCCCGGTGGTCGTGGAGTCCGCCGACGTCGTCGACTGGGCGGTCCTGGACGCGACGGGAGTCATCGAAGGAGGCTGGACCCAGGCAGTCCTGGACTCCGGCGAACCCCCCACCCCAACCCCCTAACCCCCGCCCCCTGCCCCACCGGGACCACCCACCCACCCACCCCCACCCACCCCACCCCCACCCCGGCCCCACCCCGGCCCCACCCTCCCCGGTGATCAAGAGGTTCGCGTCATTTTTCGGCGCAATTTTGACGTGAACCTCTTGATCAACGAGTGCGGGTGGGGTGGGGGTCCGGGGGTGGGGCGGGGTTAGTGGGTTGAGGGGGTGACGAAGGGGGGTTTGGTTACGGTCAGGGGGGCGCGGCGGCCTCGGATGTCGATCTCGACCTCGGCGCCTTCGGGGAGGTTGGCGTCCGTGTCGACCAGGGCCAGGGCGATGCCCTGCTTCCTCGTGGGGCTGAAGGTGCCGCTCGTCACGACGCCGACCTGCCGATCGCCCAGGTGCAGGGTCATGCCGGGGCGCGGGATGGCGCGGTCGACGGCCACCAGGCCACGCAGCGTACGACGGGGGCCGGCGGCCTTCTCGGCGCGCAGCACGTCACGGCCCCAGAACGCCGGCTTGTCCCAGCCGACCGCCCAACCGGAGCGGGCCTGCACCGGGGTGATGTCCAACGAGAGGTCCTGCCCGTGCAGCGGGTATCCCATCTCGGTGCGCAGCGTGTCCCGGGCGGCGAGGCCGCAGGCGCGCAGCTCGAACGCCTCGCCGGCGGCGAAGAGCGCGTCCCACACGGTCACCGCCTGCTCCGCCGGCACCACCAGCTCGTAGCCCAGCTCGCCGGTGTAGCCGGTACGGCAGACGGTCAACTCCACGGCCGCGAGGCTGGCGGCGTCGAAGCTCATGTAGCCGTGCTCGGTGGGCAGGTCGAGGGCGGCGAGCAGGTCGGCGGAGCGGGGGCCCTGCACGGCCAGCACCGCGTACGCCTCGTGCTCGTCGGTGACGGTGATCCGCTCCGGCGCGGCGGCGCGCAACCGGCGTACGACCTCGGTGGTGTTCGCGGCGTTCGGGATGAGGAAGACGTGGTCGTCGGCGTACAGGTAGGCGATGATGTCGTCGACCACACCGCCGGTGGCGTCGTCGCAGCACAGCGTGTACTGCGCGCGGCCCGGCCCGATGCGGCCCAGGTCGTTGCTGAGGCAGGAGTTGACGAACTCGGCCGCTCCGGGACCGGTCACCCGGACCTTGCCCAGGTGCGAGACGTCGAAGACCCCCACCGCCGTCCGCACCGCCGTGTGCTCCTTGAGCACCCCGCCGCCGGCGTACTCCAGCGGCATCTCCCAGCCCCCGAAGGGGGCGAACTTGGCGCCGGCGGCGGTGTGCCGCTCGTGCAGCGGGGAACGTCGCAGCCGGGTCGCGGCGGCGGCGGAGGTCACGTCGGTCATGGGTGGCAACTTACCGGGGGTTACGCCGCTGGTTAGCATCGGCGGGACCCCGTTGCGTGATCGACGGGACAGCCCTGACGTCCGGCGGGTAGGTTCCGCCGGAGACCTTCACCGCTGGTACGCGACGACGCGACCGGCCCGGCCCGCCCGGAGTAGCTTCAGTGACAACCCCCCGCACGACCACCCTGAGCCTGGTCGACACCGACCCGGCGGAGCTCGCCGTCGACGCGATCGTGATCGGCGTGCACAGCCAGACCGGAGAGCAGGACGCCACCAGCGGCCTCGCCGGCACCCTGCTGCTCGGCAGCGGCGCGGAGAGCATCGCCGTCGCGTTCGACGGCAAGCTGACCGAGACGCTGGCGCTGCTCGGCGCGACCGGTGGCCCGGGCGAGGTGATCAAGCTGGCCACGCTGGGTACCGTCACGGCTCCACTGGTCGTCGCGGTCGGGCTCGGCCCGGAGCCGACGGGCGCCGCTCCGGCGCCGGAGACGCTGCGCCGCGCGGCTGGCGCCGCGGTGAGGGCCCTGGCGGGCGCGCCGAAGGTGGCGCTCAGCCTGCCGTTGCCCGACGACGCGGACGCGCTGGCGGCGCTGCGCGCGGTCGCCGAGGGCGCGCTGCTCGGCGGCTATCGCTTCGCCGGCTACAAGACCCGGCCGCAGCCGGCCCGGCGGGAGCCGGTGGCCGAGGTGCTCATCGCCGTTCCGGACGCCGCCGACCCGGGCGCCCAGGCGGAGATCACCCGCGCGCAGGCGGTTGCCGGCGCGGTCCGGACCAGCCGGGACTGGGTGAACACCGCCCCGAACGAGCTGCGTCCCCCGTCGTTCGCCGACGCCGTGGCCGCCGCCGCCCGGGACGCCGGCCTCGGCGTCGAGGTGCTGGACGAGGCGGCGCTGGCCGCCGGCGGGTACGGCGGCATCATCGCGGTCGGGCAGGGTTCGGAGGCCCCGCCGCGGCTGGTGAAGCTCACCTACACGCCGCAGGACGCCGGCAACGGCAAGCGGGTCGCACTGGTCGGCAAGGGCATCACCTTCGACACCGGCGGCATCTCGATCAAGCCGGCGCAGGGCATGTGGGAGATGAAGTCCGACATGGCCGGCGCCGCCGCGGTGGGTGCGGCGATGCTGGCGATCGCCGCGTTGAAGCCGAACGTGGCGGTCAGCGGGTACCTGCCGATGGCCGAGAACATGCCGTCGGGCACCAGCTACCGGCCGGGCGACGTGATCAGCATGTTCAGCGGCAAGAAGGTGGAGGTGCTCAACACCGACGCCGAGGGCCGGATGGTGCTGGCCGACGCCATCGCCCGCGCCTGCGCCGACGGCACGGACTACCTGTTCGAGACGTCGACCCTGACCGGCGGTCAGGTGATCGCGTTGGGTAAGCGGGTCGCCGGCGTCATGGGTACTCCCGAGCTGTGCGAGCGGGTCCGCACGGTCGGCGACTCGGTCGGCGAGCCGGCCTGGCCGATGCCGCTGCCGGACGACGTGCGCAAGGGCATGGACTCCGACGTGGCGGACATCTCGCAGGTCAACGCCGGGATGGACCGGGCCGGGCACATGCTCCAGGGCGGCGTGTTCCTGCGCGAGTTCGTGACCGATGACGTGGCCTGGGCGCACATCGACATCGCCGGCCCGGGCTACCACTCGGGCGAGCCGACCGGCTACTGGACCAAGGGCGGCACCGGCGTGCCGGTCCGCACCCTGGTGCAGCTCGTCGAGGACGTCGCCGCCAACGGCTGACATGTGAGGAAGGGCCCCCTGTTAGACGCTAGGCGTTAACAGGGGGCCCTTCCTCACATCTGCTGGCCGGGGCGGCGCTTGCGGCGCTCGTTGAAGTCGCGCATCCGCTGCGGGTAGCCCATCAGCCGGACGTCGTAAACCGGAATGCCCATCCGGTACGCGAAGCGACGCGCGCCGTCCGGACCGTCGATGCGCCGGCGGGTCCACTCCCCGTCGTCGGCGATCAGGATGACGGTGGTCTCGGTGACCGTCGTCCGGGGCTCGATGAACGCCTCGACACCTCGCCGGCTCCGGATGAAATTCTCCAGATGGGCCAGATCGCCACGATCGGCCGCACGGTCGTGGCTCGCCACACGCGCCTGTTTGCGACGCCGGAACAACCCCACCGGACTTCTCCCCCACCTGACGTCATCGACAACGGTGCCAAGGGTACGTGTCGATGACGTGTCGTTGGGCACCTCACTACGCACCCTGTGCCCAGTGGTGACAAGATGACCGAGGTGGGGTGTGTCCGTGTTACACCTCCGTGACCCCCGATGCAGTGACGCGACCTGGGAGTTGGACGTGAGCGAGCCGAACGAAGCGACCTTCGACATTGTCATCCTCGGAGGTGGCAGCGGCGGCTACGCGACCGCGCTGCGCGCCGTCCAGCTGGGCCTGAAGGTCGCGCTGGTCGAGAAGGGCAAGCTCGGCGGCACCTGCCTGCACAACGGCTGCATCCCGACCAAGGCGCTGCTGCACGCGGCCGAGATCGCCGACCAGACCCGTGAGTCGGAGCAGTTCGGTGTGAAGGCCGAGCTGGTCGGTATCGACATGGCGGGGGTCAACTCGTACAAGGACGGCGTGATCGCCCGCCTGTACAAGGGCCTCCAGGGCATGTTGAAGGGCAACAAGTCGATCACCATCGTCGAGGGCCACGGCAAGCTCGTCGGCAAGAACGTGGTCGAGGTCGACGGCAAGCGCTACACCGGCCGCAACATCGTGCTGGCCTCCGGCTCGTACGCGAAGAGCCTGCCCGGCCTCGAGGTCGACGGCGAGCGGATCATCACGAGCGACCACGCGCTGACCCTGGACCGGATCCCCTCGTCGGTGATCGTGCTCGGCGGTGGCGTGATCGGCGTCGAGTTCGCCAGCGTGTGGAAGTCCTTCGGTGTGGACGTGACGATCGTCGAGGCGCTGCCCCGGCTGGTCGCCGCCGAGGACGAGGAGTCGTCGAAGGCGTTGGAGCGGGCGTTCCGCAAGCGCAAGATCAACTTCAAGGTCGGCAAGCCGTTCGAGAAGGTCGAGAAGACCGAGAACGGCGTCAAGCTGACCATCCAGGGCGGCGACACCGTCGAGGCCGAGCTGCTGCTGGTCGCGGTGGGTCGCGGTCCGAACACCGCGAACCTCGGGTACGAGGAGCAGGGCGTCAAGATGGACCGCGGCTACGTGCTGACCGACGAGCGGCTGCGCACCAGCGTGCCGAACGTCTACGCGGTCGGCGACATCGTGCCCGGCCTCCAGCTCGCGCACCGGGGCTTCCAGCAGGGCATCTTCGTCGCCGAGGAGATCGCCGGCCAGACCCCGGCCGTCATCGACGAGGTGGGCATCCCGCGCGTCACCTACTGCGACCCCGAGCTGGCGTCGGTGGGCCTGACCGAGGCGAAGGCCAAGGAGCAGTACGGCGCCGACAAGGTCAAGACGTACAACTACAACCTGGGTGGCAACGGCAAGAGCCAGATCCTCAAGACGACCGGCTTCGTGAAGCTGGTCCGCGTCGAGGACGGCCCGGTGGTCGGCGTCCACATGGTCGGCGCCCGGGTGGGTGAGCTGATCGGTGAGGCGCAGCTCATCTACAACTGGGAGGCCTACCCGGCGGAGGTCGCCCAGCTCGTGCACGCCCACCCGACCCAGAACGAGGCCCTGGGCGAGGCGCACCTGGCCCTCGCCGGCAAGCCGCTGCACGCGCACGCCTGACAATCAACCGCGGCGTCCGGCGACGGGCGAAGATCCCCCAAGGGGAATGAAGGAGTCTGGAGAAAATGCCGGTATCGGTCACCATGCCCCGGCTCGGCGAGAGCGTCACCGAGGGCACCGTCACTCGCTGGCTCAAGCAGGAGGGCGACACGGTCGAGGTCGACGAGCCCCTGCTCGAGGTCTCGACCGACAAGGTCGACACCGAGATCCCGTCGCCCGCGGCGGGTGTGCTGAGCCGCATCGTGGTCGGCGAGGACGAGACCGCCGAGGTCGGCAGCGAGCTGGCCGTCATCGCCGGTGAGGGCGAGTCGACCGGCGGTGGCGAGGCCGCCCCGCAGGAGCAGCAGCAGGCGCCGGCCGAGTCGGTCGAGCCCGCCGCCGAGCCGACCGCCGCCGCCGAGGGCACCGCCGACCAGGTGGCGCAGGACGAGGCCCCGGCCGAGGCGCCGGCTCCGGCCGCCGCGCCGTCGGGCGAGGGCACCGCGGTCAAGATGCCGGCTCTGGGCGAGAGCGTCACCGAGGGTACGGTCACCCGCTGGCTCAAGCAGGTCGGCGACACCGTCGAGGTGGACGAGCCGCTGCTGGAGGTCTCCACCGACAAGGTCGACACGGAGATCCCGTCGCCGGTGGCCGGCACCGTGCTGGAGATCAAGGTCGCCGAGGACGAGACCGCCGCGGTCGGCGCCGACCTGGTGGTCATCGGCGTCGCCGGTGGGGCCCCGGCGAAGACCGAGTCGAAGCCCGAGCCGAAGGCGGAGGCCGCGCCGGCCCCCAAGGCCGAGCCGAAGCCGGAGCCGAAGGTCGAGGAGCCCACCCCGGGCATGTCGTACAACGAGCCGGCCGCCGAGGCGGAGACGTCGGCGCAGCCGGCGAAGGCCGAGCAGGCCGCCCAGCCGTCCGCGCCGACCGCCGCGCCGCAGCGCCCGTCCACGCCGGCCCAGGGTGGCGAGGAGGCGGCCGGGTACGTCACGCCGCTGGTACGCAAGCTGGCCAACGAGCACGGCGTGGACCTGGCCGCGCTCAACGGCACCGGTGTGGGTGGCCGGATCCGCAAGCAGGACGTCCTCGACGCGGCCGAGAAGGCCAAGGCCGCGGCGGCCACGCCGGCTCCGGCGGCACAGCCGGCCGCCAGCGCGGCGACCCCGGCCAAGCCGGCCGCGAAGCCGCAGCCGAGCGGCAAGCGGGGCACCACCGAGAAGCTCCCCCGGATCCGCAAGGCGATCGCCAACCGGATGCAGGAGTCGCTGCACGAGATGGCGCAGCTCACCACGGTGGTCGAGGTGGACGTCACCCGGGTCGCGAAGTTGCGGGCGCAGGCGAAGGACTCGTTCGTGCAGCGGCACGGCGTCAAGCTGTCCTTCCTGCCGTTCTTCGCTCTCGCCGCCGTCGAGGCGCTGCAGACCTACCCGATCGTCAACGCCCAGTTGGACCTGGACGGCGGCACGATCACCTACCCGGCCGCGGAGCACCTCGGCATCGCCGTGGACACCGAGCGGGGTCTCGTGGTGCCGGTCATCCACAACGCCGGTGACCTCAACCTCGGTGGCATCGCGAAGCGGGTCGCCGACCTGGCCGAGCGGACCCGGACCAACAAGATCAGCCCGGACGAGATCGCCGGGGCGACCTTCACGCTCACCAACACGGGCAGCCGGGGCGCGCTCTTCGATACCCCCATCGTGCCGAAGCCGCAGTCGGCGATGCTCGGCACGGGTGCCGTGGTCAAGCGGCCGGTCGTGGTCAACGACCCGGACCTGGGCGAGGTCGTCGCGGTCCGGTCGATGGTCTACCTGGCCATGTCGTACGACCACCGACTGATCGACGGCGCCGACGCGGCCCGCTTCCTGAGCGCGGTCAAGGAGCGGCTGGAGGCCGGCAACTTCGAGTCGGAGCTGGGCCTGGCCTGATCCACCTCGCAACGCGAAAGGGCGCCCCGGTCACCTCGGCCGGGGCGCCCTTTCCGTATTGACGGGTCAGCCCTTGAGCAGGTCGGTCGAGACCTTCCAGAGCCGCTCGGCCGCCTCCGGGTCCAGCGCGTAGTCCGCGACGCCCGTCCGCGTGTCGGGTCGGGCGGGCGCGGCCTGCTGGCAGTCCTCGAAGTAGCGTCCGCCGACCTCGTCGAGCAACGGGGACGCGGCCACCAGCACCGACGTGGCGGCGCCCTGCTCGACGGTCTTCCACGCCGCCGCGTTGCCGGCGCGCAGGCGGTTCAGCTCCTCCTCGCTGACGTAGCGCTGGAGGTTGGTGCGGATCGCGCCGGGCATCAGCGAGTTGGTGTAGATGCCGTCGTCGGCCCAGCGGCGGGTCGCCTCCACGGCGAAGAGCACGTTGGCCGTCTTCGACTGCCCGTACGCCTGCCAGGGCTCGTACTCGCGGCGGTCGTACTGGATGTCCTCGAAGAGCACGGGCGAGCGCAGGTGGGCGGCGGAGCTGACCGAGACGATGCGGGCCCCGTCGGCGGCGGCGAGCGCCGGGCGCAGCCCGGTGGCGAGAGCGAAGTGCCCGAGGTGGTTGGTGGCGAACTGCATCTCCCAGCCCTGCGGGGTGCGGCTCAGCGGCGCGGCCATGATGCCGGCGTTGTTGACCAGAATGTGCAGCGGGCCGTCCCAGTTGGCGACGAAGTCGGCGACCGAATTCTGGTCGGCGAGGTCGAGCGGGGCGACCAGGACGCGGTCGTTGCCGGTGGTGCCGGTGATGTCGTCGGCGGCCTTCTGGCCGGCGTCGGGGTTGCGGACGGCCAGGGTGACCTCCGCGCCGGCGCTGGCCAGGGCGCGTGCGGTCTCCACGCCGATGCCGGACGACCCGCCGGTGACGATCGCCCGTCGGCCGACCAGGTCCACGCCCCGGATCACGTCCATGGCGGTGGAGTCGTGGGCGAACGACGTGGTGATCGGGTTGCTCGTCGTCATGATCCATCCTTGTTCAGGCTGAGGGCGGGCCGTTTGGCCCGCCGGTACGATGGAAGCGGAGGATCCTCCGCTGCAGTCGAGACTAACCGGAGTTCCCTCCGCTTGCCATGTCCGGTGCGTTACACCCACTCAGCGAGGAGGAGACGGTGCCGGAGTCCAGCCCCCGCCCACTGCGGGCGGACGCGCTGCGCAACCGTGAACGCCTGCTTCGGGTCGCGGTCCAGGCTCTTTCCCGCCCCGGGCCGGAGGTAACGCTCGACGCCATCGCCCGCGAGGCAGGGGTGGGCATCGGCACCCTGTACCGCCACTTCCCCACCCGCGAGGCGCTGGTCGAGGCGGCGTACCGCAACGAGCTGGCCCGGCTCTGCGACGCCGCGCCGCAGCTACTCGACCAGATGCCGCCCGATCGGGCGCTGCGGGACTGGATGTCCCGTTTCACCGACTACCTCGCCACCAAGCGGGGCATGGCCGACGCGCTGCGCCTCGTCATCGCGTCCGGCGCCAACCCGTACGCCCAGAGCCGCGACCTGCTGCTCGCGGCGCTCGGCCAGTTGCTCGCCGCAGGCGTCGCGGCGGGCGCCGTCCGGGCCGACGTCGCCGCCGGCGACGTGCTGGCGGGCCTCAGTGGCATCTCGCTGGCCGCCGGCGAACGCGCCCAGGCCGACCGGCTGCTCGACCTCCTGATGGACGGGCTGCGCTCCCGCGCCGCGGGCTGACCCGTTCTGTCCTCCGACCAGGCCGGACGCTGCCAGAGTGGGACCGTGGGCGGTAACCGGCGGCGCGGACAACTGGGACCCGCCGTCCCCATCGCCCCCGGGGCCCGGGTGGACAAGTTCGAGGTCTTCTTCGACCTGGTCTTCGTCTTCTCGTTCTTCATCATCACCCGCGCGACGGCCGCGAACATCTCCGGTCGCCAACTGCTGCACGCCGCCCTGGTGCTCGCCGTGCTCTGGTGGATCTGGGTGGTGCACAGCCTGGTCGCCACCCGGGTCCGGCTCGGCGAGGGCTACGTACCGGCGCTCATGGTGATCTCGATGGTCGCGCTGTTCGCGTTCGCGCTGGGGCTGCCGCAGGCGTTCAGCGACTCGAAGGGCAGCGCCGCCGGGCCGATGCTGGTGGCCATCAGCTACGTCGTGGTGCGAGGCATCCACTGGATCCTGTACCAGCACGTGGTGCGGGACAGCCCGCAGGAGCGACGTCAGCTCCGACGCTTCGCACCGGAGCTGACGGTGAGCATCCTGCTGCTGCTCGCCGCCGCGTTGATCCCACCGCAGATCACCGACCCCGACCGGGCCGCCCTGGTCCGCGACGGGCTGTGGATCGCCGTGGTGGTGGTGCAGTACGCCACCGGCTTCATCGTCGGCACCTGGGGTTGGGGGGTGACCAGCGCGGAGCACTGGACCGAGCGCTACGACCTCATCCTGATCATCGCGCTCGGTGAGTCGATCATCTCCACCGGAGTGGGCGGCAACCTGCTCGGCAAGTCGGTCACCTGGCCGGCGGTGGCCGCCGCCGCGCTCGGCATCGTGATCACCGCCGCGCTCTGGTGGGCGCACTTCGACTTCGTCGGGCCGGCCGCCCGGATCGCCCTGCACGCGGCGGAGGGCGCTCCCCGGGTGGCGATGGCCCGCGACGCGTACGCGTACCTCTACCTGCCAATGATCGCCGGGGTGATCCTCTTCTCGATCGGCAACGAGGAGATCCTGCACAAGATCACCGACCCGGCCGGCGGTATCGCGGAGAAGATCGAAGGGCCGGCGGTGCCGATGCTCTTCGGCGGGTTGATCACCTACTTCGCCGTCAACATGCTGTTCCAACTGCGCACCCTGCACACCGCCACCTGGACCCGCGTGGGCGTGATCGTGGCGCTCACGGTGGCCCTGCCCATCGGCCTGCACCTGCCGGCACTGGGCGCGCTCACCCTGGCGACCGTGATCTGCGTCGGGCTGGTGGCCGTCGAGGTGCTGGTGATGGCGGACTCCCGGCAAGCGCTGCGGGCCGCCGTGTTCGAGGAGCGGACGACGCACGAGGCGCACGAGGCGGGGTGGCGTGCCCGCTGGCACGACGTCCGGGAGCCCGACGAGCCGACCACGCCCTGACGGTTCCGGTCTAGAGTGTCGGACAGCGTCGCGGTGTACCCGGCACGATGGCCGCCGAGGGCATGGAGGCGCGGGGACAGCATGAGGACGAACGTGCACCCACCCGGTTCACCGACCGATCGGCTCGCCGCCGTCGGCAACCAGATGATCGAGATCCACCTCTGGCTCCGCACGGAGCTGGCCCGCCTCCGGGCCGACCTGGACGCCCCCGCACGGGACCTACGGGCCCACTGCCTGACCTTCTGCGCCGCGCTCGGTCGCCACCACACCGGCGAGGACGCGGGCGCGTTCCGGGTCCTGGCCGACGAGGTGCCCGAGCTGCGCCCGGTCCTGGCCAACCTGATCGTCGACCACGAGGTGGTGGCGGGGATCCTCGCCCGGGTCGAGGAACTGCTCGGCGACGACCGGCCGCTGCCGACGGCTCAGGTACGCGCCGAGCTGGACGGGTTGGCCGCCCTGCTGGAGACACACTTCCGCTACGAGGAGAAGCGGCTGGTCAGCGCGTTGAACGCGCTCGCCGGCCGGCCCGGGACTGCCGAGCAGTTGCTCGGCCTGACCGCGCCGAGCTGAGCCGCGCGCCGACCTGGTCCCCCGCGATCACCGACCCTCGTCGGGAGCGGGCGGACCGGGCAGCCGCTCGTAGAAGCGGATCTTTTCCCGCAGATGGTCGTACTGACGCCGCAGCAGGCGCATCTGCTCCTCCACCTGCGCCGCGTGCTGTCGCAGCAGCTCACGCCGCTCGTCGACAGTGTGCTCACCGGCACGGGCCAGCGACGCGTACCGGCACATCTGGGCGATCGGCATCCCGGTGTCCCGCAGGCAGCGGAAGAGCAGCAGCCAGCTCAGGTCATCGTCGGTGAAGACGCGCTGGCCACCCGGCGTACGACCCACATCGGCCAGCAGGCCGATCTTCTCGTAGTACCGCAGGGTGTCCAGGCTGAAGCCGCTGCGCCGGGCGGCCTCGGCGGGGGCGTAACCGGTCATGCCCCGGATGCTAGCCAGCCCTTGACCTGGAGCGCACTCCAGATTGGAGGCTGGTCCGCATGACGACGACACGCACGCTGGGACGCAGCGGCATCGAGGTGGGCGCGATCGGGATGGGATGCTGGGCGATCGGCGGTCCGCTCTGGGGTGACGGGGGGCAGCCGTTCGGTTGGGGCGAGGTCGACGACGACGAGTCGATCCGTACCATCCACCGGGCTCTCGACCTCGGGGTGACTCTGTTCGACACGGCCAGCAACTACGGCGCCGGGCACAGCGAGCGCGTCCTCGGCCGGGCCCTCGCGGGCCGCCGGTCCGAGGCGGTGATCGCCACCAAGTTCGGCAACGTCAGCGACGAAGAGACCCGACGGTGGCTCGGCACCGACGCCAGCGGAACGTTCGCCGTCCGCAGCCTGGAGGACTCGCTGCGCCGCCTCGGCACCGATCACGTCGACCTCTATCAACTGCACATCAACGAACTGCCGACGTCCGCCGCGCTCGACCTGGTCGACACCCTCGAGGGCCTCGTCGACCAGGGCAAGATCCGGGCGTACGGCTGGAGCACCGACAACGCGGCCTCGGCGGAGGCGTTCGCGGCCGGCGGACCGCACTGTGCCGCCATCCAGCACGACGAGTCGGTGCTGAGCGACAACGCGGCGGTCCTCGCCGTCTGCGACCGCCACGACCTGGCGAGCCTCAACCGGGGGCCACTGGCGATGGGGCTGCTCACCGGCTCGACGCGGGCGCCCGGCGCGGACGACGTACGCGGCCGTTCGCCCGAGTGGTTGCGGTGGTACACCGACGGCCGTCCGACGCCGGAGTGGGCGGCGCGGGTCGAGCAGGTCCGTGCGGCGCTCACCGCCGACGGACGGACCCTCGCCCAGGGCGCGCTCGGCTGGCTGCTGGCCCGCAGCCCACGGACGGTGCCGATCCCCGGCCTACGCACCGTAACCCAGGCCAATGAGAACCTGGAAACCCTGAAGCTGGGCCCACTCCCCCCAGAGGCGTACGCCGAGGTGGAGAACCTCCTGTCCGACCTACGCCCGTGACCCACCTCGCCGATCTTGCACTTTCGGTGGCGACGAAACGGGCCTGGCCCGACATAACGGCGACACAAAGTGCAAGATCGGCGAGGAGTGGAGGCGGGGCGCGTCCGGGGAGCGGGTTTTCGACGAAGATAACGGCATGCGGATCCTCATGGCCGGCGCGTCCGGCTTCCTCGGCACCCGGCTGGGCGACCGGCTCGTCGCCGACGGGCACCAGGTCACCCGACTCGTGCGACGAGCGCCGCGCGACCCTCACGAGCGGCAGTGGGACCCGGCGGCCGGTCAGCTCGACCCGGCCGTGGTCGCCGAGGCGGACGCGGTCATCAACCTGGCCGGCGCGGGCGTCGGCGACAAGCGTTGGAACGACGACTACCGGCGGTTGATCCGCACCAGCCGGGTGGACAGCACCACCACGCTCGCGACGACGATCGCCGGCCTGCCCGGGAGCGACCGACCCCGGGCGCTGCTCAACTCGTCCGCCGTCGGCTGGTACGGCAACACCGGCGACCGGGTGGTCGAGGAGGACGCCCCCGCCGGCGACGGTTTCCTGGCCGACGTCTGCCGGGTGTGGGAGGCCGCGACCCGACCGGCCGAGGACGCCGGGGTACGCGTGGTCCGGCTCCGTACCGGCCTGCCGCTGCACCGCGACGGCGGTCTGCTCAAGCCGCAGTTGCTCCCGTTCAAGCTGGGCATCGCCGGGCGGCTGGGCAGTGGGCGGCAGTGGCTGCCGTGGATCTCCATGCCGGACTGGCTGGACTCGACCCTCTTCCTGCTGACGCACGACGAGATCGCCGGTCCGGTCAACGTGGTGGGCCCGAACCCGGTGACGAACGCCGAGTTCACCCGCGAGCTGGCCCGACAGCTGCACCGCCCGGCGATCATCCCGATCCCCGCCCTGGCGCTCAAGGTGGCCCTGGGCGGCTTCGCCCACGAGGCCCTGACCAGCACGAGAGTCCACCCCAAAGTCCTGACGGAAGCCGCCTACCCCTACGCCCACCCCACCCTCCCCGAAGCCCTGAAGACGGCCCTCCAGGACTGACCAGCCCCACCCTCACCCAGTTGATCAAGAGGTTTGCGTCATCCGGGGGCCGGAATCTGACGCAAACCTCTTGATCAACGCGGTCCAGCCGGGGCGGCGGCGGGGGTCAGCAGCCGATCACCCAGTAGTTGGGGGCGGTCTGCTTGAGGGTGCTCGTGTAGAAGGTGTTGTAGAGGCCCATGCGCTGGTTCGAGCCGTTGGCGTAGGCGTAGCCACCGGACTGGTACGCCCGACCGGCCGTCACGTGGGCGTAGTTGGTCGCCGTCACGCAGGTCGGCGGCGTGGTCGGGGTCGGGCTCGCCGTGGGCGTCGCGGTGGGGGCGGGCGACGGAGTCGAGGTGGCGGGCGGGGTCGTGGGGGTGGTGCCGCCGCTGTTCAGGCCGAAGAAGAGCGCGTCGCGGTACGTCGAGCAGATGGTGTCCAGGAAGTACGCGGCGGCGGCGCCGCACTGGTCCGTCCCGGAGCCCGGGTCGACCGGCGTTCCGTGGCCCATGCCGGAGACGCGGTAGAGGCGTACCTCGTCGTTGCCGTACACCTCGAGGCTGGTGTTGCCCGGCAGCGACGACGTGCTGGTCGGCGTCTGCGAGATCCCCCGCACGTTGGTCCACTGGTCGCGGGACTCGGTGCCGTTCAGCGGGGTGACCGTGGTGTCCGACGTGCCGTGCCAGATGGCCACCCGGGGGCGCGGGCCGGTGTAGCCGGAGTAGGCGCCCCGGACCAGGTCGCCCCAGGCCGCCGGCGTCTTGTCCGTGCCCGGGTTCATGCAGCTGAACGCGTTGACCATGCTGGTGGCGCAGCGGTACGGGATGCCCGCGATGATCGATCCGGCGGCGAAGACGTCCGGGTAGGTGGCCAGCATGACGGCGCTCATCGCCCCGCCGGCGGAGAGGCCGCTGACGAAGACCCGCGAGCCGTCGACGGCGTAGTTCGCCTTGGCGTGGTCGACCATCTGCTTGATCGACAGCGCCTCGCCCTGACCTCGGGCCGTGTCGCCGGTCTCGAAGAAGTTGAAGCAGGAGTTGGCGTTGTTGCCGGAGGGCTGCTGGGCGACGATCAGCGTGAACTTCCAGAGGTCGGCGTACTTCTGCCAGCCCGAGTTGGCGAAGTAGCCGGAGGCGTTCTGGACGCACCCGTGCAGCAGCACCACGGCCGGGGAGTTGGCCGGCAGGTTGTCCGGCCGGTAGGCGTACATGGCGAGGTTGCCCGGGTTGGATCCGAACCCGGTGACCTGGGTGAGGCTGGCGGCCTGGGCGGGCGTGGCGAGGGTGATCGCGCCCGCCACGGCGAGGACGAGCCCGGCGGCCGCACCGGTCAGCCGGGTGAGGAGGGACGAGGAGCGGCGCACGGAGGCCTCCTGACAGGGCAGACTGTGAACTGGGTCACGGTCAAGTTGCCGAGACGTTACGACGGTGTGTCGCCGACCCGATATGGGGCGCGTTCACACATTCACGACAGCCGTTGTGTACGCCGAACTCCTCCCGCCACGGCAGCACCAGAGCTGACAACAACCGCCGGTCTGACCGGCTCGTCCAGGTCCGATTGGTAACGTCCGCTGCGTGCCGTCCTCCCCGTCGCTGGCCACCGGGCCCGCACCAGCGTCGTCACCGCGTACCCACCGGGACCTCCGGGCCGACCTGATCGTCGTGCTGGTGGCGCTCGCGCTCGCCGTCTGGGTGACCAGTGGGCTGTGGCGGGATCCGAACGTCCGCACGATCACCGTCAACTCCAGCGACCAGGCGCTCTTCGAGTGGCTGTTGGCCTTCGGCGGGCACGCGGTCACCCACGGGGAGAACCCCTTCTTCACCTATCTGATCAACGTCCCGGACGGCGTGAACCTCGCGGTCAACACCTCGATCACGGTGTACGCGGTGGTCTTCGCCCCGCTCACGTACCTCGTCGGGCCACCGGTGACGTTCCTCGTGATCCTCACCCTGAACCTGTTCGCCACCGCGCTGGCCTGGTACTGGCTGCTCTCGCGGCACCTCGTCCGCAGCCGGCTCGCCGCCGCCGTGGGCGGCCTCTTCATCGCCTACTCCCCCGGCATGGTCTCGCACGCCAACGCGCACCTGAACTGGACCGCGGGCTGGCTGGTCCCGCTGTTGATCTGGCGGCTGTTCGCGCTGCGACGGCCCGGGCACTGGCTGCGCGACGGGGTGATCCTCGGCGTGCTGGTCGCGGTGGCCTTCTCGATCGCCGCCGAGGGCCTGTTCTTCGCCGCTCTCGCGCTCGGCGTGTTCGTCGCCGTCTGGGCGTTGCACCCGGCCCACCGGGCCGAGGCCCGCGCCGCGCTACCCACGTTCCTGCGCGGGCTCGGTGTGACCGCCGTGGTGGCCGGCGTGCTGCTGGCGTACCCGCTGTGGTTGCACTTCGCGGGGCCGCAGCGGTTCCACGGCACCGGCTTCGACCCGGTGATCCACTCCGAGGACATCGCCGCGTTCGCCGCGTTCCCACGCCGGTCGCTGGCCGGGGAGGTCGGGCTGGGGACCGCGCTGGCGCCGAACCCCACCGAGGAGAACTCGTTCTTCGGGGTCCCTCTGCTCGTCCTCGCCGTGGTCTGCTTCGTCGCGCTGTGGCGACGCGCCGACCCCGGCCGCCGGGCGGTCCTCTGGGCGCTGGGCGTCGTCGCGGTGATCTTCTCGGTGCTGTCCTTCGGGCCGGTCGCGAAGTTCGACGGGCGGCGTACCGACCTGCCGATGCCGTTCGACATCCTCGGCCAGTTCCCGGTGGTGAACGCCGCGCTGCCCGCCCGGCTGGCGCTGGTGGTGGCCCCGGTGATCGGGGTGCTGCTGGCGTACACCGTCGAGCAGTTGCGCACCTCCCCACCCCGGCACCGCTCGACGGAGCTGGCCTGGGCGATCGGCTTCGCGGTGGCCCTGCTGCCGCTGCTGCCCACCCCGCTGCTGACCGACGAGCGGGAGCCGATCCCCCGGTTCATCACCTCGGGCACCTGGCGCGAGTACGTCTCCGACGGCAACACGTTGACGCCGGTGCCGCTGACCGTGGACATCTATCCGGACGGCCAGCGCTGGCAGGCGTACGCCCTGTCGCACCGCCACGGCGAGTTCGCCATTCCGGGCGGCTTCTTCCTGGGCCCGGGCGGGCCGGACGGTCGGGGCCGGATCGGCCCGGTGCCACGCACCCTGAGCGCCCTGATGGACCAGGCCGGCCGCACCGGGCTGGTGCCGATCATCACCGATGGCACCCGGACGGAAGTCCAGTCCGACCTGCGGCACTGGCGGATCGAGACGCTGGTCCTCGCCGACGCGGTGCACGGCGCGAAGTTCGAGGTGGACGAGGCGGCGGTCCGGCGTACCGCCACGGCACTGTTCGGCGAACCAGAGCGGGTCGACGACGTCTGGCTCTGGCGCGTCCCACCGGCCTGATCTCTGCGCTGGTGAGGCGGCTCACCAGGGATCGAAGCCGGATACGGGACTAGGCTTGACGTCGTGACGACCACGACCCCCGGCCTGACGGCCGTCCGCGCCGGCCTGCTCGACTACCAGGCCGCCTGGGACGAGCAGCGACGCCTGCACGAGTCGGTGGTGGCCGGCGAGCGCGGCGACACCGTGCTGCTGCTGGAGCACCCGAGCGTCTACACCGCCGGCAAGCGCACCGAGCCGTGGGACCGTCCCATGGACGGCACCCCGGTCGTGGACGTGGACCGCGGCGGCAAGATCACCTGGCACGGGCCGGGTCAGCTCGTCGGCTACCCGATCGTGCGACTGCCCGACCCGGTGGACGTCGTGGCCTACGTCCGTCGCACGGAAGACCTGCTCATCGGCGTGTGCGCCGAGTTCGGCCTGGCGGCAGGGCGGGTCGACGGGCGCAGTGGAGTCTGGGTGCCCGAGGACGACCGGGGGCCGGCCCGCAAGGTGGCCGCCATCGGCATCCGGGTGGCCCGGGGGGTCACCCTGCACGGCTTCTCGATCAACTGCGACTGCGACCTGACGTACTTCGACCGGATCGTGCCCTGCGGCATCCGCGACGCGGGCGTCACATCGCTCACCGCCGAGCTGGGCCGGCCGATCACCGTCGCCGACGTGCTGCCGGTGGTCGAGCGCCGCCTCGCCACCCTCATCGAGGTCTGAGCCCGCCCGTCGACCAGGAATTCCGCACCGGGTGTCCCGTGGGGCGTCCGGCCGATCGTCCCTATGGTGGAGTCGGCGAGAGCGTCGGCTCGACACCTGAGGCCGGCGCCCGCCGCCGGCCCGGACGCGAGGAGCGGACATGCCCACCTACATCGCGCTCACCTACACCGCGGACGTCGACTGGAGCAGTCCCGAGCAGGCTGACGAGATGGCGGAGTACCGGGAGTTCGGCGCGGCCGCCCGTGCGGTGATCCGCGGCGGCAGCGCGCTCTACCCGACCGCCACGGCGACCACCGTGCGCGTCGTCGGCGGCAAGGGCGGCGACGTGCTCACCACCGACGGCCCGTACGCCGAGACCAAGGAAGCCCTGACCGGCTTCTACCTGCTCGAATGCGCGGACCTGGACGAGGCCGTGGCGACGGTCGCGAAGATGCCGGCGGCCTGGAACGGCGCGGTCGAGGTGCGCCCCGTCATCCCGCTCTGACCCGATGCTGACCGGTGACGCGGCGACCGCCGCTGATGTGGCGGCGCGGGTCGTCCGGGCCGAACGGCCCCGGATCCTCGCCACGCTGATCCGCGTCACCGGCAGCGTCGACCTCGCCGAGGACGCCACGCAGGACGCGGTCGTCCGCGCGCTGGAGAGCTGGCCACGGGACGGCGTACCCGACAACCCGCGCGGCTGGCTGCTGGTCGTGGCCCGACGGCGGGCGGTCGACGTGATCCGCCGCGAGGCCCGCCGCGCCGGGAAGGAGGCCGAGGCCGTGGCGCTGCTCGATCCCGCGCCGGACTCCCCCGAGGCGGTCCGGGACGACCTGCTGCGGCTGATCTTCACGTGCTGCCATCCGGCGCTGTCCCTGGACGCGCAGGTGGCTCTGGCGCTGCGTACCCTCGGCGGGCTGACCACCGCCGAGGTGGCCCGCGCCCTGGTGGTGCCCGAGGCGACGATGACCAAGCGGCTCACCCGAGCCAAGCAGAAGATCGCCCGGGCCCGCATCCCTTATCGGGTACCGGCGGCCGAGGACCTGCCCGACCGGCTCTCCGGAGTCGCCGCCACCGTCTACCTGATCTTCAACGAGGGTTACGCGGCCGGCGCTGGCGACGACCTGATCCGGGTCGGGCTGGCGGACGAAGGCATCCGACTGGCACGGCTGCTGGTGGAGCTGATGCCGGACGAGCCGACCGGCCTCGGCCTGCTGGCCCTGCTGCTGTTGCAGGACTCCCGCCGGGCCGCGCGGATCGGCGACGACGGTCGACCGCTGCTGCTGAGCGAGCAGGACCGGACCCGCTGGGACCGGGCCGCGATCGCCGCCGGAGTCGACCTGGTCGGGCGAGGGCTGCGTCGCACCCCCGGCCACCCCGACCGGTACGTCGTCCAGGCCGCCATCGCGGCCTGCCACGCCCTCGCCCCGTCGTACGACCAGACGCCCTGGGATGCGGTGATCTCCTGGTACGACGTGCTGCTCACCGTGCACGACACACCCGTGGTGCGGCTGAACCGGGCGGCGGCCGTCGCCGAACGGGACGGCCCCGCCGCCGGGCTGGCTCTGGTGGACGCGATCGTCGGGCTGGACGGCTACCCGTGGTTCCACGCCACCCGTGCCGAACTGCTGTACCGCCTCGGCCGGACCGACGAGGCCGCGACGGCGTACCGGGCGGCGCTCGCGCTCGACCTCAACGGCCCGCAGGCGGCCCGGCTCCGCGACCGGCTCGCCACCCTGATCGGCTTCTGAGTTGGGCGGGTTCCGGCCGCCGAGCCAGTTAGCAAGGGCCCCCTGCTCTACCTCTGGCGTTAGCGGGGGGCCCTTCCTTACGGCGTCAGGCGGTGCAGGTCGCGCGGGAACGCGGTGACCTCCCGGACGTTGGCCGCCCCGACCAGGCGGGCCACGAACCGTTCCAGCCCGATGGCGAAACCGCCGTGCGGCGGCATGCCGTGCCGGAACGCGTCCAGATATTCGGCGTACGGCTCGACCGACTCACCCCGGGCCGCCAACGCCGCCAGGTAGTCGGCGTGCCGGTGTTGCCGTTGCCCGCCGGTGACCAGCTCCAGACCCCGAAAGAGCAGGTCAAACCCGTTGGAGTACGCGGGCCGCGCCGGGTCTGGGTGGGTGTAGAAGGGTCGCTTCGCCATCGGGTAGCCGGTGACGAAGAGGAAGTCGGAGCCGTGTTCGCGGCGGGCCCACTCGCCGAGCGCCCGTTCGTGGGCGGGCGCGAGGTCCGGCTCGTCGGCGGGAGCGCCGGCGATCACCAACGCCTCGGTGAAGTGCACCGCTGGGATCTCCGCCGGTACGGCCGGCACCTCGACGCCCAGCGTCGCCAGGGCGTCCCCGGCCCGCTCGGTCACCGCGCCCAGCATGCCGGCGACGACGTCGCGCAGCACCCGCATCACGTCGCGGTGGTCGGCGACGAAGCCCAGTTCCGCGTCGAGCGACGTGTACTGCGCGAGGTGCCGGACGGTGTCGTGCGGCTCGGCCCGGAAGACCGGTCCCACCTCGTAGACCCGTTCGAAGACGCCGACCATGAGCTGCTTGTAGAACTGCGGCGACTGGGCCAGGTACGCGGGCCGGCCGAACCAGTCCAGCGCGAACACGTTCGCCCCGCTCTCGGTGCTGGAGCTGACCACCTTCGGCGTGTGGACCTCCACGAAGTCGCGGGCGTCGAGCGCGGCACGGAAGCCGGCCACCGCCGCCGCCGAGATCCGCAGCGCCGCCGAGCGGGTCGGGTGACGCAGCGCCGTCGGGGCGTTGTCGAGCTGGGTGGGCAGGCTCGCGGTGAGCGCCGGCCGGTACAGGTCGAACGGCGGCGGCTCGGCGGGTGGGCCGAGTGGACGTACCGTCGGGTCGGTCAGCTCGACCCCGGCGGGCGCGGTGCCGTTCGACGTGACCGTGGCGGTGACCTCGACGACCGTCTCCTCGGTGAGTTTCGCCAGTTCGGCGCGGACGGCCGGGTCGGTGACGACCACCTGGGCCAGGCCGGACGCGTCACGCACGATCAGGAAGGCCACCGACTTGAGCAGTCGGCGTCGGTGCACCCAGCCGGCGATACGCACGGTCGAGCCGATCTGGGCGCCCAGGTGGTGGGACAGTGTTCGTCGCATGGCGGACTCCTCGGTCGATCGCCACGCCGTCGCCGCCCGGGGGCAGCGATGCGTCGCGTCAGCCCCAGGGAGGTGTGGGCGAGCGGGAACCTCGCGGTGCCACCACACCTTCGCCCCCGCCGAAGCGGGGGCCTCGTTCGTCGCCTGATGACCGGGGCCAGCCGGGCGAGCTCTACTAGGCGTCGCCGCCGTTCTGCCCGCAGCTCGGGAGGGTCTTCACGCACCCGTCGCCAGACCGCCTCTCAGCACCGGCGGCTCTCTGCACTGGCGGGGTCGGGAGGCTACTCGGCTCCGTCGTCGCTGTTGGCGCCGACGCTAACACCCCGAGGCCGTGCGTGTGACGCCATTTTTCGGCTTACCGGTGTCCGGCGTCACAACGTCAGCGGCGTGACGCCGGTCGCCTGACGCACATAGACGGCCACCATCCGGCGTAGGCTCGTTTTCGTGACGATCGAGCACTCCGCGCCGACGACCGGCCAGGCAGCGCGCTCCGCAACGGCCGCCCCCGAGGGGCGTCGCCTGCTGCGGATCGAGGCGCGCAACGCCGAGACGCCGATCGAGCGCAAACCGCCGTGGATCAAAGTCAAGGCCAAGATGGGCCCGGAGTACACCCAGTTGCGCGGGCTCGTCTCGCGCGAGGGGCTGCACACGGTCTGTCAGGAGGCCGGCTGCCCCAACATCTACGAGTGTTGGGAGGACCGGGAGGCCACCTTCCTCATCGGTGGTGACCAATGCACCCGGCGCTGTGACTTCTGCCAGATCGACACCGGCAAGCCGGCCGAGTTCGACGCCGACGAGCCCCGTCGCGTCGCCGAGTCGGTCGTCTCGATGGGCCTGCGCTACGCCACCATCACCGGCGTCGCCCGGGACGACCTGCCCGACGGCGGCGCGTGGCTCTACGCCGAGACGGTCCGGCAGATCCACGCCCTCCAGCCCGGCTGCGGCGTCGAGCTGCTGATCCCGGACTTCAACGCCGTACCCGAGCAGTTGGCCGAGGTGTTCGGCTCCCGGCCCGAGGTGCTGGCGCACAACGTGGAGACCGTGCCGCGCATCTTCAAGCGCATCCGCCCCGCGTTCCGATACGACCGCTCGCTCGACGTGATCCGGCAGGCCCGCGCCGACGGCCTGGTCACCAAGAGCAACCTCATCCTGGGCATGGGCGAGGAGCGGGCCGAGGTCTCGCAGGCGCTGCGCGACCTGCACGAGGCGGGCTGCGAGCTGATCACCATCACGCAGTACCTGCGCCCCTCCCCCCGGCACCACCCGGTGACCCGCTGGGTCAAGCCGGAGGAGTTCGTGGAGCTGCGCGAGGAGGCCGAGGAGATCGGCTTCGCCGGGGTGATGAGCGGACCGCTGGTGCGCTCGTCGTACCGCGCCGGCCGGCTCTACCAGCAGGCGCTCGACGCCCGCGCCGCCAGCACCGTCGCCACCGCCGGCTGACCCGCCGACAGCGCCGCACGGACCGTGCGGCGCCCGGGTGTCATGATCGTGCGATGACCGCCGGGGTACGCGACCAGCCGCGCGGCGCGGATCGACCGCGTCCGCGGCCCGGCGCGCAACTCGGACTCCTCGGCTGGCTCACCGGGTTGGCCCTGCTCGCCGGGGTCGGCTACCGGCTCTGGCTGCTGGGCCACGCCACTCCGCCGACGAACAGCGACGAGGCCACCATGGGGTTGGCCGCGCTGCACATCGCCCGGGGCGAGGACTTCCCGGTCTGGTTCTACGGCCAGCAGTACATGGGCACGCTGGAGGCGTACCTGGCCGCGCCGGTGTTCGCCCTCGCCGGTCCGTCGCTGTTCGCTCTGCGACTGCCCACGCTGGCGCTGTACGCGCTGTTCCTGCTGCTGGCCTGGCGACTGACGCTGCGGTTGACCGGGGACCGCTGGTTCGGTCTGCTGGTGGTCGTCCTGCTCGCCCTCGGGGCCGACCGGATCGTCAAGAACCAGTTGATCGCCGGCGGCGGCTACCCCGAGATGAACGCCGTCGGGGTGGCGCTCGCCCTGCTCGCCGTGGACCTGGCCGCCGGCCGACCCGGATGGCGGCTGACGCGCTGGGCGACCTGGGGATTCCTGGCCGGCCTGATGCTCTGGGTCGATCCGCTGGTGCTGCCGTACGTCGTGGCGACCGGCGCGGTGCTCGTCGGGTTCCGCCACCGGGAGCTGCGCGGTCGGGCCGGCGCGCTGGTCGGGGCGGCCGTCCTGCTGGGAGCCGCCCCGCTGCTCGCGGACAGCCTGTCGACCGGGCGGAACCCGGTGCACGCGGTGCTCGCCGCGGGTGGCGCCGACGCCACCGCCGGGTGGGCTGCCCGGCTGCACGGCGGGTTGCTGGTCGGACCGCCGCTCGGGATGGGCTTCTGCGACCCCGGCGCCTGTGCCACCTGGCAACTGTGGTGGGCGTACGCGCTGCCGGTGTTAGTCGTCGTCGCGGCCGGCACGGCCTGGCGCACCCTGCGTCGACCCCCCACCTCGGCCGGCACAGATGATTCGCCCCGCGTCGCGGGAGCGGTACGGCTGGCTCTCGTGCTGGCCGCGGTGGCGACGCTCGTCGCGTACACCGTGAGTAGTTCCTCCGGCCTGACCCCGGCGGACAGCGCCCGGTACCTGTCCACCCTGCTCATCGCCGTGCCGGCGCTGCTCTGGCCGGTCTGGACGCGGGCCCGGTCGGGGTCGACGGCGGCCCGGCCGGTCGCGGTCGCCGTCCTGGCCGCCACGCTGCTCACCACCGCCTGGGCCACCGCGCAGGCGGCGCGGACGGCCCCGGCGACCGGGGCCGCCGAGGCCCGACACGCCGAGCTGGTGACCACGCTGCGTGACCTCGGTGTACGACACGTGCGCGCCGGCTACTGGACCTGCAACCGTCTCACCTTCGCCAGCGCGGAGCGGGTGGTCTGCGCGGTCGTCGACGACGACCTGCGCCCCGGCTTCGACCGCTACCCCGCGTACCGCCGCGAGGTGGAGCGCGCGGCGGCGCCCGCCTGGGTGGCGCCGACCGGGTCGCCGCTGGCGGCCCGGCTCGACGCGCGACTCGGCGCGGGCCCGGACGCCCTCGACGTGGTCATCCTCGACGGCTGGCGCATCTACCTCCCGCGCGGCTAACGGCGACGTCAACCCCGGGCGGCGGGCTCGGCCAGCAGGCCGAGGCGGTGGGCCAGCGCGGCGGCCTCCCCCCGGTTGGTGACGTCCAGCTTGGCGATGATGCGGGAGACGTGCACGCTTGCCGTCTTCGGTGAGATGAACAAGCGCTCGGCGATGCGGCTGTTGCTGTGCCCCTCGGCGACCAGCCGCAGCACCTCCCGTTCCCGGGACGTCAGCAGATCCGGGCCGGTCCCACCGGCGCCCGCCGCGCGCAGACCGACCCGCCGCGCCAGGGTGGCGGCGGCACCGGCCAGTGGCGTCGCGCCGAGCCGCCGGGCGATCTCGGCCGCCTCGGTGATCGCCGCCGACACCTCGTCCCGCTCGCCGGCCAGGGCGGCGGCCTCCGCCAGCGCCAGCAACGCCCGGCCCAGCGGGTACGGCTGCCCGTCGGCCCGCCACGCCCGCACCGCCGTCCGCCACGTCGGCAACGCCTCGTCGTCGGCCGCCAGCAGGGCGTCGACCTGGGTGGAGTGCGCCCGCGCGGCCGGGTGTCGCGCCGGCAGGTCGGCCGCGAGCGCGGCCACGGCGGCGGCCAACTCGACGTCACCCGTGCGGGCGGCGGTACGCGCGGCAGCGCTCAGCACCGGCCAGCCCTCGCGGGGTAGCTGCGGCAGGCTCTCGTCGGCCACCGCCACGCGAGCCGCGCGTACCGCCTCGGACACGTCGTCGGCGGCCAGCGCCGCCTCGATCCCCAGCTCGTGCAGGGGCAGTCGGTGGTTCGGCCACAGGTAGGGCCGGCCGAGGAAGGCCAACGCCCGCTCGACCAGCTCGTCGGCGCCCGGGTGCGCCCGGGCCAGCCGCAGACCGGCGCACACCTGGAGCCAGTGCAGGCCGGTCACGCCGGACAGGTCGATCCGGGCCGCCTCGGCGCACACCGTCTCCGCGTCGTCCCAGCGGCCCAACGCGATCAGCGCCTCCGCCCGGTTGGACAGCAGGTACGCCCCCGTCGAGCGGCTGATCCCCACCCGCCGCGCCTCGGCCATGCCGGCCTCGGCCGCCTCGGCGGACTCGGCGTAGCGGCCCGCCTCGCAGAGCAGGTCCGACTGGAACACCTTGGCGAGCACCAGGGCCGGCACGTCACCGGACGCCCGGGCCGCCGCCTCGGCGCGGTCCAGCTCCGCGAGCCCCCGTTCGCCGTCCCGTTCGCCCTGGCAGAGCAGCGCGATCCGGGTCGCGAGCAGGGCCGGTTCCGCGCCCAGCGCCTTGGCGTCCGTGGCAGCTTCGGCCGCCACCCGGGCGGCCTGCGCGGCATCGATCTTGACCAGGTGGGTGGCGATGTCGGCGAGCAGCCGGACCCGCTCGACACCGGGCTGACCGCCGGCCGCCAGGCGGTACGCCTCGTCCAGCTCCCGCCGGCCGTCGCTCTTGCCCAGCAGGGCCATCAGTCGGCCCCGCTGGTCCAGCAGGCGGGCGGCGCGCAGCGGCGCGGCGTCGGCGTCCACCTCGGCCAGTCCGGCGCGGGTCAACGTGATGGCCCGGCTGAAGTCGCCGGCCGTCACCGCCGCGTCCAGCGTCTGCTCCAGCAACGCCAGATGGTCCATGCCCAGCAGGTCGGCCGCGTCCGGCACCAACTCCCACAGCTCCAACGCCCGCTCCAGCAGGCGACGCTGCTCGGCGTAGGCGTACCGGTCGGCGGCGGCGCAGGCCGCGACCCGAGCGGCGACGAGGGCGCGGGGATGGTCGTGCGCCGCGTACCAGTGGTGGGCGATCTCGGCCGGGGCGCGGCCGGCGACGACCAGGTGCGGCTGCGCCTCGATCGCGGCGGCGAACCGCGCGTGCAGCCGGGCGTGCTCGCCGGGCAGCAACTCGTCGTGCACGGCCTCACGGACCAGAGCGTGCCGGAACTCGTAGTCGCCGTCCCGGTCGGCTACCACCAGTTGGGCCGCGACGGCCGCGCGCAGCGCGTCCTCCAACTCGGCCTCGGGCAGGCCGGCGACCTCGGCGAGCAGGTCGTGGGCGAAGCGCGTGCCGCCGGCCGCGGCGATCCGCAGGACCCGCTGGGTCGGCTCGGGCAGCCGGTCCACCCGGGCCAGCAGCAGGTCCCGCAGCGTCTCGGGGATCGCCGCGCAGCCGATCGGGTCGCCGGCCACCGCCAGCTCCTCGATGAAGAACGGATTGCCCTGCGTACGCTTGTGGACGTCGTCGACGGCACGCGGCGCCGGCTCGCCGCCGAGCAGGTCGGCGAGGATCGCGCCGGTGCCGTCGCGGTCCAGCCGGCCCAGCTCGACCCGTTCCACACCGCGGGCCCGGTCCAGCTCGGCGAGGAACGGGCGCAGCGGATGTCCGCGCTGCAACTCGTCGGTGCGGTACGTGCAGACCAGCAGGAGCCGACCCGGCCGCGCGGCCCGGACCAGGAAACCGATCAGATCCCGGGTGGACCGATCCGCCCAGTGCAGGTCCTCGATCACCAGCAGCAGCGGCCGAACGTCGGCGAGCCGCTGGAACAGCTCGGCGACCAGGTCGAACAGGTATCCGCGCGGGGCGTCGGTCAGCGGTCCCGCTCGCGACACGGTCGACGCCGTCGGCGTCCGGCCCAGCTCCGGCAGCAGACGGGCGAACTCCGCCTCGAAACCGGCGAAGACCTCCGGGCCGTCGGCCCGCAGCACCGCGCGCAGCGCGGCGGCGAACGGGGCGAACGGCAGTCCCGCCTCCCCCAGCTCCAGGCACTGGCCGACCAGCACCCGGCTGCCGGCGGCGGTGGCCCCGACCGCGAAGTCCTCCAACAGCCGGGTCTTGCCCACCCCCGCCTCACCACCCACCAGCACGGTGGCCGGCTCGCCCTTCCCGGCCCGACCCAGCGCGTCGTGCAGCGCCGCGATCTCGCGCTGGCGGCCGACAAGGACGGAACTCGCGGCACGGAGGGTCACGCGACCGAGCATGCCATGACCGGACGACACCGCGACCCCGCCGGCCGGCCCGCGCCATGGCGGCCCGGCCGGCGGTCGCGGCCTCGTCCCGCCGCCCCCGTTTGGCGACGGGACGGGCCGGTCGGCCGTGTCGGGTGGCGCGGTCGCGGTCACCGGCGGTCGTCGCCCGTGCGGCGGACCGGCTGACGGCGTCCCGTCCAGGTACGGCCGGCCCGGCGCGTCACCGAGCGGGCCAGTCGCTCGGCGGCGGCCTCGGCCCGCAGCTCGGCGGCCTGGGTACGGTGCAGGGAGAGCAGGAAGTCCACGTCGTTGCCGAACATGTCGGGCTCCTTCGTCGCGTCGTCGTTCGCTGCCGACAACTCTTCGCGTGAAGGCCCCGACCCGGCATGGGCACACCGCCTCATCTCTCCCGGCGGCACCCTCCTTACCCGCCCGATCCGGGCCGCTGAGGGGACGTAAGGTACTCAGCCGGGCGGCACCCGGACGCGGATCAACCCGGGCGACGGGGACCACTAGACTCTGCGGCATGGCAAAGCCCCAGGAGAAGGTCTCGTTCGGCCAGCGGCTGAAGCAGATCGGGATGGTGTTCCAGTTCACCGCCAAGCAGGACCGGTGGTTCGCGCCGCTGGTCGCCGCAGCGGTGCTCATCCCGCTCGCGCTCACCGTGGTCGCGGTGATCCTCTGGGGCTGGATCTGGCTGCCGCTGGGCATCCTGTTCGCCCTGCTCGCGGTGCTGATCGTGCTGAACCTGCGGTCCAACGCGGCGATGATGAACGCCGCCGAGGGGCAGCCCGGCGCGGCGGCGCAGATCATGGATAACATGCGCGGCGACTGGCGGGTCACGCCGGCCGTCAGCTCCACCACCCAGATGGACATGGTCCACCTGGTGATCGGCCGGCCGGGCGTGATCCTGCTGGCCGAGGGCAACCCCCAGCGCGTACGCGGCCTGCTCGGGCAGGAGAAGCGTCGACTGGCCAAGGTCATCGGCTCCGCCCCGCTGCACGACTACGTGATCGGCCAGCAGGAGGGCGAGCTGCCGATCCGCAAGCTGCGCAACACCCTGCTGCGGCTGCCCCGCGCGCTCAGCGGCAAGGACGTCAACGCGCTGGACAGGCGCCTCAAGGCGCTCACCGCCCGTCCGCAGATGCCCAAGGGCGCGATCCCGAAGAACATGCGCCCGCCGGGCGGCGCCCGCCAGCCGCGACGCTGACCTCGTACCCGAAGAGAGCCGGACCCCCACGGGTCCGGCTCTTTCTCGTGGAAGTCGACCGTCAGGCGCGGGGGGCGTCGACGACGACGGAGTCGACGAGCCGGTCGTGTACGCCCCGGCGGTGCTGGTCCATGATCAGCGCGGGGACGACGAGCGCCAGCAGCACGCCCCGGGCCAGCGCGCGGAGCACGCCGATCCGGCCCCCGTCGTGCCAGTTCACGCAGCGGACCTTGGTGATGTACATGCCCGGCGTCTGGGCGAACAGGCCGAGGAAGAGGCCGTACTCCAGGATCAGCACGAGCACCGGTGCCCAACCGTCGCGTACCGGATCGGCGAAGATGTTGGCCACCAGCAGGCAGAGCACCCAGTCCACGATCAGCGCGCCGAAGCGCCGGCCCAGGCTCGGCGGGGTGAAGGTCGGGTCGCTGGCCGGCGCTGCCGGGACGTGCGGATTGGTCACAGCGATCAAGGGTATCCGCGTCCGAATCGGGGCCGCCGAGGAGCCGTCGAGGAGCCGTCACCACAGCGTGCCGATTCGGGCCAATGGCCTCAAGTGTCATTACACTGGCACAGCCGGTACGACGTTCGCGCAGGCTGAGTGCGTGGACAGGAGCATCCCTGACGCTCCGCGAGGGACGTAACACGGCAGAAACACTGAAGACATGGCCGGGCAACTCCCCGGCCATAGCGTCCCCAGGACGCTAGCCACCCGTGGACGTGCCAGGAGGATGTGTGTTCGCCAATCCCGAGGAACTGCTGCGATACCTCAAGAACGAGGACGTGAAGTTCGTCGACGTGCGTTTCTGTGACCTGCCCGGTGTGATGCAGCACTTCAACCTGCCGGTCGAGTCCGTCAACGACGACCTCTTCACCGACGGCCTCGCGTTCGACGGCTCGTCGATCCGCGGTTTCCAGGCGATCCACGAGTCGGACATGCTCCTGCTCCCGGATGTCGCCACCGCGTTCATCGACCCGTTCCGCGCGCAGAAGACGCTCGCGCTGAACTTCTTCATCCACGACCCGTTCACCCGCGAGGCCTACAGCCGCGACCCGCGCAACGTCGCGAAGAAGGCCGAGGCGTACCTGGCGGCCAGCGGCATCGCCGACACCGCCTACTTCGGCGCCGAGGCGGAGTTCTACATCTTCGACTCGATCCGCCACGAGACCTCGGCGCACCAGTCGTTCTACTACATCGACTCGATCGAGGGCGCCTGGAACACCGGCCGCGACGAGGCGGGCGGCAACCTCGGTTACAAGACCGCCTACAAGGGCGGCTACTTCCCGGTGCCGCCGGTCGACCACTACGCCGACCTGCGCGACTCGATCGTGCGTCGCCTGGTCGACACCGGCTTCACCGTGGAGCGCTCGCACCACGAGGTGGGCACCGCCGGCCAGTCCGAGATCAACTACAAGTTCTCGACGCTGCTGCACGCCGGCGACCAGCTCCAGCTCTTCAAGTACATCGTGAAGAACGAGGCCTGGGCCAACGGCAAGACCGCCACGTTCATGCCCAAGCCGCTCTTCGGTGACAACGGCTCCGGCATGCACACCCACCAGAGCCTCTGGCTCAACGGTGAGCCGCTGTTCTACGACGAGACCGGCTACGCCGGCCTGTCCGACACCGCCCGCTGGTACATCGGCGGTCTGCTGCACCACGCCCCGTCGCTGCTGGCGTTCACCAACCCGACGGTCAACTCGTACCGTCGCCTGGTGCCGGGCTACGAGGCCCCGGTCAACCTGGTCTACTCGCAGCGCAACCGCTCCGCCTGCACCCGCATCCCGGTGACCGGTAGCAACCCGAAGGCCAAGCGCGTCGAGTTCCGCGTGCCGGACCCGTCGGCAAACGTCTACCTGGCCTTCTCGGCCATGATGATGGCCGGCCTGGACGGCATCAAGAGCAAGATCGAGCCGCCGACGCCGATCGACAAGGACCTCTACGACCTCCCGCCGGAGGAGTGGGGCGACGTCAAGCAGGTTCCGGGCTCGCTGCCGGCCGTGCTCGACTCGCTCGAGGCCGACCACGACTACCTGCTCGAGGGTGGCGTCTTCACCCCCGACCTGATCTCCACCTGGGTCGACTGGAAGCGCGCCAACGAGGTCGACCCGGTGCGTCTGCGCCCGACCCCGCACGAGTTCGCCATGTACTACGACTGCTGACCAGTCACACCGCTCTACCGGCCGGGGGGGGGGGGGGGGGGCGGGGGGGGGGGGGGCCCGGGCGGCCCCCCCCCCCCCCAAAAAAAACACGACACGAAAAATTTACGGGGGGGGAAGAGCGAGGG